>DYLD01000212.1 GCA_020722315.1 Syntrophus aciditrophicus
GTATCTTGTGGACTTGAAATATCCGGACAATTGGAGTAAAAAATCAACCGTTGCCAAAATAATAATTCAAG
The DNA here is from genome assembly GCA_020722315.1 of Syntrophus aciditrophicus. Classification (GTDB taxonomy): domain Bacteria; phylum Desulfobacterota; class Syntrophia; order Syntrophales; family UBA5619; genus DYLD01. The sequence goes on from DYLD01000212.1 coordinate 72, forward strand.
GGTGTCAAGCGGTCTTGCAAAAACACAACAAAAATCTTGTCAAAAGGTGAAACACATATCCGACAGGCAAGAAGGTTGTGCAGCATAAAGGATTATAACAGAATCCTGCCTAGAAAGAAGAATTATCCGTATCGGATGTAACGTCAATGACCAAAAATAAGATACTCATTACGGGCAATAGCAAAACAGAGTGCAGAAAAATCGAAGAGCTGACGACCCATATCGGGTATGATGCGGAGGTCTTTTTCGACAAAGAACAATTGCTGGAGTCCTTAACAAATAACACCTACCACGCCATCATAGCGGATTTAAACGTCACCGGTCCAACCGGCCTGCTTTTGCTGGAAGCGTTGACGGCCCTCAGGCAGGAATGTCCGATCATTGCGATCGGCAACACCAGTTCGATAAATGTTGCTGTAACGGCTATAAAACTCGGGGCATTCGATTACATTGCCAAACCGTACACGATGGATGATATCAAACAGGCGTTGGAAAAGGCCGGCACTCCGATCCACACCACATCGCAGTATCATCCGGCAATGAACTATAAAGACTGGCGTTTTATAGATGAAAACAATCCGATCGACGCGTTTGATCCGGGAGAATTCATAGGCCAGAGCGACGCGATGAGAAAGGTTTATGAAACGATCAAGAAGGTGTCCAATTCGGACAGCACGGTCATTATTTATGGGGAAAGCGGAACGGGCAAGGAGCTCGTGGCGAAGGCGATCCATTATAACAGCGATAGAAGACACAACAAAATTGTTGCGGTCAACTGCGGGGCTATTCCCGAGGATCTTCTCGAAAGCGAACTTTTCGGCCATGAAAAAGGGGCGTTTACCGGGGCGATCCGGAGCAGAATCGGTCGTTTCGAACTTGCTCAGGGAGGAACGATCTTTCTGGATGAAATAGGGGATATGAGCCCTTCTCTGCAGGTCAAACTGCTCCGCGTTATCCAGGAAAAGGTTTTTGAAAGGATCGGCGGCATCAATACGATCAAGTCCGATGTCCGCATTATATCTGCAACAAACCAGGATCTGGAAAAAAAGGTCGCGGAAAAGAAGTTCCGGGAAGATTTGTTTTATCGCATCAACGTTATTCCGATACACCTTCCGCCATTACGAACAAGAAAGGTTGATATTCCCGTCCTCGCCAATCATTTTCTGCGTCAGTTCAATTCGTTGAATCGAAAGAACATAACGAAAATAACGGATGAGGCGATGAAGATTCTGCTGGGTTATCCCTGGCCGGGGAATGTCAGAGAACTTCAAAACGTCATTGAACGAACCGTTGTTATGAAGGAAAGCGGAGCAATAACCGTCGCAGATCTTCCTGAGAGGATAGTTGCCTCGGCAGGAAGCAAGAAACCTGTACTACAGGACGCTGAAGTTTCCGAAGACGGCATTGATCTTAACAAGACCCTTGAAGAGCTCGAGAAAAAGCTGCTTTCTGATGCGTTGAGGAGGTCCCGCGGCGTGAAAAGTGAGGCGGCCAGGCTGTTGAAGATCAACCGGACGACGCTGGTGGAAAAGCTCAAAAGATTCAACATGACGGAGATATAAAAATTACGCTGCATGTCAGAGGATTTGCTGAAATCTGCCACAAGACAAATCAAACAAAAGGCCATAGAGCTGGGTTTTCAGGCCGTAGGGGTATCGAAGGCCGTCTTTTTAGAGACCCCGTTTGGTCATCTCCAAAATTGGTTGAGCGAAGGAATGCACGGGGAAATGACCTTCATGGAGAAGCACGTTGAAAAACGGGCCGATCCTCGCAAGCTCGTTGACGGTGCAAAATCGGTCATTTCGGTTGGGTGCAATTATTTCAGCGAAAACCGTCAGCCTCAAAATACCTATAAGGTTTCGACATATGCCTACGGTCGTGATTACCACGATGTCTTGAAAGAAAAACTAAACGAGCTGCTTGCGTTTATCAAGACCATCCAACCCAGTGTTCACGCGCGCATTTTTGTAGATTCCGCGCCGGTCATGGAAAAGGCGTGGGCGGCGAAATCCGGGCTCGGCTGGATCGGCAAAAACACAAATCTTATCTCTAAAGAGCATGGGTCTTTTCTTTTTCTCGGTGAGATTATTCTGGATATGGAACTTCTTTACGATGAATCTGTTGAAAGTCTATGCAAAACCTGCACAAAATGCATCGACGCCTGTCCTACAAATGCGTTGACCCCCTATAGCCTTGATGCCCGCAAATGCATTTCGTACCTGACGATCGAAAAGAGAAAAAGTATCCCGGACGAATTTCAAACGAAGATGAATGACTGGATATTCGGCTGTGACATCTGCCAGAACGTCTGTCCCTGGAACTCGAAGGCGAAACAAAACAACGAGCCCGACTTCTTGCCTAAAAAGGAGATAACGTCCTACTCAAAGTCCGATTGGGAAAACTTAAGTCCGGAAAGCTTTGAACGGATTTTCAGAGGAACGGCTCTCCAACGCGCTAAATTTCAAGGGATCAAAAGAAATATTTGTTTTGTGAAGTCTGCTTCAGAGTGATATCCAATAAATTTTTCTGGTGCCCCTGGCGCGATTCGAACGCGCGGCCTGCGGATTAGGAATCCTTTCCGGTAACAAGGGCGGCATTTCCAGAAACCCTTGTCAAACGCAGCTTTCTGCTATTGAATCGCTGCGTTACGTAATTTGTCAATGTCGGCTGGTGTCGGGTCATTTCGGAAGGTTTCTGAATATGACGGGCACAATTTTGGGCACAATCGAAAAGCCAAATCATGCCGGCCATGGTGAAAATAAAAAAAAGGGCGAGGGATGGCTAGCAGCGGCAATGGATCGGCTGACCCCTAAGCGCTGCAATCGCAACGGACGACGGGCCATGAACGAAAAACTTGTGAACATGGCTTTTAACATCGGCCTCTTATTGATAGACATGGCCTTCCTTTCTACGAACTCTTTATGAAAGACGTATCCCTCAATCGAGAATGCGGTCTTACAATTTATGGTTCCCTGTCAAGCCTTCTTCGAAGTATAAATCAAGTTCAGAAAATCATTCCTATTGGACAATAATCCATACCCCCGGCAATTGTCCCTCAATAGAGAAATTCTTTTCTGCAAGAAATTACCCT
>DYLD01000213.1 GCA_020722315.1 Syntrophus aciditrophicus
TTCGCGCATGGAATTTTACCGTTCCCGGTATAAGTTTTTTCGGAAATGGAAAAGCTACCCTGTTTATCTGGTTTTTCGAACGGTTATCATTGTTCGCCTTTTTTCCAACGCGCTTGTGACGGCTTTCGGCGTTCTCCTTACTGTCGGGATGAACAGGGAGCTACGCCGAATGTTTGTTGTTTATGGGAAGCTGATGATCATACATATAAAAGGTTTATTGTGAAGAGGTTGCGTAATGAGGGTGCACGGCGAATCAGAAACTCCAGACTGATCGTAAGACAATTTTGCCGGATCTTCAGACAAATATAGACGTTCTCCGATGGGTGAATTGTCGGCGCCCGGGTAAATAGTGGTTGATATGGAACAATTGAAGATATCCTTTATCATTGTTATGTACAACACTGCGGATCTTATCGGGCAGTGCCTCTCTTCGTTATATAAAGATCAGGGGCCGCCGCGGGAGGTTTTTGTTGTCGACAACGCCTCGACGGACGGCGGCGTTGAGCTCGTAAGGAAGGAGTATCCGTGGGTAAAGCTTATTGTCAATAAAAAGAATAGAGGTTTTGCTGCTGCCAACAATCAGGTTCTGCCGTTCTGCAGGGGGCAATATATCTTTTACCTCAATCCCGACACGAAGCTGGTCGGTTCGGGCATTACTGAGAAATGTACGCGCGTTATGGACACTAATCCCGAAATAGGTCTTGCCGGTGTCAAGTTGGTTAATCCTGATGGAAGTTTGCAGGAGTCCGTTTCCTTCAGATACCCCGGAGAAAGGTTTGCCAAATCAGAGGTTGCCGGACTTAAGGGGGAAATAGCTTGCGTCATGGGCGCCGGCATGATTGCAAGAACTGAGCTGATCAGAAAACTAGGAGGGTTCGATGAAGACTTCGTTCTCTACGGAGAAGATCAGGACCTCTGTCTGAGAATCCGCCGTGCGGGTTATCGAATAAGTTTTATCGAGGACGCGGTCATTCTCCATTACGGCGGCTGGAGCGAACGGCCCTCGCTTCCGGCGGACGTCTGGACAAAAAAGACCAGAGCTGAGTACCTTTTCTATCGGAAGCACTATACCTTAAAGACCATGGAGAAGATCCGGAGAAACGATTTGCTCAAGTCCCGATTCCGACTGCTCACGCTGGCGCTGAGTGTGCCTTTTATGAGAGACAGGACGGTTGCCGAGGGGAAAAGGATAAAATATCTGGCGATTTATGAAACAGTTAAAAATTTAAAGGGGTACTAAGTTACTATGGAACATGCCGAAAAAAAATGTATCCTCTGCGGAAGCGCTGAGAGGAGTCTCCTTTTCCGGCAAGGTCAATGGACTGTTTACCGCTGCAACGGCTGCGGGCTGGGCATTTTGGATCCGCGTCCGGATCCCATGGAATTGAACGAGCTTTACCGTAGTTGTTATTTTGAGAGCCATTACGATCAGGGATTACCAGTTGACTCCCCGGAAATGAGGAGGCGCTTATCACAGGAGACACACCGCATACGCTTCTTCCGTGGGATAAAAAAGACGGGGAGGGTTCTCGATATCGGCTGCGGTATGGGTTATTTTCTTCATGCCTGCCGTCTTGCCGGCTATGCTGTGGAGGGGATGGACATTTCCGCCGATTCGGCGGCGTATGTCCGCGACGTTCTTGGTATCCCTGTAACGGTCGGGGTTCTTGACGATGTCGATTATCAGCCGGGGTCATTTGATGTCATTACGATGTGGCATTTTCTCGAGCATGCGCGCGAACCGGTGAACTATCTTCGGAAGGCACATACGTGGCTGAAGCCGGATGGTATCCTGATTGTTGATGTTCCCAATTATGAAGGCACGGACGCGAAAAAGAAGTGGGATCACTGGACGGGCTGGTCTCTCCCGTATCATTTTTATCACTTTACACCGGCTACCCAGCGGCAGCTTCTTGCCAAGTACGGCTTCGAAACGATACGCGATAAGAAATATCTTTCCGAGTACGTCAAGGAAAAACTGGATAGGACGATCGTTTTCAAACCCTTTTCCCGGATCGTCGCCCGTTTTTTTTCGGGGCATAGTTACGCCGTAGTTGCACAAAAGCAGGATCTTAGACAGTCATGAGCATGACAAAGAAAGCTGACCATACCTTGCAAGAAAGATTGAAAAGCGGTGAGTTCCGATTCGCCCGGCTCGATCTTCCGGATATCAACAATAAGCCCGTGATAGAGGCTAATGTACCTGACATTGTTGAGCAGGAAATCTGTCTTTTTCATCGTAGCGTTCAAGAACCGATGGAATACATGGAAATGCTCGATGCCTACGTCCGGAACGGAATATCACAGAAAATGCCGTCTCCGGTCGTCCGTTTTGCCGATGGGGAGTATGCCTTCTACCATTTCAATCTGGGTTGCAACGGTCTCTATAAACAAGCTGAATCGATAAAAGCGATCCGCCGCGCGCTTCCTATCCACCTTGATGCTTTGCGAAGGCTTGCCGAAACCGGCAAATTTGCACCGCTTGTTTTCCCAGGGAATGTAGACAAAAAGAACACAAAAGGAATCCTTCATTATTTTGTTCGTTCGAGGCAAATGCCTTCAGCGTCTTCCTTTTGGGAATTTCTGCATCGTCACGGAGTCCTTCTGAACGGCGACAACTATCTGCCGTTCTATTGTGTTTATGCCTACCTGACCTCGGAGGCATTCGCACGCGCCGTTGACGGAAGAAAGTTGTGCATCCTGAATTCGGAGTACAACCCGAAAACATGTCAAAGCTGGTTTTCCATTTTTTCAGGCCGTCCGGAAATTGAATTTGTCGAAATTCCATCCGAATATATTGCGACACACTGGGGAGAAATCCGCCTAGATGTTCTTGCAAAGATTCCCACGGATGTTGATATCTGTCTCGTCGGGGCGGGGGTCGGGGCATTGCTGGTCTGCGTTGAGGTTGCCGAGCGTTTTTCGGTTCCGGCTATCGATGCGGGTCATATCCTGAACATGATGAACGGCAGGGAGGATAAATCGAAAGGGGATCGGATGTTCACGCTCAGAAAATCGAGGCAACTTCTCTCCAATCGAGAAATTTAAAGACTGGCCTGATGAAGAATTCATTGAAAATTTTCCGGAAAAGATTCCGTCTGTGGAATAACACGCGGCGATTAGGTGCGGAACAGAGACGATACGAACGTGCATTTCGCTCA
>DYLD01000214.1 GCA_020722315.1 Syntrophus aciditrophicus
CCGGGTTGAAGAGGGGCTCATCCGGCGGATGACGGACCGCCTTATCCATCGCGGGCCGGATGATGTGGGGGTTTATCTGAGCCATCAAAATTCCACAAGTTGTGGCCTCGGCCACCGCCGCCTCAGCATCATAGACCTCTCCGAGGCCGGCCGGCAGCCGATGACGAATGAGGATGGAACACTCCGGATGGTCTTCAACGGGGAGATCTATAACTTCGTGTCGCTCCGCGAAGAGCTGCTGGCGAAAGGGCACCGCTTTTCGTCGCGGACCGACAGCGAGGCAATCCTCCATCTTTTCGAGGAAGAGGGAGCGGCGGGAATCTCGAAACTTATCGGGATGTTCGCATTTGCGATCTGGTCGGAAAAGAAAAAAACGCTGACTCTCGCCCGCGACCCTCTCGGGATAAAGCCGCTCGTCTATTACTGGGACGGCAAAAGATTTCTGTTTGCCTCGGAGATCGGGGCGCTTCTCGCCGATTTGGATCTGCAGGCAGAGGTGGATATCGGATCTCTTGATCTCTATCTGAGTCTGAACTATATCCCGGCGCCGTACACGATCTTCAAAAATATCCGTAAGTTGCAGCCCGGCCATATCATGTCTGTCCATGACGGATCCGTTGAGGAGGAGATTTTCTGGGACATTCCGTCGCTCGGCGGGGGTTTTGCAGCCGAAAGGCCAGACGGCTTTCCAAAAAAATCAGAAGAAGGGCGTCCAAGTAAAGCAGCAGGGGAATTTGATTTTGAAGAGATGAAGCGGACACTTTTTTGCGCGCTCGATGACACCGTCCGTTCGCAGATGGTCGCCGATGTGCCGCTGGGCGCGTTTTTGAGCGGCGGGATCGACTCGAGTGTGATCGTAGGCCTGATGGCCCGTAACTCCGAGCGCCCGGTCAAGACCTATTCGATCGGATTTTCCGATATGCCGATGTACGACGAGACCTCCTACGCCCGCGAGGTCGCAGCGTTTCATCACACCGATCACCATGAAATCATACTGAGCTCCCGGGAGATGATCGGCGCGGTTCCGGAAATCCTGGTCTCGTTTGACGAGCCGTTCGGCGATTCGTCGGCGGTGCCGAGTTATATCGTCGCCCGCGAAACTGCAAAAGACGTGAAGGTCGCGCTCTCCGGCGACGGAGGAGACGAGCTTTTCGCCGGCTATCGGCTCTACAAAGGGGAGCGCTGGCTTCAGCGCTACCGTCTTATTCCGCGCCTTATCAGGGACGGCCTGCTCGCGCCGGCGGCGATGAGGCTCCCCGAATCCCGCGACAGCCGCCTGGGCGAGCAGTTAAGAAGGGTCAAGAAATTTCTCCGCGGCGACAGGGTTTCGCTGGCCGAGCGGTTTTTCGCCTGGAACGAGCTTTTCAACGAAGAGGGCAAGAAGGCATTGCTGAAAGAAGGCTGGGACATAGAGACGTCGTTTGCACCCAAGATTTTCAACACCGCACTCGTTCATCTCGAAGCCGACACGCTCAACCGGATGCTTTACGCCGATCTGAAGGTCTCGCTCCCCGGGGATATGCTCTGGAAGGTCGATAAGATGAGCATGGCCCACTCCCTCGAGGTCCGTGTGCCGCTCCTCGATCATAAATTCTGCGAGCTGGCCTTCAAAATCGGCGGGGACTGGAAAATCAGGCACGGGCGGGGCAAATATATCTTCATCGAAACATTCAAGGAGCTTCTCCCCCGCCGGCTCCACAACAGGCCTAAATGGGGCTTCGAGATGCCGATAGGCCGCTGGCTGAAAACCGACCTCAACTATTTGATTTCCGAATATCTTTCCAGAGACAGAATTGCGAAACAGGGGATATTCAACTATCCGGAAATCGAGAATCTTGTCGACGATCTGATGAAAAACAGGCGGGATACAGCATGGAAGCTGTGGAATCTGATTGCGTTTCAGGCATGGCATGAATCGTTTCGGCGATAAGACGAAAGTACTCCATATTATTACCCGTTTCGATAAAGGAGGATCGGCGGAAAACACATTTCTGACGGTATGCGGCCTCGACAGAAAGCGCTACGAGGTCCTCCTTGCGATGGGTGCATCTGATGTTTCCTCTGTAAGAAGCAATAGTAATGATCCTGAAAACTTAGCCACACAAAAAAATATCTCGGAGGCTAAGGCCGCTGGCGTCCGTCTGTTTTTTGTCCGTCATCTGGTTCGGGAGCTGAACCCGTTTCGGGATATCGCCGCCTTTTTTGCGCTCTGCCGAATGATCTCGCGCGAGAAGCCGGATATCGTTCATACGCACACCTCGAAGGCAGGGTTTCTCGGCCGCTGGGCGGCATGGCTCTGTCGTGTCCCGGCGATCGTCCATACACCGCACGGACATGTTTTCTGGGGGTATTTTAACCCCTGGAAAACCCTCCTGTTTATCACGTTGGAGAGGTTCACCGCCCGGATAACGGATAGGCTTGTCATGCTGACGCCGCAGGAGATGAAGGATCATCTTGCGCTGAGGATAGCCCCGGAAGAGAAATTCACGATTATCCACAGCGGCGTTGACCTTAAACAATTCAGCCCTGAAAAGGTCTGGGACGGCAAAAAAGAAGTATTGCCGGAAGTTCCTGAAAATAAAGTTATTATTGGCACAGTCGGCCGCTTGACCGCCGTCAAGGGCCAGGACGTCTTGCTCAAAGCGGTGTACGAACTCAAACAGAATGGCCGGGAGGTTTTTCTTCTTTTGCTTGGCGAAGGGGAAAGACGTCAGGAGCTCGAAGAAATCGCGGATCGTCTACAATTAACTGAATGCGTGCGTTTTTTAGGATGGCGTTCCGACGTAGGGGCCGTCATGAAATCCTTTGATATCTTTTGCCTGCCTTCGCTGAACGAGGGGATGGGCAAGGTCGTTGTCGAGGCGATGGCAATGGGGCTTCCTATTGTCGCGAGCAATGTTGGCGGGATCACGGATCTGGTACGCGATGGCGAAAACGGCCTGTTGGTGCCTTCCGGAGACGCGAAGGCGCTGGCGAAGGCGCTGGCGACGCTCTGCGATGACCAACAGATGCGCCGAAAAATGGGCGAGGCGGGAAAACTTATCGCCCCGTTGTACAATTTGGATGAAATGCTGAAAAAGATTGACACGTTGTACAGGGAGTTATCGGGAGAGGATTAAAGCCGCTTCTTAACGCCTTTATAGTCTTGGCTTTGA
>DYLD01000036.1 GCA_020722315.1 Syntrophus aciditrophicus
AAAGAATAGTAAAGATTCTGTCAATCATCGGATTAGGCGGCCTATCAAAGATCGGCTCTCTTTGTCAAATCTTTTCTGGCTGTTAAGTAACTTCTTCGTTACCAAGTTTAAGAGAGGTTGCACAACTGTTTAAAAATGCCGCCTTAAGCGCGATTGTAAAGGTTTTTTCGGTCGAAAAGATTTTCTGCACGCGAAGGCGGCATTTTTTCAAAACCTAAGTTATTTTCCGATACCGGCCCGCAACGACGGGGCGGGGTGTTAATTTGCACAATATTCTCAGTTGATTAGATAAGAATGAGTGCGAAAAAGGCCAGGATGATAATTCCCATCGAGGTTGCCGCCAAACCGAACAGAGGAATGAAAATAAAACCTGCGGACAATGCGCCGATTGCTCCTCCGATCAGATCCGCCGTATAGCTTGAAAGGACTTTTTGTGGTTTTCTTGCGCTATAGAGCCCGGAACAGCTGAAAAGCCCACCCGTCAAAAAACCGGCGGCCGCCGTTAGAAATAATGGCAGAATCAGATTGTCCTGGCTTCCATTGGCATATCCGATTGTCGTCGTATTAAGAAGCATAAAGGCAATCAAGATGCCCGCTCCCCAGAGCCGTTTGGCATTTTTTGGCGGCGATATCTGGACGGTCAGATCCCGAAAAAGCGGCGCCCCAAAAGACAATCCGCCCATAAACATAGCAAGAAAAAAGGGAAGGTGCTGATAAAGGGCGCCTTCTTTTGCCTGGTAGGATAAAATCAGAACCGATTCGCTGAGAATGCCGAGGTACCCGCCGGCGGCTGCCAGCACGTCCCTTCGCCAGTTGTATTGAAGGCGGCTTACCGCAAAAAGCAAAATGACAAATACGCAGATTATCAAACCCGCAGGGACAAGAGTTTTCTTCATCTTTGCCGGCGGGTATCCCCGGGCAAGGATTGATTCCGGGGCAAGGTATGCAGCCCAGGAAAGAACCGAGGCGGCATAACAAACAGGTGCGGAATCGGAATTTTCCGGCGCCGCGCTGTTTTTAATCCGATCTTTGGTCGTTGTTAGAGATGTATTTGAGAAAAGCTCCTGTAGCGATACAGGTGATATATAATTGCTTTCAATCCCGCGCTCACGTAAACGCTCTATCAGAAGCCCCGGAGAGAGAGTCAGCGGGGCAAAGGAGGAAGCGACCAGCGTCGGCGTTCCCGGGACGATGATCTGCTCCGGGAAGATCGAAGAGAGGGCGCGGCAGATGCTTGCCGCCTGTATGATTTCCGGTGTCGTCTGCAGTGTCTTTTCACCGGGAAGCCTGACAACCACGATTCCGCCTGGGTACAGATGGTCCGCAACGCTTGCAAAGAATTCGCGCGTGTAAAAGCGGTTTGCTGGACAGGACAGGTTTTCAGATATGTTTATGACGATCAAATCCCAGGCCAACCCTTTGTGCCTCAGAAACCGGCGCGGGTCTGACATTGACAGGTGAACGGTGGAATCCGCCAGCGACTTCCGGACATCCCGGGCAAGCCGGAAACGGATATAGGGATCTTCCTCAGGCAGTATGACATCTATCCGGAGAGGTTTGTAGAGCAGCAATTCACGGACGCTTCCGTCCCAGCCGCTTCCAATCATCAGGATGCGACGAGGTTCCGGATGCTGGAGGGCTGCAAGATGGGCAACGCGTGCCCCGCGGGGATCCTGCGATGCGAAAATAAGCTGGTTGTTCGCGAATACCGATACATTTGTGTTGCGGTAGGTTGCCGCTATGCGAGCGCGGCGGAAATCATCCGCGAAAAAGAGACCGGGATGCCCCCATCCGGTCATACGCATATCTATGAGAGAAACCCTGTAGATGCAAACCAGCGTTACAAGAGCCAGTGTGACGGCGATGATGCGGCCGACACCGGCGTTCTTTCCTTGAAAGGCGAGACCGGCAGCGATAGCGGAAAGCAACACGCACAGAAATGCGACAAACAGATTACTCAAACCGTAATGGAAACCAATGCCGGCAAAAAGTGCCCCTGCCAGCCCCCCCAGCGCTTCCGTTCCATAGGCTCCGGCAATCCTTCTGTTGCGATGACGGTAAGAAGAAGAGCTTTCGACGAAAAGAAGGCCGGAGAGATAGGCTGTAGGTGCTACCGGGACAAGGAATGTTGCAACGGCGACAACAGGGGAGGACAAAAAAAGACCGATTCCCCTGATAAAACCGATTCCCGACACGAGGAAAATAGCAAGGAAAATAAAGAGGGTCGCTGTTTGGTTCCGTGATTCTGCCGGCTTCCAGAAACGGGTCCCGATCGCGACAACAAGCATCCATTCTCCAATGGCAAGAGGATAGATCAGTTCAACGCCGTGAAACGCAACATTCAGCTCCCTTAAAAGGACGATCTGTCCAAGAAGGGAAATGAGTCCTGACGAAAACAGGATTGCGTAATTCACGCTCATCTGCTTAACTTACAGTGTTTCACTCTCACTGAACACAATTGCCTGAAACGTAGAAAAAATGGTGTCTTTTTTCCATGCATCGGCGGGCAGGCCGGCTTTCATGCTCAAATGGGAAAGCATTTCATCTCGTTGCCAGCCCTGCTCCGGGGCAACCTGGGGAAGAAATACCGCCGATCTTCCCCCTTTTTGAAGCATGACTCCGTCCCTTCCGATCACGATATCATTTACTCCGGAGACCCTTTTCATCGGGGTCAAAACGGAGACCTCCACTTCCAGATCGGGAAGTTCCTCTGCGGTCACCGGATTGAACCGGGGATCCTCGAACGCGGATTCGAGTGCCATTGCCGCGACCAATTCGGCCAGAGGTCTATCCGGGACCAGCCTGCCTATACAGCCGCGAAGGTTCCCCCTTTTTTTCAGCGTTACGAAGACGCCATGTTTTTCGCGTCTTGCCGGTGTGGAAAGCCTGGGCAGGGGAACCATTTTCACGGTCAAAAAACGGCTGATCGTCTCTCTGGCCAGTCTGAGGAGATATCTGCGATCCGATAAGGATATATTGACATCCCGATCATCTGTAGATGTTTCGCCGGTTTTAACTTCGTTATACCCCGCGGCGATCAGCACCGCCCCGTAGCCGACAACACGATCCCTCTCGCCGACGGGGATATTTCCGGAATGGGCATGACTGATGATTTTTCCGCTGGTTGCACCCATTTCTCTGCCGGCGGCCATTGCAACCGTAATCGGGGCCTCGCCGCAGGCGCATGTGGAGAGGTTGGCGATTCGACGGGCCATCTGATTTCGTATCGTCGTTCGTAACAGTTCGGTGTCGAGGCTTGCGACGGCCTCCAGGGTTTTAAGGTCAACCTCTTCGGCGTCTTTTGCAGAAGGGTAGTGGGAAAGGTCCGAACTCGCGACAATCAACGCCCTTTTTTTGTTCAGAGCAAAAGCGAGGGTTTTTCCGAAACGCGTATATGTTCCCGGGTCCGCTTCGCCTACAATAGCGGCTACAATCTTCGCGTTTGGAAAAAGGGTTTGTGCAAACGGTATCTGAACCTCCACGGAATGTTCCCTCGTGTGCGGTGCGTTATCCATTGTGCAGTCGGGTGACAGGGACAGTAACCGGGACGTGAATTCGGTATCGATCAGTGCCGTTCCCAAAGGCGTTTGGAAACCTTTTCCCTGATAAAGTGCGATTTTGCGAAGATTCGGTATCGTATGGTTCGTCCCAAGAACAACAATCAGCTCGTAATTTCCGTCACGTGTCTGATTCCAGCCGTCTGCGGCAATCTGTCCGGAGTAGATATAACCCGCATGAGGAACGACAATCGCAAAAGGATTTACTCCCACGGGGGGCAGTGCGTCTGCAAGGAACTTTTCGATGGCAAGCTTAAGAATGGCCGGGGAATTTGGATAAAACTGTCCTGCGACCGCAGGGGGACGGATCTGACCGTTATCTTGCGCTGTCCATATCGTAAAAATCGGGGCTGCGAAGCGAAGGATGTCCATGATGCATCTCCTTTCTCTTTTGGGAGGAAGTATGTTCGCAGGCTCTTTTGAGCCTTCAGGTTGTTATGAGCCACGCGTTGGGCAAGCGATGGATATGAATAAGGTAAACACGGAACGCGAAAAATATCAACCCGAGAACCGAACATTACCACTGCTGACGATAATTCGTCAAGAACAATAAAGATATTGGGTTGATTCTTGTTGCCGCAAGTTTTTATTATTGCATTTTTATATAAAAAAGTTGATAACGCAAAACATTTATTAACATCGGGGGTTTTGAATCCCGTGAAAAAGTTTGTCCGTTTAAGTCCGTACAGATGAATTCCCGCCCCTGGAAGGGATTATATGAAAAACAGGATAAAAATACTCATTATCGAAGGCGACCCTAGGATCAGAAATGTCATCGCCGATTCGCTGGCCGCGGAGGGACATGAGGTCGTCAGGGCTGAAACCGGAAAAACCGGCTTGAAGCTGTTTTCTGATTTTCGAGCCGATGTGTTGATCGTGGATTTCGGGCTTCCTGATATGGATGGGCTTCAAATCGTGAAAGAGGCCAGAAGGCTGTCTCCCGAGATAAAGGTGATTTTTATGTCCGGCGGCAATCCTGTAGATTCCGCGGCAATTGCGATGGAGGAAGGGGCCTGTGATTGTCTCGCGAAGCCTTTTTCGGTCAATAAGCTGTTGCTGGTCGTCAAACGCGTGATCCGTATGAGGCTTTTAGAGAAGGAGAATGCCTCGCTCCGAAAAAGGATGGGGCAACAACATGGCCTGGGAGGACTAATCGGGAAGAGCCCTCAGATATTAAAGGTTTATGACATCATCGAAACGGTTTCCCAAACCGATGCCACGGTGCTCATCAGGGGGGAAAGCGGAACCGGGAAAGAACTTGTGGCCAACGAGATACATGCTTTAAGTCACAGAAAGGATGCGCCCTTTATCAAGGTTAATTGTGCCGCGCTTCCGGAAACGCTGCTTGAAACGGAACTCTTCGGGCATGAAAGGGGAGCTTTCACCGGGGCGATAAAACTCAGGAAGGGACGATTTGAACTTGCCGATGGCGGGACCCTTTTTCTGGACGAAATTGGCGATTTGCCGCTATCCGTTCAGGTAAAGTTGTTGCGTGTTTTGCAGGAAAGACAATTTGAAAGGGTGGGCGGGAACCAGACGATTTTTGTCGATGTTCGCCTGATCTGCGCAACGCTGAAAAATCTTAAAGAAGAAATCCAAAAAGGTTCATTCCGTGAGGATCTGTACTACCGTCTGAATGTTGTTCCGATTAACCTGCCCCCGTTGAGGGAAAGGAGAGAAGATATCTTGCTGTTGGCCGATTATTTTGTGAAGAAGATATCCAGAAAAATGGGTAAAAAGGTACGGGGCATTTCCGAGGAGGCGAAAAGGCTCCTGATGGGATATTCCTTCCCCGGCAACATTAGAGAGCTCGAAAACATTATCGAGAGGGCGATCGCACTTTTGAAAGGAGATGTTATTCAACCCGAGGATTTCCCGGACGAGGTGCGTGCGCATGCGGGTGCTCAGGCGGCTGTATGTGAAAAAATAATGGAATTGAAACAGCTTTCAGAGGCGGTAAGTACGTTTGAAAAGGAATACATACAGAATGTCTTGAAGGCAACAAAGGGCAAGAAGGGTCAGGCCGCGGAAATACTCGGCATTTCAAGAAAGAATCTCTGGGAAAAGATAAAGGGGCTTCAAATCGAAATATAAAATCATTCCTTGAGGATGACTCTCTGCGGGTCTCAGTCGTCAATGCGAAAAAATACTTCCTCGGGGGTAGCTTGACCCCAAAAGGCAAATTTTTTCTTGACAATCTCTTCTTCCAGCGCTAAATACACGCCAAAACCCGATCCAGCAACTCCGGAGCCGGGCTATGTTCCAGTTTCTCCGTCGTCATTTGCACGTTTTTGCAATTTATTTAAAAGGGTAGACTATGGCCTTTCAGAAAAAATTACTTTCGGGAGACTTTGTCGTCCTGGCCGAATTCGATACCCCTAAAGGTGTTGATGTTTCGGAGCTCTTTGCGAACATCATAAAAGTCAAGGGCAGGGTGGACGGGGTTGTTGTTCCTGAAATGGGGCAGGCTGTCATGAGAATGAGCGCGCTTGGCGGTGCCGCATTGATGCAGCAACACGGCATGGAAACAATTATGCAGATTTGCCCCAGGGACCGAAACAGGCTTGCCCTTCAGGGCGATATACTGTCTGCGTATATGCTCGGCGTCAGGAATCTCCTCGTCATACCCGGCGAGGAGATTAAATACGGCGATCATATCGACGCAAGCCCTATTGCGGACATTGATGAATTGACATTGCTGAAGGCGATTAAAGGGCTTCAGAACGGTTTCGATATGGCAGGCATGGAACTTAAGGGTTCCCCGGAGTTTGTTGTCGGTTGTACGATTAAGCCGACGAAAAGCGACAAAGAGCTTGATGCGGAGCTGGAATTGGCAAGGGAAAAAATCGATGAAGGGGCAAAGTTTATCATGACCCCGCCGGTCTTTAACATTCCGGCCTTCATGCACTTTATCGAAAAGGCGAAGCCTCTGTCAATTCCGATCATAGCCACTGTCTTTGTCTTAAAGTCAGCCGCCGTTGCCAGATATATTTCAACCAATATTCCCGGTCCGCCTATACCGGACGAGATGATCTCGAGGATTAAGAAGGCGCCGGATCGACTTAGCGAGTGCATAAATATTGCGGGAGAATTGATCGTTTCTCTGAAAGGCTTATGTCAGGGGGTGCAGGTGGTTACGATGGGATGGGAAAACAGGCTTCCCGCAATCCTGGATGCGGCAAAGATTTAGCACTCCCGTCTTGGGATTTATACACCGGGACTTGTAAAGGGGTTACGGGGCGATGTTTTATTCTATAAGTCTATATGCGGCGTTAGCAGTTTTTATCATTGGTCTCATCTATAAGATACACACCTGGTTTTCATCAAAGCTTGCCCTTTTGCCTCAAGCCACCTCCGCGAGATTTTTACCGGCATTAAAAGGTATCGTTGCGACAATCTTCAGCGCCAAAATCTCAACCTTGCTCGGTGCTTTTTTTCTGGATGTGGTTATCCAGAGAAAACTCTTGAAAGATGATTTCCTGCGCTGGCTGGCTCATATGCTTATCTACTGGCCGTTCACGCTGCTTTTATTCATGCATGCCCTTGATTCGCTGATTACCGCCAACATCTTTTCCGGTTATTCTTCGACGATAAATCCGTTTCTCTTTTTGAGAGATCTTTTCGGATTCTTGGTCATTGTTGGCGTATGCCTGGTCCTCTATCGAAGATTCGTCATCAAGGCGCCCCGGCTCAGGACAAACGTGATGGATCATTACGCGATCATCATACTTGCGGTTATCATGCTTTCCGGCGTCTTTCTGGAGGGGGCGAAGATCGGGTCGTACTCGAAATACAACAGCATGGTTGAGCAGTATTCAGGTCTTGAAGATCCCGGGGAGATTAAACCCCTTACCGCATTCTGGGTCGAGAATTACGGTGTTGTTTCCCCCGATGTCAAGGGCCCGTTTGACGCCGGGCTTCTGGAAAAGGGAAGGGAACTCCACGAGATGAGCTGCGTGACGTGTCATTCCAGGCCTCAGTGGGCCTTTATGGGGAATACGGTGGCTGTCTCTGTCAGGGGAATTGCCGTTTCGCTGGATAACGCGAACGTTCACGGCGTCCTTTGGTATATCCATTTTCTGGCGTGTTTCATAGGGCTGGCCTATCTTCCCTTTTCAAAGTTCTTTCATCTCTTTGCAACGCCTTTGAGTATCCTTGCCAACAGCGTGATGAACAGAAAGGATTCAGAGGCGGCCAATGTCGCAACAAGACAGGCCCTTGAACTGGATGCGTGCACGCACTGCGGTCAGTGCACGTCCAGATGTTCGGTAGCTGTCGTATTTGAGGAATTCGGGAATGCAAATATCCTTCCGTCCGAGAAAATCCAATCTCTGAAAACGCTTGCGGCCGGGCGGGATACCCAAAAGGATGATGTTGTGCGGATTCTGGATGGCATAACTTTGTGTACCAATTGCCGAAGGTGTACGGACGTTTGTCCCGCAGGGATCAATCTGGAAGATTTATGGTTCAACGTGAAAGAAGGCCTCCTGAAAAATGATTATCCCGAATATGCCCTGCTCTCTCCGCTTTCTTACTACAGGGGGCTTATGCGTGATCAAATACCCCAGCAGAATTATGGGCAGCCGCTGAGCCTTGCGAGAGAGATGATAACACAGAAGTATGGCCTGATAAAGGATCGCGCCGGGACCATAGCCCTCACGGCCGAAACGGACGCCTTTCCGGATCCAGGCCTCTCTTTTGATGCGAGCACGTTCAAGGATTGTTTTGGCTGCCAGACATGTACAAACGTCTGCCCCGTCGTCGCCAATTATGAAGACCCGAAAGAAAGACTGGGGCTTTTGCCTCACCAGATCATGTATTCCCTCGGCCTGGGGATAAAGGATCTGGCGCTTGGGTCGAATATGCTCTGGGACTGCGTTACCTGTTACCAATGTCAGGAACAGTGCCCGCAGGGTGTCAGGGTAACGGATATCCTTTTCGAATTAAAGAATCTGGCGATTGTAAACGCCAAGAAGGTCAGCGTGTAAGGCGTGTTTTTTTAGAAACGGGGGTACTTCCCCGGCGTCTGCACGTCAATCGGGTTTTTTCAAGGTTCAATCACGGGCGCATTTGGGATATTGCTATGAAATTTGCATTGTTTTTGGGTTGTAACATCCCCGCCAGAGTCCAGCAGTATGAGCTGTCAGCCAGGGCAGTGTTCAATAAGCTTGGCATCGACGTCGTCGATATAGAAGGGTTTAACTGCTGCGGTTACCCGTTGAGAAATATCGACTCCAGGGCATCCATCCTTGCCGCCGCACGCAATATGGCCCTGGCGGAAAAGGATCATTTAGATATCGTTGTTTTGTGCATGTGCGGCTTCGGTATGTTCAAGGAGGCCGCACACAAACTTCGTAAAAGCGATGTCCTCAGGGCGGAAATCAATGCGATGCTTGCCCAAGAAGGTCTTGAGTACAGCGGAAAGTCGCAGGTCAAGCATGTTCTGACGGTTCTGTACCATGACGTGGGTCTCGAGACGATCAAACAGAAGGTTGTCCGGGGGTGTAAAGACATAAAGATTGCCGCCCACTATGGATGCCATGCGCTCAGGCCGAGTGACGTCGTCATGTTCGATGACCCGCTGAACCCCGAGATATTCGATAGGCTTGTGGAGGTTACCGGGGCGAAGAGCGTCCACTGGCAGTCGAGGCTCGATTGCTGCGGCGCGCCGCTGTTCGGTGTCAATGATGAGCTCTCGACGGATCTGACGAAAAGAAAAATCGCCGATGCGAGAAACTCGGGCGCTGATTACCTCTGCGATGCCTGTACGTACTGCCACATGCAGTTCGACAGTGTCCAGTCGCTGATGATGGCCTCCGGTCAGGAAGAACAAAATCATGCCGTTCCGGCGATTCTTTATACGCAGCTGCTGGGCTTGAGCCTGGGGCTGGACGGCAGAGCCGTCGGATTAAACTATAACCGTATCGACATAAGCAAGATAGAGGAGTCTTTAACAAAATAGATTTTTAGCGGGCTATTTTCACACCTCGGCATTAAGCCCGGATCGATGTTTTTCAAAAAAACTACTTTAGGATCTTTATGGAAAAGGGAAAGACAGGCGCCGTTGTTGTTGTCGGGGGCGGGATTGGAGGGATACAGGCCTCTCTGGATCTGGCGGATTCCGGCTTTTATGTGTATCTTGTCGAAAAGGATTCGAGCATCGGCGGGAAGATGTCTCAACTCGACAAAACCTTTCCCACCAACGACTGCTCGATGTGCATCATGTCCCCGAAGCTGGTCGAATGCGGGAAGAATCTGAACATCGAGATACTGACGCTTTCCGAGATCAAGGCTGTTACCGGAGAAGAGGGGAATTTCCAGGTTTTATTAAAGCAGAAGCCGAGGTATATAGACCTGAATAAATGTATCGCCTGCGGTACATGCACGGAAAAATGCCCGAGAAAGGTTCCCGATGACTACAACGCCGGGCTCACAATGCGGAAGTCGGCCTATATACGCTATCCCCAGGCTGTTCCGTTAAAATACCTTATCGACCCGGAGCGCTGCCTCTACTTTGAGAGCGGAAAATGCAGGGTCTGCGAAAGGTTCTGCCCGGCCGATGCCGTCGATTTCACCCAGAAAGAAAAGGAGATAACACTTCAGGCAGGGGCGATCGTTCTTGCGACGGGATTTAAACCTTATGATCCCGGCGCCAATGACACGTATAACTATAAAAAATTTCCCAATGTCGTCACCAGTCTGGAGTTTGAGAGGATTTTGAGCGCGACGGGCCCCTATCAGGGGAGTCTCCTGCGTCCTTCCGACCGGAAGAAACCCCGCAAGATAGCCTGGGTGCAGTGTGTCGGTTCCCGCAACGTCCATTTCGGCGACAGGGGTTACTGCTCCGGCGTGTGCTGCACGTATGCCGTCAAGCAATCGATGGTTGCGAAGGAACACAGCGATATTGAACTCGACACGGCGGTTTTCTATATCGACATCAGAACCTACGGGAAGGACTTCGAAAAGTTTTACAACAGATCGCGTGATGAGATGCATGTCAGGTACATCAAATCCAGGGTCAGTACGATCCTGCCGGGCGATCAGGAAGGTGATCTGAAGATCAGGTACGTCGACGAGAACGGAAGGGTTGTCCATGAGGACTTTAATATGGTTGTTCTTTCCGTTGGGCTCGATATACCCGAGGAATCCGTCGAACTCGCGAAAAATCTCGGCGTTGATTTGAATCATTACAACTTTGTCGAAACAGGCTACTTCAACCCGGTCGAAACGAGCCGGCCCGGCGTATTCGTCTGTGGCGTCTTCCAGGGTCCGAAGGACATACCCGAAACGGTAACGCAGGCGAGCGCGGCTGCGGCGGGTGCCGCGAGTATTTTGTCGGAAGCCAAGTTCACGTTGACAAAGGAGAAGGAATATCCCCAAGAGATCGATGTAGTCGGTCAGGAGCCCCGGATAGGGGTTTTCATCTGCCACTGCGGGACGAATATCGCGGGTGTTGTAAACGTCCCGGATGTCACGACCTATGCCTCTGAACTGCCCAACGTGGTGATCGCGGAGGAGAATCTGTTTACATGCTCGCAGGACACGCAGGTTCGGATCAAGGAAAGGATCAAGGAGCACCATCTGAACAGGGTTGTTGTCGCGTCCTGTTCAACACGCACGCACGAGTCGCTGTTTCAGGATACGGTACGTGAGGCGGGCCTGAACCCTTATCTCTTCAGCATGGCCAACATCAGGGACCAGGATTCCTGGGTCCACCAACACGACAAGGAGGGGGCAACCGAGAAGGCAAAGGATCTCGTCAGAATGGCAGTAGCCAGGGCGGCAACGCTCAGGCCTCTTTCCCGGCAGAGGCTCCCCGTCATCAAAAGGGTTCTTATCCTCGGCGGCGGAGTAGCCGGAATGACGGCGGCGCTGAATATCTCCAGGCAGGGCTATGAGGTCGTCCTTGTCGAGGCGGAAAAGGAATTGGGGGGGATGGCAAGAAAGATACACCGAACGCTTTCGGGCGACGATGTTCAGGCTTATATAGATGATCTGATCGAGAAGGTAACCCATGATGATAAAATTCAGGTCCTCAAGGAAGCCCTTCTTGCCGATTTTTCCGGCTCGAAGGGAAACTTCAAGACGATGCTGAACGTAGGGCCTGCTATGTATCACCGGGAAGTGACGCACGGGGCGTTGATTGTCGCGACGGGGGCGAAAGAATATGTGCCCACCGAATATCTGTACGGGCAAAATGAGTCGGTTAAGACGCAGGTTGAATTGGAGGATATCCTTCTAAAGGAAAGGGAGGTCGCCAAACGGTGGCAAAATATTGTCATGATCCAGTGCGTCGGCTCGCGCAACGCAGAAAATCCAAATTGCAGCCGCGTGTGCTGCCAGCAGGCGATAAAGAATGCCCTTGCGCTGAAGGAACTCAACCCCGAAAATAATATCTATATCCTTTACCGGGACATAAGAACATACGGTTTTGCCGAGGATTATTATCGAAAGGCAAGGGAGCTCGGTGTCCATTTCATGCGCTTCAAGGAACATGAAGAACCGAAGGTCGAGCAGGTTGACGGAAGGATTCAGGTCAGTTTCAGGGATCTGACGTTGATGAGGGATGTAACAATCCTGCCCGAGCAACTGATTCTCAGCGCGGGGATGGTTGCAGGAGAGACGCAGGAGCTTGCAGGCATTCTCAAGGCGCCGTTGACGAAAGATCGTTTCTTTTTGGAAGCCCATGTCAAGCTGCGTCCGGTCGATACGCAATCCGACGGCATTTTTATCTGCGGAACCGCTCATTCTCCGAAGAGGATCGACGAAACAATCAGCCAAGCCATGGCTGCTTCTTCAAGGGCATGCGGCCTACTGGCCAAAAATTATATCGAGGTGGGCGGCATTGTAGCCAGAGTCGATCCGGAGCTCTGCGCCGCATGCCTTATTTGCGTGAGGGCGTGCCCTTATGAGGTGCCGTTTATTAATGCGGACGGGGTTTCGGAAATCGACATTTCCAAGTGTCATGGGTGCGGTATCTGTGCGGCCGAGTGCCCTGCGAAGGCAATCACGCTTTACCACTTTGAGGATGCTCAAATCCTCGCGCAGGTTGATGGACTGATGGAGGCGGTTTAGAAAGATTATGGAATTCAATCCGATTATCATTGCCTTTTGCTGCATCTACTGAGGATATGAAGCTGCGGACCTGGCAGGTTCGATGCGCATGTCATATCCCGACAGCATAAGGGTTATCCAGGTGCCATGCACCGGCAGGGTGGATGTGATCCATCTTATGGAGGCCTTCCAAAAGGGCGCCGACGGCGTCTATGTGGTAGGCTGTCTCGAAGGCGAGTGCCATTACTATACCGGCAATCTAAGGGCCAAAAAAAGGGTGCAGTATACAAAAAAGATCCTTGATGAGATAGGTATAGGCGGAGAACGTTTGGAAATGTACAATATTGCCGCTTCTGACGGGCCGCGTTTTTCCCAGGTGGCCAAAGAAATGGACGAAAAAATCAGGGCGCTGGGTCCGAGCCCGATAAGAACTGCGTTGCAGAAGATCCATGCAGCCCGTCAGGCGGGCGTTAACGTCGAAACAAGTTGATAATCTGTCTAAAGAGGTCCGGTTATGATCGTAGCAGAGAGAAAACCGCTTGAGGAAATCATAGGATTTATCAAGGATTATAAAAAGATTCTCCTTGTTGGGTGCAACGAGTGCGTCACGGTTTGCTATGCCGGTGGTAAAAAGGAGGTCGCCATTCTGGCCTCGGCCCTTAAGATGGCGTTTCTCAAGGAGGAAAAAGAGCTCGAGGTCAAGGAGGTTACATTGGAACGCCAGTGCGACCAGGAATATCTCGAGGAGATACGAAGTATCGTTGATCAGTATGAGGCCATTGTTTCGATGGCCTGCGGTGTGGGTGTTCAGTTTATGGCCGAAAAGTACCAGACCATGCCCGTTTATCCGGCCCTTAACACGCTCTTCATGGGCGGGGCCGAGGAGATGGGTGTTTGGGCGGAACGCTGTCAGGGCTGCGGACAATGCGTGCTCGGGCAGACGGCGGGAATCTGTCCCATCACACGATGCGCGAAAAGGCTGCTGAACGGTCCGTGCGGCGGTTCTACGAAGGGCCATTGCGAGATAAACAAGGATGTTCCCTGTGCGTGGCAACTGATCATCGACAGGCTCAAGGCGCTGGGGAAACTGGATGATTACGACAATCTTATGCCGATAAAGGATTGGTCTGCTGAGCGTTCAGGAGGCCCGCGAAAAATCGTGAGGGAGGATTTGCGGCAATGAATCCTAAAACACCAAGCAAATTAGAACAGATACTCGCTTCAGGTCAGCTGGCTGTCACGTCGGAATGCGGTCCTCCGAGGGGGAGCAATGGCGATGCGATCAAGAAAAAGGCCGAGATCATCAAAAACCATGTCGACGCGATCAATATTACCGACAATCAGACGTCTGTCACGCGCCTCTGCAGCCTTGCAGCCGTTATTCGCCTCAAGCTGATGGGACTCGAGCCGATCCTTCAAATGGTTACCAGAGACCGGAACCGGATTGCGTTGCAGAGCGATATACTCGGCGCAGCTTCCTTTGATATCCATAACATCCTCTGCCTGTCCGGAGATCATCAGCAGTTCGGAGACAATCCGAAGGCGCAGAATGTTTTTGATATCGATTCGATGCAGTTGATCCAGATGGTCAGGCTTATGAGGGACGAAAAGAAATTTCTGGGAGGCGATGATCTTGAAAGGGCTCCAGAGATGTTCGTCGGTGCGGCATGCAACCCTTTTGCCGACCCGTTTGAGATACGCGCCCGGCGTTTAGCCAAGAAGGTCGCTGCAGGGGTTGAATTTATCCAGACCCAGTGCATCTATAATCTGGATAAGTTCGAACTCTGGATGAAACAGGTTCGTGACATGGGGATTCATGAAAAGGTCTATATCCTGGCGGGTGTGACGCCGCTTAAATCTGCAGGTATGGCAAAATACATGAAAAACCGCGTTCCGGGCATGGATGTTCCAGATGAAGTTGTTAAAAGAATGAGCGGTGTGAGTAAAGACGATCAACCGGAAGAAGGTATCAAGATTTGTGTTGAGTCGATCCAGCGGTTAAAAGAGATTGAAGGGATAAGGGGCTTCCATATCATGGCGATAGAGTGGGAGGAAAGGGTGCCGGAAATAGTGGAAAAGGCTGGGCTTTTTCCGAGACCGGCGGTTGCGTCCGAACCGTTTTCCCTCTAAAACGACAGAAGCGGCCATGAAAGAGGAACGCCGGCCCTTTCAAAATGGTCTGCCGGTTACGCAGGCCCCCTGCAGGAAGGCAGTTCGGAATTTTTAGTTGACTATAATCCCATTAAAATATAGAATTGTTTACGAGTGCGTAAAGTTTGGATCTGAATCATTCAAAAAGGAAAAGGGGGTAAGTAAATGTCCGCAAATAAGCTTGTTTTGGTAGTCGATGATGATCCTGATCTGGTCGAGGCCATTTCGATGAAACTGGAGAGCAAAAATTACAGGGTTTCAAAGGCGTACGATGGGATTGAAGCCTGGGATCGAATAAAAGAGGAAAGGCCCGATTTGATTATCCTGGATGTCATGATGCCCCGAAAAAACGGCTACGAACTCTGCGATGAACTTAAAACGAACCCGGAGTATCAGGACATTTCCATTATTCTTTTAACCGCGGTAGGTTCTGCTGTCAGCAGCACAAGCTACACCCATTATGACGGCATGAATACACTCGCGGATGATTACATTCCAAAGCCGATCGACCTGGATAAACTTATGTCCATGATCGGAGAATATCTGAGCTGACTTTGGTAAGAGCCTTTAAAGTGTCCCTGTAAAGGCTACCTGATGGAACGACTGAAGATAGGGGGATTGAAACTAAGTTTTGCCCTTTGTCAATTTGAACTTAGAGCCCCGGATCCCCCGCAAAAAATCCTGTCAACAATAAGCAGTGCCCTTTCAACCGAGAAAATTAATATAGAATTCCTCACGCACAGTTCAAACAAGGATGGAACCTGCTGTCTTTCGCTATGTGTTGGCGAGGACAACTTTGCATCCACAGCGGCGATAATTCACGGGCGTGACCGGCTGCCCCTTCACTGCGACGTAAAGGCAAGGGAACAGGTCGGTATGCTGACCATTTTTCCTTACCGGTCGCCTTTAGCTATCCTGGGTGTGATTCTTGCGGAATGGAAGGGAAATTCCATGCCTGTTTACGGGGTTGCGACGTCGCTGTCCGCCATATCGGTTTTAACGGATTTTTCGGCCATGGATAAGGCTGTTGAGATTATCCAGAGCTCGTTCCAGTTGCCGAGCAATCACGCCCCTCTTAGACCGGAACTTCATTACTATCAGGGTACTGCCACTAATAAAGACTGATCACGATGGAAACGATTGCCGTTTACTGGGAGTCGAAAATCAAAACGTATGAGTTCAATAAGCTGACCAATTTATATCTGTTTGAAATTACCTATCCTGAAGAAAAAACGCTTGCAGTGGTTTCCGTTCTTTCTGATGCCGGCTTGTATGACGTTGCATCCAAATTCATGGTTCTACAAAAACCGGCCGATGGATTTTTGCTGGCTTTCTGTCTTCTGGAAGCCGACGGAAAGGATTTTTGTGCGTTTCTGGAGAATAATTCAACATTAGTATCCTATCAATATGTCTATCCTGTGGGCATTCTGTACTTTCATGGGCCGCATTTTGGTGACAGGTACGGGATAGCGGATGCCGTTTATTCTCCTCTTCAGGATGCTGCCATACACATCCTGTCGTCCGGCTGTTCCTCGGCGTCTGTTTTTCTTGTCGTAGCTGAAGACGATTTAAAAAGGGCCGAAGAGGTATTGCGTCGGAGATTTGACCCGGCGAAGCAGTGAAAGAAAAGAACAAAATGGAAAAATTCGACTGGCGAAACAAACTGTTCGACTCCCTTTCCTTTCCGAGCCTTATCCTTTCTCCGGAGATGGAAGTCGTTGCTGCCAATTCGCGTTTTCTTGCCCGATACAGGCTAACTAAGGAGCAGGCTGTCGGAAAAAAATGTTATTCCATCCTGTATGGGTTCGACAAGCCCTGCGACGCAGCGACGTGTCCGTTGCTGAAGGTTGTACGGACAAAAGAAGGTACCTCAAGCACAAACAAGACCAGAGGACCGGATGGAGAGGACATTTATGAGGACAGGGTGTGTTCGCCTATTTTTGACGGCAACGGCGACATTCGCTATATACTGACGAGCATCAGAGATATCACGAAGATTAAGCTTTTAGAGATTGAGTCCCACAGGAGCAGGGATTTTCTTGAGAAGATTATAGAAAGCTCCGCATCGGCCATCATTGTTGCGGATATGAAAGGCGTTATTTTGTTTATGAACGAAAGCGCCCGTAAACTTTTCGGATACACAACCAAGGTTGCCGTCGGACAGAGCATAGCCGAGTATCTCTATACCCCCGGCGGGGCGAGAAGTATCATGAAGAAGCTCCGCAGCCGGGAGTATGGAGGTGTCGGCAAGCTTCATACAACGGACATGACGATCATTACGTCAACCGGCAAGAGCATTCCGGTCGAAATGACCGCCGCCATTATTTATGAAAACGGCAAAGAGATCGCCACGATGGGAATTTACAACGACCTGAGACCCAGAATAAAAATAGAAAAGAAGTTACGGGAAGCGGAGAAGATTAAACTGGCGCAATCAAACAAAATGGCATCATTGGGCCAGCTTGCGGCAGGTGTCGCCCACGAGATCAACAACCCGCTGAGCGGGATACTGATCGATGCGAGCCTGATAATGGAAGGACTGGAGGACGAAAATCCCCTCAAAGAAGATATCAAAAACATCATAGAAGACACAAACAGGTGCAAAGATATTGTCAAGAATCTGCTGGCGTATTCAAGACAGGTGGAAATAAAAGAGGAAACACTGGATATGAACGCCGTGATAGAGCAAACCTTCCTGTTGCTGAAAAATCATGCCCTTCTAAGAAATATTACAATCCAGAAGGAATTTTCCGACGGCATGTTGCTGTTCAGGGGCGACAAAAACCAGCTTATCCAGGTCTTTACGAATTTAATTATCAATTCGGCCCAGGCGATAAAGGACGCCGGTACGATAACAATCAAAACCGACCGAGATAAAGCCAAGGGGAAAATTTATGTCGAAATAAGTGATACGGGTTGTGGAATTCCAAAAGATGTTCTCCCGAAAATCTTTGATCCCTTTTTTACGACGAAGGAAGAGGGGAAGGGAACAGGCCTTGGTCTTGGAACGGTGCAGGGGATTATAGAAAAACACGGGGGGAAGATTAGAGTCAAGCAAACAAGTCCGAAAGGTACGACCTTTCAGATCACGCTGCCGCTTTTTATGGTTTCGAAAAACACGCTTGTCTAAAAGGAGAACCCATTCATGTCCCTTATTGAAGATCAGCTTTACCAGCCGAAGATACTGGTGATAGATGACGAAAGGCGGATCAGAGAAGGCTGCGCAAAGATATTGAGAAAAGAAAAATGCGTTGTCGATATGGCTGAAAACGGAAACGCGGGCCTCGAGATGATTGCTCATAACCATTACGATGTTGTGCTTACCGATCTGATGATGCCCGGAATAGGGGGCATGGAGGTGGTCAGTCGGGTCAGAGAAACGAATACTGATACAGTTGTTATCGTTATTACCGGTTTTGCAACACTCGAGCATTCGATACAGGCAATGAAAAACGGCGCTTTTGATTTCATTCCGAAGCCGTTCACACCTGACCAGTTGAGGGTTATCGTCGGCAAGGCGCTGAGAATGACGAGAACCCTCCAGGATATAGCAACAGAAAAATCACGTCTTAAGACGATCGTCAACTATCTTACTGCTGGCATACTCGTTACGGATAGAAATAAGAGGATCATTCTATATAATCCTGCCCTCCTCAGGATGCTGGGTTACGAAGGAGAAGCCCTGAATGACCACCCGCTCAGCGACCTTACCACGGATGAAAAAATCACTAACATCATAAACGGCATTCTTGAATTGAATGAGGGTGAATTCAAGATCCTGAGCGCCGAAATTGAACCCCGGAACAGAAACGCAAACAAGCCATTGAATCAGTTGTTTTTGCGGGCGCAGGCGGTTCCCTTTCAGAGCGGGGCCGGCGAGATACTTGGCTCGGTAACGATAATAGATGATATTACCCATTTGAAACTGATGGATCAGATGAAGTCCGATTTTGTCAGCATGGTCTCTCATGAGATAAGGAGTCCTCTTACGACTGTCTTGAGCCAGATAAAGATACTTCTGGACGGACTGGCCGGAGAACTCGGCGCCAAACAGGCCGAGATACTCGGCAGAATGTCTATGAAGATAAACGGCCTTGTTGAATTGTCCAATGAGCTCCTCGATCTTTCCCGCATAGAGGCGGGCCTTATCGTGCAGGACAGAAAAGAACTGCAATTGATGGATGTTCTCGCTGAACTGATCGATTTCTTTCAACCCCGCGCAAAAGAAAAAAACATTACACTTGCCCTTAAAAAAACCCCTCTTCCGGTTATCAGTGCGGATCGGAAGAATATGGAAGAGGTCTTCAGCAATCTTATTACAAATGCATTGATATACACACCTGACGGGGGGAAAATCATAGTTTCCGGGGAGGTCAGGGGCGATTTTGTCGTGATCCATGTGAAGGATAACGGATATGGAATTGCCGCAGATGAGATTCCAAGGATTTTTGAAAGGTTCTACCGGTCGAAAACGGAGAAGACCAGAAATATTGTTGGAACCGGACTGGGCCTGCCCATCGTAAAAAGCATAGTCGAGGCACACAATGGAACAGTGGCTGTTACCAGTGAAGAAGGCGTTGGTTCGACCTTCTCTGTCCGCCTTCCCGTAAAACAATAGTTTCGCTCAACAAACAAGGCATTTTTTAACCTTTTTATGGAATTACGCCGAGGACATTGTTCCCGGGCGGCGCAAAGAGCTTCTAAAGACCTCATCTCGATGTATCTTTCCTGTAAAATCGTTTTACAGCCGTGTTTCTGCCGGGTAAACCATGTTACGAGAATGTAACATCCAGGTTTTTTCTTGTATTTTTGGCTAGTTAAAGCCTCCTTTCGTAAAAGGGTTACTTTCAGGTAATATTTTTACCTCCTCCATCCCTTTTGTCTCGCCATAGATTGTACAACTCATTGATTCCTGTCAGATTTTCAAAATGGCACGCATGTCGCTTTTAGGTCTCTGAAACGCGAATGGTGAATTCGCGTAGATGCTCCCCTCCTAATTTTCCGGGGAGAGACGACACGCTCTTCCCGGAAAATAACCGGAGGTAAAAAGGCTGGCGAGAAAAGTGAATTTGAGGTGCTGATGAATCGGTCACAGGCCAGGAGCAATGTATACAAAGCGCTTTCCGACTTTTTTGCCTATCCTGATGAGCGTGTCCGTTCCTCAATCATGAATAAACGGCGGCAAAACGTACTACGCCAATCGCTCCAACTGCTCGATGAGGAATACTTCACCGGATGTTTTGAGGGCCTCAAGAGGGCATCAGACGTGGGGAATGTCAAACCGGGCGGTGACGAGATGGCCCGGGAATATGAACGCCTTTTGGACAGTTTTGATTCCTACCTCAAGGATGCCTCTGACGCGTCGGATTACATGATGGAGGTGTGGTCGTTTATGCGCGATAAAGGACGTCGCGGCAAAGGCCGTTGCAGGGATTTCGAGGCCGGGTTTAAAATGACCAAAAGGCCGGCCTCTGATGCGATCTGCCATAGATTGAAGCTGATGGGGATTCTCGCGGGACTGGAAAGCGAGGCCCTCCCCGGGGAAAAGATACACCTTGAGGAGGTTCAACTGGATTTTTTATCGAAGTTTATCGTTCCATGCATTTCCAATTTCTGTGATCAGGTTATCCTAAACACGTTTTCAAATTTTTACCGTGCGCTGGCCATTTTAACCAGGGAGTTTGTCAAATTTGAAGAAAATTACCTCGGTGTTCCGGAGGAACTACAAAATAGATGAATGAAGCAAAAAAACAGCATTGATGATGCGAGACCTTTTTGAAAACGCCGCCTTCGCGCTCATAAATCTTTTTCGACCCCGCA
>DYLD01000215.1 GCA_020722315.1 Syntrophus aciditrophicus
AAAAGAATTCATGCAACTAATTATACCACAAATGTTAAAAAAAGTCAAGACCCCCTTTTATCTTTTTTCTATCACTTTTTCAGGTTCTCCTTTGCCCTCTCCAGCGGGAACGCCCTGACCTTCAGATGCCCGCCACCACCAACACAAAAAGTGCATTGATATGGACAGCCTCTCATCGTCTGTATGACAGGGGTCAACGCGATGTCATCGAGCATTTCATCCAAGGTTCCCGACAGATAATGAGAGACAGGTCTGGGATACATGGCAGAGCGTTGTCTCCTGCGAGATCCCCACCCTCCTGTCTCCAGCATCCGGGAATGGCGGCTTCCATTGTTTTACTTCTGGAAGGATTGTCCAGGAAGGTTCTGACGATGCCCTGCATCACAATCTCCCCTTCGTATGGCACATATATGTCGAATATGCGTTTATGCCGTTCAAGGCAGTATCTGGCGATGTCCCTGGCGTTGTCCGGTATGTTCAAGCCTCCGGCGCAGAGCAGGGCTTCGGGGTGGAGAGTTCTGGCGATCGTGGCTATCTCCACGCTGAGATTCTCGTTCCAGTTGTATATGCCGAACCCCAGGATGTCCGGAGCGATGCCTGTCTTGAGCGCGTCAAGAAGCCTGCCCGGGTACTTGAACAGGCTCACATGCACTTCGCTTCCGAAGACATTGTCGAGATGGGCCTTCAGATACGCGATCCCTATCGGAAGCGTGGAGGGGCTTATCGTATAGTAGGTGTGCCCCAGATCGGCGAGATATATCCTGACTGGTTTCGATTTCATATGGTCAAATCTCCTGGCTCCGTTGTTTTTTCAAATTTGATCCTTCGACGTAGTTGGACTTCATCACATTCCTCAGCATGCGTATTTTAGGACGACTTCGTAGTCGTCGAGCCCCGCCGCCGACCGCACTCCCTCCAAAAGGGCCGCCTCGTCAAACGAGAATCTGCCACTTTCGTCTGCATGAACCGCCAGCGGGACTGCGCGCTTGTCCAGCAATCTCTTTATGTCGGGGTGCCACAGCGACCAGTTCCTGTTGTCTACGTAGATCACTGGCAACCGGGAGGAGACGCCCACTCCGAAGGTGGTGCTGTAGGGAGTCATGTAAAGAAGGCAGTCCGCCTTGCGATATGCCAACGTGAAATCCTCCACGAGCACCTCGTCGGCATAGGCATCGAAGAAGGAGTTCGTCTCCTTCAACGTGTCCGGATGGGCCTTGTATATCACACGGTAGCCGTTCTTCCTGAGATTCTTGATGATGTTAATAGTCAGATGGGCGTATGACAGCGTGCTGCATCCGCGGAGGTGGGCATAGCAAAGATAGTCCATTGGGAAGCCGACGACCATAACCGTCCGGATATTTGCCCTGCTTGATTCTTGGGAGGCGGCTTTTATGAACGGATTTGATTCCGGAGGAGGCGCCTCGTTGATTATTTCGGTTGCCGCGCATATCCTGCTTGGATTTTCTGCTCTGGCCCTTTCAAGCTGCATCCTCTCCCCCTCCGATGAAACAATGTATTTGTCGCAGACGAGCAGGGTCCCATTGTTCAATGGCTGTCCGTGTATCCCCGTGAGAAATGAATTCCCGTGACAAAAGCCTACGACTTCCAGTCCGGCCGACTTCCAGGCGGCCGCGACGAGTCTGGACCGTTCATGGTGGACCGACGAAAGAAGAAGGACGCCATTTGCTCCATTCGAAAAAATCTTTCTCATGTGCAGAAAGTCATACGCGTCGGACCGGAAGACGCTTCCGTAGGCGCCCACCACGCCGTCTGCAAAGAACAATCCGGCATCGCATATTCTAGATGCCATCTTCTCGAACAGCCTTTCGACGAATCCGGCCGCTTCGGAAATCTCCTTCGCTTCTTGGTCCCCCCACTTTCTCGTTCGCAAAAGATCGGGACGAAGAACAAGCGGCCTAATGCCGTGCTTTTCAAGATAGCTCCTGACTTCGGGCTGGTTTGGATCTCCAAGGAGACAGTGAGACGCCCCGATCCGCCCAAACAGGCACTTGATGCATCCCCGCAACGACCCGTTCCACCTTGCGAATCTCGCAAGCTCAATCATCTTGAGCTTCAAGCTCAATTGCGCAGGAGCACATGGGTGGCATGACCTTGAAAGAGAGGAGAAGAACCCGTCTATATCCTCCTTTTTGTCAAAGAACACGGAAGAAAAGCCCAGACTCTTTATTCTCCTCAGGGTTGCCAGTTTATAGTATTGGTTCGCCAGGACAGGCACTATTTTGCATCGGGACACGGCGCACCAATAGGCCGCACTGTCGGGTGGGCATTCGCCCAGGCTTTCGGCGTAGGCGTCGAATATCGCCTCGTGGACCGACTGGAACAACCCGCCGTCGTCGAGGGGAACGTACTCACGCGCCCATTTTTCCGTTCCATAGCTGATCACTCCGGGCAGCCCCAAAGGATATGCATCGGCTCCAGGATAGGGATTCTGCATCTGGCATCCGCCCTGCATGGCGTCTTCGTGTTGAGAGCCCCCAAGCACCTGTCAGCCTCCGCCCTTGCGAAGGAAGAACGGAGATCTCGGGATCTCGTCCGATATCAGCCTGAAGCTGTCTTCCGCGCTTATCAGCACCATCTGCCCTCTCCCGAGGTTGGATGTTTTGGCCAGTCCGGCCGCGACCGCCTTGCGATGGAACTTGGTGAAATCAGGGGTGTCCTCCGGCTTCGTCTTGTCGTAGACCCAGTGGTGGAAGACCCTTTCCCTCTCCAGTCCGTTCCGGATGGACACTCCCTTGAACGCCTTGTCGAATCTGTAGTCCACCCCCAGACGTCTTTCGACGTAGTGGACGAACGTGGAGCCGGCATCAAAATTGAAGTTGCATATCTTGCCCTTGTGAATAAGAAACCTTTCCCAGAAGGAATGCTCGCCAAACGAGAAACAAGGGGCGTCTTCCGTGAAAAGCCTTGCCTTCGCGCCTATCGCCGCCACGGAGAAATTGGCGTCTTCCGACCTCAACGACTGCGAATCCTTCCTCAGCATCTCGGAAAAGAATCCGCACGTGGTCGGGGTTGCGCTTGAGTCGAAGGCCTCCCCCTTGCAGAAACTGTAGCTGAAGGTCGGGACGACCAGTGTGCCGGCGTCGCCTATCACATTGAAAATGGAGTCCTTGAACATTCC
>DYLD01000037.1 GCA_020722315.1 Syntrophus aciditrophicus
CCATACCTTTCTGACATACCGAAAACAAATCGGATGGGAATTGTCAGAATGTCTCGGGATCAAACGCGAAGGCCACGAACCGGCCGTCGTGGGTCAGGCTGATCTCGGCCTGAAGCCGGTTGCCGCGAAGAAGGATAAACGGTGCGTGCGGCCTGCGTTTTTCGTTGGCAACGGATAGATCGTCTTTATTGCACCCAAGACGGCTTGCAGCCGCCTCCAGCAGGATTTTTCTGACAAAAACGGACGGATCGTCCTTCGCCGGATCCATGCGTTCGACGCGGGAGACAATCCTTTTGAGCTCCGCGACTGTTTGAGCCGCTATCGCATAAACACTGTCATCAGCGATCGATATTTGAATGAGCAAGTCTCCACGGGGGGTCTTGACATGCCCGTCGAGCGATGCTGCGATGCCATCTCGAAAATCGGACAGCGTTTGCCCCGATCGGGATTCTATAAAAACCGGATAGCCCTTTGGAATCGAACAAACAGAAGGATCGGCGCGGCTTACCGCCTTGTAGGCCGCCTCTTTTGCCGCCCAGATCGCCCAGAGGATGCCGTCCGGCCGGGCAGAGGCGGCGATCATCGCAAGTTCTTCGTCGTGAAAGACACGGCGGCAAAAACGCCGGTCCGCGCTTTTGCCGATGTTTTCGGCCTCGGCAAGATCAACGATGTCATTGCCGACGGGAGGCAAAATACCCCTCCTCGATAGCGGCCAGCCTCTCCACAATCTGGGCGGCATAGGCTCGCTGGGTACGCAACCCGCCGTTTTCGGCCCTTTGCGGCAGGAACTCCTCGATGATCATCGTAAAACGATCGCCGAAGCGCGGTATCGAGCCGTATGTTTCTTGATGATCGCCTCTGAGATAAACGAGCAACACACGGGTCTCTTTCCTCTCCTCGATCAGACGGCCGACACCATAGGAAAAGTTCTTTGTGTCAACCATTCCGGATCTGGATCGTGTCCCCTCCGGAAAGACCAGGAGGTTCTGCCGCCAGTCAAGCACCTGAATGCATTTGTCGAAAAGTCTCTGCACCCGTTCTCTGCTTCCACCGCGATCCACCGGGATGCATTTCATCAAATAGCAGATAATCACAAGAAGAAAATTCCTGTGAAAATTCTTCCGCTCCGGGAGATTCCATGGAATATCCTGAAAGCGGAAAATATGATCAGAAAGCGAGAAAAGCCCGTAGCTGATCACGACGGAGTCGATCATCGTCAGATGGTTGGGGCAGATCAGCCACGGCCCCTGGTGTTCGCGGTATCTTGTCCTGACATTCGCCCGAAGCGCTTTAAGATCGCGGATACGGTAGCCCATCAGACGCACAAACAAAAAACCGAGCGGCACCGTCACGAAGGCGGCAACCCGGCCGATAACGGCCTGCAAAAACAGGCCGTTTCTATCGCTTCTGCTTATCATGACACCAAAACGAATCACACCGCCGCGAGCGTGGGGGAAGACGGCCCGCGGAAATTGCGCGCAATTTTCCGCCGCCCTGCACAAAGTGATTCACGCAGCCTTCTGCTGGATAAGAGACACCGCGTCGCCGATCGTTGCTACCTTGTCGGCCTCATCATCGTCTATCGTCATCCCGAAGACATCCTCGAGCTTGATGATGATATCGACCAACCTTGCCGAGTTGACCTTCAGGTCTTTGATGATATGCGTCTCAGGGGTCGCCTTTTCGAGAAGCGCCGGGTCTTTGACGTAATTTTTAAGAATATCCAAAACCTTCTCCATGATCTGTTCCTGTCCCATTTTTACCTCCCTGAAATGATAAAATTACAACGACTACTCCCACTTTTTAAAAACCAGACAACTATTGACATCACCAAAGCCGAAACCGGCCTTGATTACGATCTTAAGATCGGGAAAGTCGACCTTTGCATGCGGAATGCTGCGTTCGTATGGGGCGATTTCGGGGTGAACGTCCTCGCAGTTGATCGACGGATGAATGAACCCATCTTTGAGCTGCAGCACAACCCCGACGCACTCTATCGCGCCGGTGGCCCCCAGACAGTGGCCGATCATTGATTTCGTCGAGTTGATCCACGGAAAGTTCTCCGGGCCGCGTCCAAGTGCAACCGACCAGTTCTTGACCTCTCCCGGATCGGCGTTTGTGGCGGTCAGATGACCGCTGATCAAATCGATCTGATCAGCGGAAACGTCTGCATCCGCCATAGCGCCCCGGATGCAGCGGACTACACCCTCCGGATTGGGCGCCGTCATCGTGCCGCCCGACCGATGGCCGCCGCAGTTGACCATTCCGCCTAGGATCTCGGCGTAAATGCGCGCCCCTCTAGCTAGCGCCGACCCCAGTTCCTCGAGGAGCAGAAACGCGCCTCCCGAGCCGGGTACAAAACCCGACGCGCTGGCGCTCATCGGCCGGGAAGCCTCAAGCGGCCGGTCGTTGAACTTCCGGTTGAGAACCTTCATCGCATCGAAACCCGCCCAGATGTACGGCGAAGACCCCTCGGAGCCCCCGGCAAGCATCCGCGTCGCGAGGCCGTTGCGAATCCTCGCCATGCCTTCGATGATCGCCTCGTTTCCGGTGCTGCACGCCGAAGAATTCGATGTCACCTGATTTCCTAAACCGAGCAGACCCGCAATTTTGGCACTTGTGGAGCTGTTCATCACCAGCTCCACGATCCTGCTTCCCAGGCGCCTGCAGTTCCCCTGGTTCACAACCGGCACCAAGGTATCCGCTATCGTATCCATCCCGCCTACACCCGACCCGGCGATCACACCCGTTTCCCAGTCGACATTGTCATCGTCGTACGCCGGAACGCGGAATCCTGCGTCCCGCCATGCATCGATAGCGGCAACAACGGCAAATCCTACGTTATCGTTGAGCAACGAAAGATCTTCGCTGTCGAAATAATCCCCCTTGATCTTGTCAAACCCCTCCGGGATCCCCCCGACCTGGCAGCCGAAATGCAACTCGGCCGTTCTGGGAACATAACGGATACCCGAACGGCCTTCTCGAAGGGCCTTGCCGAATTCATCAAGACCATGTCCGTTCGGCGCTATGACTCCCATACCTGTCACCACTACCCTGCGTTTCATCAAACGTAATCTCCAAAAACCCTATTCATCTTTTGATTCCGATATCCTCGGCAAACAACCTGCTTTTCGGAACTGCCCTGCCCGTGAGAAAGCCGGAACATATGTTCGCGCCGTCTTCGCGCATCATCACGCATTCGGACTTGAGTTGATTTCCGCGGAAATAGACCTTTCTCCCCTCGACGCTGACAAGCTCGCCGGGACGGACCAAGCCGTTGAACTCGACCGAATCGGCGCAGGTAAAAAGCGCGAGCGAACCCTCGATTGTTTCAACCTCCTTTTCGCGGAGCAGCAAAAGGTAAATGCCGAATGCAACAACCGCCGTCTGAGCCATTGTTTCTATCAAAATCACGCCGGGAGTCACCGGGAAACCGGGGAAATGCCCCTCGTAAAAATACTCGTCCTCGCGGAAACGGTGAAACCCCACGATATGCTGTTCGTCCAACTCCCGAATACCCGAAATAAACCTGAACGGGTGCTGCTGTGGAACCATTTTCAAAATGCGATCGCGCAGGACGGCGTCAGCCTCCATACAAACCCCCGTTGACATGGATGACCGTCCCGGTGATATACGAGCCCGAAGTCGCCAGAAAACCGACGACCTCGGCGACCTCTTCGGGGCGTCCCATCCGGCCGAGCGGTATGGCCGAGATGATCCCTTCGCTGACCTCTTCGGGGAGACGGGATGTCATATCCGTCAGGATAAATCCCGGGGCAACCGAATTCACCAGAATGTTTCGTCCCTTCAGTTCACGGCAAAGCGATTTCGTCAGTGCGTCAAGAGCCGCCTTCTCCATCGTGTACGGAATCTGGCCGGCGTTGCCTGTATGACCGACGACGCTGGAGATGTTTATGATGCGGCCGCTATTTGCACGCAGCATGTACTGGCGCAGGATCCGCTTCGTCAGGTACCAGGCCCCTCGCACCGCCGCCCGCTGCGCGTCAAACTGCTCGATCTTCATCCGCAACATGTCGCTGTCGATCGAAATCCCGGCATTGTTGACGAGAACATCGACGCGGTTCGTTTCTTCTTTAAGTCTGTCCATCATCAGATCGATCCCGGCGGTATCGGAAAGATCGACCTCTAGTAAAAATCCGTCGCCGATCACTGCCAAAAGCTGCTTTGCCGCTTCGGAACTGGAGCGAAAACAGATCCCGACACGGAACCCTCTTTTAGACAGTTCTCGTACGCATGCCGCTCCGATCCCTTTCGCACCTCCCGTCACGAGAGCAACCATTTTTTCGCCTGTCATAAATACCACCTAAAAATAAACGCCGGTTTCATTGCGCCATTCTCCCGCCGATGGAATTGGGTGACCGGCGCGGGTAATCGGGATAGTCAATCCCCTTGAAAACACCGACCCGCGCCCCGTGAACCTCGGCAATTTCTTCTCCGTCGACAGATATCCGGCCTTCGCCGAGCGCAATCGTGGTTCCGGATTCCCTGAGATGGGTCAAACGCCTCACGTCGACCTCGTAACGTACCAGGCGATTGAAGGGTCGTATCTGGCCGCTGAACGCAACCTCCCCGCAGCCGAGTGCCCTTCCCGTACCGAGCGCACCGCGCCACACGCAATAAAAACCGAGAAGCTGCCAAATTGCATCGACCCCCAGACAGCCCGGCTGAACCGGGTCGCCGGGCATATGACACTGAAAATACCAGGCATCCAGTCTGATATCCTGCTCGGCGACGATCCGTCCCTTGCTTCCGTCTGCGGATATTTCCAAAATCCTGTCGAGCATCAGAAACGGAGGGGCGGGCAGACGAGCAAGAAAGAACTCCGGAGGGTCGTCCACGAGGGTACCATAGGCAAAGGCAATCAGCTGCTCCTTATCCAAATGAACGCTTTTTTTAAATTCCTCGTATGTCATCCGGGCACCCTGTCTTCATCCACCGTCAACAGAAGCTGCACCCAGCTAAGACCCGCCCCGGCAATACAAATCGCAACCCGGTCGCCGTCCCGCAATTCCTCCCAGTGGGCGCTCAGCACGGCTGGTGCCCCGGCGCAGCCGGTGTTTCCCCGCATATCCACATTATACCAATGGCTTCCGTTATGGATCGAAGCTCGTTCGCATACGGTCGTCAGAGCCAGCAGGTTAGCCTGATGGCCGATAAAAAAGAAACGCCCGTCCTTGTCCGGGAGCTGATAAGATTGAAGGCTCTGGAGCGACTCGGTCATTTGTCGGATCGCGAATCCCTGAACAGCACGTCCATCCTGGCTGAAATAGCCCCCGTTGGGAATTGTCACCTTCTTCCAGGCTAATGCCTTCGTCCCGCATCGCGATTCAACAAAGGCCGCCCGCGAGGGAACGGTGGCAGACAAAACGGCGGCGGTGCTTGCATCCCCAAAAAGAACGGCCGTCGAACGGTCGCTGAAATCGACGACGCTGGTCATATGCTCAGGTTGCACAGTAAGAATGTACGGCGGCAGACTCCGCGGCATCATCCGGTTCAGAAAATCCACCTGCATTCCAAAGGTCGTACAGGCCGAGTTCAGATCGAAACAGGGTACCTCGATGCCGAGCTCCGCGGCGATCGAGGCGGCCTCGGCCGGCGACAATAACGACGGGGCGCTCGAACCGGATATGACAAGCCCAATATCCTGCGCCTGTATACCGGCCCTTTGAAGGGCCATCATTGCTGCCGATGCCGCAGTCTGCGCGTTTGTATAGGCACTGGCCTCTTTCGCAGCCCGGGGATCCCTGTTTTTCGTCCGGGTGATATAATCCAGCGAAAGAACGGTTCTTCTTTCCCTTATTCCGACGTGCTCCAGAATCCACTCTTCATCGCTGCCGATCCCGAGCTCATTGAGAAAGGCATTGGTGATGACATTCTCCGGGTGAAAATGGCCGATGCCGTGCAGATAAAGCATCAGATCAGCTCCCTGCCGATAATCATACTCTGGACCTCCCGTGTTCCTTCGTAAATATCAATAATCTGCGCATCGCGAAGCAGCTTGGAGATCTCGTATTCCGCCATGAAGCCGTAGCCTCCGTGGAGGTGCAGCCCTTCCGTCGCACAGAAGATCGCCGCCTCGGCGGCAAGGTTCTTCGCAAGCGAGGCGTACTTACCCTGATCGGGCGCACCTGTCTCAATCATAAAGGCCGCCTTCATCAGCGCCATGTCCGCAAGCTCATACTTCTTCCACATCTCGACCAGCGTCTCCCGCGCGACAGGCATGTCGCAGATTCTCTCACCGAACTGGCGGCGTTCTTTCGTGTAGGCGAGCGTAACATCCAGGGCGCGTTTGGCGAGGCCGACGCCGATTGCCGCGACCATCGGCCGGGCATAATCCAGAACCTCGGTGATATACTGAAATCCAAGGCGCCTGTCGCCGATGATCTGTGCATCGTCGATGACGACATCCTCGAAGGTCACGGTCGCTGTATTGGAAAGGCGCTGCCCTAATTTGTCCTCGGGTTTTCCCGTTGTAACCCTCCCGCCGCTGGGGAGCGTAATCTCGCGCGAGTTCTGGCTGGTAACATCGGCTGTTTCAGGTTCTATTTGCAATGACGGAATCACGACACACGCGATAAACGGAGATGTCGGTTTTCCAACCTTGCAGAAAACCGTAAACTGTGATGCGTAGGATGCGTTCGTAATAAAACTCTTTCCGCCGTTCAGAACATATCTGCCATCCTGTCCCTTGCGGATAACACTCGTCATCGCGGAATTGTCCGAACCGGCGCCCGGCTCAGTCAAACAGAAAGAAGCAAGAAGAGGCGCATCGACAAACGGGGAAAGAAACATTTTTTGCTGTTCGTCATTTCCGTGCATCGCAATGACGATATTGGCAAGATCATTGCACATCGCCGACGTGGAAATACCGCTGTCGCCAAAGGACAGCTCTTTGATAATCAATGCCGATGCTATTGCGTCGATCCGATAACCTTTGATGTCCTCGGGTATGGAAAGGTTCATGATTCCGAGTTCCCAGGCCTTTTTGATGATATCGAACGGAAAGACATGCTCCCGCTCCAGAGACAGCACCCGGGGGGAAATTTCCCGTTCGACGAACCGTCTCACGGTTTCTAAATACTGCTGCTGCTCTTCATTCAGATTAAAATCCATCAAAATACCCTTTCTTGATCAGAACCATATTTCAGCGACTGCGCTTAAGACTCACTGAGACCTTTCCAAGACGCCGCCTTTTTAAGCTGATGAAATCTTTTTCGACCTCGCTGCGTCTTATGCGAGAAGGCCCTTCTTAACTAAACGCCTTGTTTTACTTTCGTAACGCCTTTAAAAGCCTTCCTCTTTGGCGGCAGGGTGCCTAAGAAAAATCAATAAATTTGCCCCTCAGGCGACATGCCGCTAAGTTCTCTTTCTGTCAGTGACAGCCAGGCTCCGAAGAGATAAGCATAGAATATGCCACAGTCCTAAATAATAGGTAATTGAGAAATATAGATTGATAACAAGATGTTAAATAAATATGTCTTATCCCGATTATAAGATATATCTGTTATGTATCTATAATAATAAAATAATTCCTACTATGCCAGAACAAGAGTTTTTGATAGTATCGTTATGCACCCAATAATAATAAGCAGTTAGGCACGACAACTTCTGTTTTGCTGTGACAAATACCAAACGGATACCCCAAACAAATGCGTAAAATTCTGGACAGATGCGAATATCACTACGCACCTTGCACTATTGAGGATTGTCTGTTAAGAAATGATTTGTTTCAGGAAAAATACCAGGGAGCTGTCCTTCCCGTCATTTTGAAGTCGGCAACGAAACATATTCGCCTGTAGGAACGCTAAAGTCGCGACCGATTGAAATGACACTATTCGCGTTTTTTAAAAGGTCCGCACTCGCGCGGATGGATCACAGACCATAAGGTTTTGAGGGAATTAACCGCATGGAAGTTTTTCTGTTGATGGCCGTGGCAATCACGGTAGCCACGACATTGATTATAAGCAAACAAAAGAAGCCGCTTTATCTATCCTTTTCGGCCCTCTGCCTCGCGATCGCGCTTAATAAAACAGGTGTTTTTGTCAGGCCTTTTTTGAATCCGACGGTCTCACTTGCTATCGAGCTTCTGGGGCTTCTTGCAATACCGCCTCTGTGCATCAATTTCAGCCTCTCGTTTTTTAAGGCCCAGACCCTGTTAAAGAAACATGATATACGCACGGCGACGTTGTTCAGTGGAGTTCTGGCAGCTTTTGTCCTCACTCCGGTCATTGGATCGCAGTACATTACAACACTTGCCTACGGCTACGCCGGGGCGGTTTTTGTCATCTGCTACTTTTCGCTGATCCATTATTTGCGAAAGAGGGCGGCCGGAAACGAAAAAAGACCCGTTTTCTATCTTGTTGTTGCGCTGACAGCGCTGATAGCATCCTTCAGCGTATCACAGCTTTTCAATCTTATTGCATCGGGCGTGCTTTATTTTGTC
Organism: Syntrophus aciditrophicus; assembly: GCA_020722315.1. GTDB lineage: Bacteria > Desulfobacterota > Syntrophia > Syntrophales > UBA5619 > DYLD01. Next base: position 8,465 of record DYLD01000037.1, read on the forward strand.
CTTATCATGATAACCCATCCCCACCTGACCGAATTTCAGGACTTTGTCACGCGCGCCGTCGTCATATTGATCATAACACTCTTTACAACGCTGTTTTTCTATCTTGTAATCGGGTTTTTTGGAAAAGGACCCTATCTTTCGTTCACGCTCGTTTTCATGGCGTCGTTTCTGATCATTATCGCAATAGGGCCCTTTCAGATTTTTCTTAAAAGAATGATGACAAGCTTCTATCCCGACACCAAAGACATTTTCATCTCCCCTTTCGATCTTGATGAAAAGCTCGAACGCGAAAAAGACCTTCTCCTGGAAAAAATGGCTCCGGTTTTTGCCCATGAAATACGGAATCCTTTAGGTTCCATCAAGGGAGCTGCCCAGTTTTTGCGGACAGAGATCGAACAGCCTGAACAACACCGGCTCCTCGACGTTATCACTGAAGAGGCTAACCGTTTGGACAGGGTCGTTTCGAAGTTTTTGGACTATGCCCGCCCTTACGAGATGGATATGAAACCCGGCTCAATAAACGCCGTGATCGAAAAGGCCGTAAGTCTGATCGAAACCGATGAAATCGCAAAACAAATTCACATTCAGATGGAGCTTCACCCCCACCTCCCTCTGGTAGTGATGGATCAGGAACAGATCCATCAGGTCATCCTGAATATCGCACTAAACGCAATAGAAGCGATGCCAAAAGGCGGCACTCTTACCGTGCGAACGACAAAAATAGAAGCCGTGGACGGAGATGCAATCGGCATCTCGATAAGGGATACGGGGCATGGAATGCCAAGGGAAGTCCAGAAGCAGATATTCAAGCCGTTTTTCACGACGAAGGAACGGGGGGTCGGTTTGGGGCTGGCGGTATGCCGGCGCATCATAACCAATCACAGCGGAAAAATCCGCGTTAAATCGATTCCCGGACGGGGAACAATCTTCTACATAAGGCTTGAAACAACGCAACGGTTCAAATAGCAACAAAATTTGACAAATGAACGTCCTTATGAAAAAGAAAATCTCATAAACAGGGTTATTCTCAAGATAAGGGGGTCTGCAAACAGTGGCGAAGCCGGCGAAAATTCTTGTTGTCGAAGACGAGCTGAACATGCGGGTCGTCCTAGAGGCAATGCTTAAGAAAGAAGGCTACGAAGTATTAACCGTTCCGAACGGATATGAGGCGCTTGCGATCCTGAAGGAAAGGGATATCTCCGTTGTCGCAACCGATCTGAAGATGCCCGGAATGAACGGCATGGAACTATTACAAAAGATTATGCAATACGATTCAGCCATGCCTGTTATCATTCTTACCGCCTATGGAACCGTCGCAAGCGCCGTCGACGCGCTCAAAAACGGCGCCTTCGATTACCTGACAAAACCGTTCGACCAGGATGAACTTAAATCGGTAATCATGAAAGCAGTCAAAACAAGACAACTCGAAGGCGGAGAAGGTTCCACAGCGAGAGGAAATGATGATCGATACCGTATCGTCGGCAAAAGTAAAAGCATGATGGAGATTCACGATCTCATTCGTAAGGTTTCTCCGACCGAAACCACCGTACTGATAACCGGCGAAACAGGCACTGGAAAAGAATTGATTGCCAGGGCCATTCACAACAGCAGCCCTCGCAAAAAACAGCCGTTTATAAAAATAAACTGCGCAGCGATTGCCGAAAACCTCGTGGAAAGCGAACTTTTTGGATACGAGAAGGGCGCGTTCACCGGCGCCGTTACGACAAAACCCGGTAGGTTCGAACTGGCGCACAACGGTACCCTTTTTTTGGACGAGGTTGGGGAAATCCCCCGCGAGGTTCAGGCAAAACTGTTGCAGGTTATGCAGGATCAGAGCTTCGAGCGCGTGGGGGGTTTGAAAACGATTTCCGTGAATGTGCGTTTGATTACGGCTACAAACAAAAATCTGCCGCAGGAAATAAAAGACAAGAATTTTCGTGAGGATCTCTATTACCGTCTGAACGTCTTCCCCATTCATATTCCGCCACTCAGGGAACGAACAGACGATATCATTCCGCTGGCGGAATACTTCCTCGAAAAGGCAAACGCGAAGCTGGGAAAAAGCGTAAATGAATTGTCTCAGGAGGTTCTTGATTATCTTCTGACATACCCGTGGCCTGGAAATGCAAGGGAGCTCAAACATTTCATGGAACGCGCAGTGTTAATGGCGGATGGACAAATGATAACATCGAATGCCCTTCCTCCCGAGATTACGGGCATGGAACATGGTCTCCAGTCAGCGGGAACGGATAGGGAAGCCGTGCAGGAAGGATTGAAAAACCGTATTGATGAAATGGAAAAACAGATTATCGCTACCTGCCTTGAGGAATGCGAGGGCAATGTAACAAAAGCGGCGCAAAAGCTTGGTCTGAGTCGCAAGGGCCTGCAGCTCAAAATGATCAAGCACAACCTACGAAAAAGGGGGGAATAACCCCTTTTTTTCATTATAAAGGGAGACCTTTGAAAAACGCTGCCTTCGCGCTCATAAATATTTTTCGACCCCGCAGAGTCTCGCTACGGCGGCAAAGCCTAAACGCTCTCTAATGTTCGCGTTTTTAACGGCTTCGCCGCCTTGCTACACCGGGGCGGGGTAGCTCAGGAAAAATCAATAGCGCTTCAGGCAGTATTTTTCTTTTGGTTGTGCAAAGCTTTCAAAGCACCGATCGCTTCAGAGGAGTCGCAGCTTTTTGAAGCGGTTCTCCTGCGTTTATTAATGGTGCGACGTCGTCGTGTGGTGCGTGGTTGTCGTCCCTCCTCCGGCCGCTTCTGAAACAGCAACCGCGGCCGCCGCCGCTGCTGCTACTCCTACAGCCACTGTACCTGCCGTAATGCCCGCCGTCGCAGCGCCTCCGGCCCCTGCTCCAGCCGCACCGGCACCGGCCGCAGCCGTTGCCGAAACGGTTATTCCGTTTGCCGTCACGACCGCAGTTTGCCCTGCGACAATGGTCGTGGTGCTAATGACAGCCCCGGTAGCCGAAATGGCTGAAATAGACATAACACCACTCGTACAGACAACGGTTGTCGTTGTCTGGGTTCCGACCATGACGACAACCATTTCAAAACCCGTTCCCCTGACCCCGGCCACGGCAGTCGGGGAATGAACATCAAAACGGGAATTTCCCCCGATATATTTTTTGACATCAGCGATCAACCTGCCAATGGCAAGAGAAAAGATACCTTTTCGGACATCTCCTTTAATGGCAAATTCCCTGACTTCGAACTTCGAATTCTCCGCAATCTTTATCGTGCTTTCATCGTTGAAAAAAAGTGCCGCCTCCGCTTTGGCTCCGGTTGTGATAATATCACCTTCGATTATTGGAGAACCGGCCATCGGCGTGATGATGAGCCCTGCACGGAGCTGTTTGACTTCGCCGACGACATTTAGAAAACGGCCGGCCACGGCTGCCATAACCGAAGACGCAATAACAAACTGGCTCAACACGATTGAAAAAATAATACCGAGTAATATCCGTTTTCCCTTCATGATTTTGACCTCCTTGTTTTAGACAGTCCCTTGGCACCCTTTTGATGACTTAATTCGAATCCTGTAAACTTTCGAGCTTATAGCCGACCGTTTTTGAAGCACCCAAACAGCTTATTAAGATCATATTTTCCAATTAAACAATAAAAAATCCGCCAGATTATTGTTTCAAAACATTCAGGCCCTTTATGATGTCTATCGCGCTTTTTAATTGGTTGTCATTTTCAAGGACATCTTCCGGCTGCTTTTGCCCCCCGTTTTTGCTGTCTTTCTCATTCGGAGACTTTATATGACCTTTCAAATCCTTCTCCCTTATTATGTTGTTTTGACCAGGGCCTTCCTCCAACCTTTTTTCTTGGGCCGGTTTAATCTGTTTGACAACGATGTCAGGTCTGATTCCCTCGGCCTGGATGGAACGGCCGTTGGGGGTATAATACCTCGCCGTCGTCAGTCTTAAGGCGGAACCATCATCAAGGGGAATAATGGTCTGGACAGACCCTTTGCCGAAGGTCTGTCTGCCGAGGACGATCGCCCGCTTGTTATCCTGCAGAGCACCCGATACAATCTCTGCGGCGCTTGCCGTGCCTTCGTTCACGAGCACCACTATCGGGCAGGTCGGTTCATCTCCGTCATCTTTCGCTTCGGCCTTGCTGTCCATATTTTGCGAACGTCCGCGCGTCGTAACAATGATCCCTTTCTTTAAGAAAATATCCGAAACTTCGATAGACTGGTTCAGCAGTCCCCCCGGATTTGTTCTCAAATCAAGAACCAGCCCGCTTAAAGGATTGGCCTTTTCGCTCAACTCCTTCAAATTTCTTTTTAGGTCATCTCCGGTATTCTCCTGAAACGAAACAATTCTGATGTAGCCAATATGACCATTATAGACTTTTGATTTTACGCTTTTAATTTTTATAATATCCCTGTTGATCACGATGTCCTGCGGCTTTGGCATGCCCTCACGAAGTATCGTGATCGTGACCTTCGTACCCTTCGGCCCTCTTAGTTTCTTCACGGCCTCCATGATAGTTATATCTTTCGTCGAATCGCCATTTATCTTGATTATCTGATCGCCCGCCTTTAGGCCTGCCTTGTAAGCCGGGGTATCTTCTATGGGTGATACAACTGTTAAAATATCCTTGACCATTGTAATCTCAATCCCGATTCCGCCAAAACTGCCGCGAGTTTCAACCTCGAGTTCCTTGTACATTTCCTTGGTCATAAAACTGCTGTGAGGATCCAGGGTTTTTATCATCCCATTGACAGCCCCCTGTAACAATTTGTCGGATGAAACCGGTTCAACATAATTCTTCTGGACGAGATCAAAAACCTCATTAAAGGTTTTCAAGCCCTTGTAGACATTTTCGTCGACTGCGGAAAGATTGCTGTCCCGGTACGGACCGAACAAAAGCAGTATCAGCACGACTATGAGAAAAAAAACTTTTTTGCTAAAAAAAGTATGCATCTAGGCTACCTCCACGGTTAAACCAATTCTGAATGATTGGGAAAGATACCATTTTTTGAACGGCAAATGCCATAACTTTTTTGCAGCCATTTTCAATAGAAGCTTTACGACAAAAGAATCTTGCAAAACCTCCAGAGATGGTTTCACAAAGATAATCTAAAGGTTTTTCGGGTCGGAAAAGGGTTTTCTGAGGGTAAGTGAAACCGTCATAGCCGGCCCTGGAAAGATTTCGACCAATCAAAATTTTGATGTAAAAAAAAGTGCCGTAGTGTAATAGATCATTTAACGTAGAGGGTGAATAGAATGAAACGCTTTCCATTTTTACCGGTTCTCGTCGCAGCAGCATTGATTGCAGCGGTCTTTATCGTGTTTGAACGATTTCAAGCCCCCCGACAAGACCAACCAGTTCAGCGCATTTCAAAATCCGCAAAAACCGATCGGGAAAAAGTAACGGAAGAAACCTCCCGCGCAACAACCACCGAAAAACATGTTAGGCGTGTTGCGATTATCATAGACGATATAGGTTTCGATCTAAACGCACTGAGACTTCTGACAGACATTCCGGCTCCCATTGCCTTTTCTGTCCTACCTTATACACCACATTCCGCAGAAGCCGTGGATTACCTGTACAGGCGAAAAAGAGAGATCCTCTTGCATTTACCGATGGAACCTCTTTCCTATCCTCGCCAAACCCCTGGCCCAGGGGCTCTTATGATAAACATGGACGACAAACAGATACGTCGCCAGCTTTGGGAGGATCTTTCTAATGTGCGTTACGTTTCCGGCGTTAACAACCACATGGGATCCCGGTTCATGGAAGATTTTTCGCGCCTTTGCGTGTTGATGGAGGAGTTGAAAAAAAGAAACCTTTATTTCATCGACAGCCGAACGACACCGCGCTCTAAAGGACGCCAAGCAGCCGCCACAACAGGAATCCGCTTCGCTGCAAGGGATATTTTTATTGATCACCAACCCGGATATGAGGCCGCCTATCAGACCCTTCTCAACACGGTAAAACAAAACAGCAACTACCGCGGCCCGCTGCTTTTTATCGGGCACCCTCATGCTGACACAATCCGCGCGATAACAGCGGTTCTTCCACTTTGGAGACGCAAAGGGATAGAAATTGTAGATGTTAAAACAGTTCCGAAAAGGGTCGATGAAAGTTGACGAAAAATGCCATTTCTTCATTTTAAAAAACGCTATCTTGGATTTCTATGGGCCGTCGTGCTGATGTACGGATGCACCCATTTTTGTTTGGCCGATCAGTCGGCGGCGGAATTGCCAAAACCAACAGTTTCGACGCCAGAATCACGGCTTCATTACAGCATCAGCGTCTTGTCGGCCCTCAATAACGAATTTGACGAGGCCATCTCAGCTATCCAGGAAGCCATTCATCTGGATCCCTATTCCCTTTATTTAAAAAGAGAGCTGGCGTCATTGTACATGATGAAGGGAGATCAGGATAAAGCAATCGAAATATCTCTGCAAACGCTTGTTGAATATCCTGAAGATCTGGAAACCCGCATGCAGCTCGGGGGTATCTATATGAAGCAAGGGGCTTACGAAAAGGCCTCTGCGGAATACACAGCCATTCTACACAAAGCCCCAAAGAACACCAGTGCACGATTTTATCTCGGAGTATGTCTCGCAGAAATGAAAAGGTTTGAGGAAGCCGCTGCGGAATTCCGGAGCCTTCTTAAGACCGAGCCCGACCATTTCATGGGCAATTATTACCTGGCCAGGGTACTGGCTGAAATGAAAAATTATCAAGAATCGGAAGCGGTGTTTAAAAAAGCCCTCGAACTTCGTTCAAATGCACAGATGATCATGATCGACCTGGCGACGCTTTATGAAAAGCAAGGAAAGATCTCCCAGGCAATCGAACTATACGAAAAAATTAATGAATTACTACCAGGACAGAGCAGAATCCTGATCAAATTAGGACATCTCTACCTTCAGATGGAACGCTACGCCGATGCCGAAAAAGCCTTTCTTCATGTGTTATCCCTTGACCCGATGAACAAAGAAGTACCGTTTACACTTGGCCTGATCTATCTGGAACAGGGTCGCAGCGAAGAAGCCATAAAAACGTTCACGTCCCTCTTGAAAGAATTACCCCATCAAACCAGAATTCTCTATCTGCTTGGTGCCGCATATGAAGAAGCCGGCAATTACCCTGAATCCATAAAAACCTATACCAAAATCCCCCCCTCTTCTGAGCAATTTTCGAATGCGATGATTCGAATAGCACTCATACTTAAAAAGCAAAAAAATACCGGACAGGCCACCGAACTTTTATTAAAGGCGATAAACCAAAAAAAAGAATCCGCTGATCTGTATATATTTCTGGCCTCTATCTATGAAGAGGGGAAAAACTATGCGGCCGCTGAGGATATTCTCCGTAAGGGTCTGGACGTCAATCCGAAAAATATCGACCTCTACTTCAGTCTGGGAGTTCTTTTTGAAAAGACAAAGCGGTGGGAAGACAGCATCGAGGCAATGCGTAAAGTTCTGGAGTTGAATCCTGAGCACGCGGAGGCATTGAACTTTATCGGTTACATGTACGCAGACAAAGGGATAAATCTAACCGAGGCTGAAATGATGATAAAAAAAGCGCTCCGTATAAAACCAAAAAACGGTTATATGCTGGACTCGCTTGGATGGGTGTTTTTTCGCCAGAAGAAATTTGCCGAGGCGATCATTCATTTGAAGGAAGCCTCTGCGATCTTGCCTGAAGATCCTACCATTCTTGAACATCTCGGGGATGCATATTCCAGCAGCGGGAAAATTAAGGAGGCTTATGAAACATTCAAAAAGGCCCTTACAATCAAGCCGGATAACGAAACGTTAAAACGGAAACTCAAAGAACTGGAAGAAAGGCCTGCTCTTTGATCTATACCAAAAACGAAAAGATGGATCCTTTAACGTTCAAGAATAAAACCTGTCTAAGACACATTTTTGCCTTGTGCCTGTTTACAGCAGCAACCGTAATCGGCTGCGCGGGTCAACAATTGGTCGAATACCCAAAACCATACGACTCTCCCCAAAGGGCATTAAACATTATAGAATCCAATGCTGTTTCTGATACAATAACCGCAACAGCAAAAATAGAGATAATGGAGCAGGGGAGTCGCTATGTGTTCAAGGCCGCGCTGATGCTCAAAAGGCCCGGCTCTCTTCGTCTCGAATTGATGCCGCTGATAGGGCCGCCTGATTTGTTCGTATCTATAGACAACGGAGAAATGCGGATCTTTATCCCTGCAAAAAAATCTTTCTATACGGGACAGGCCACGGCCCAGAATATAGCGAGATTCCTCCATGTCTTTGTTGATGGAAATGAACTGATCTCTATCATGATGGGCGTTCCCCCGTGCAGTGCAAATCCTTGTCGGTTACTGACGGGATCGATGGAAGAAAAGCTCTACAGAATCGACCAGCACAGAGAAGACGGGAAAACGCTTTCTTTCTGGATCGATCCATTGACTGACACCGTTGTCAGGGGATCTTTGAATCAATATAAAAACAAATATTATGAGGCATTCTTTGACAAATACACAACTCTTGACGGCAAACATATGCCACAATGTGTGACGATCACGGGTCGCAATACTTCCAGCATGAAGATTCGCTACAGTGCTATAAAGACAATCTTGAATGACTCCGACTCATTTGCTTTACGGATCCCCGACGGAATCACGCCCATCCCTCTGGATGGTCAGCCAAACTAAACTGCCAGTAGGTTTATTCTGAATAAACGGAAGATAACGTAAGGGCCACAGGTTATTCTTAGGATCTGTATTACTTGATCTCAAGCAATTTTGCTCTGGCTATTCTTGCCTGGCTTGTGTTTGGATAATCCTTGGTGACCTGCTGGAGAAGGAGTTTAGCGCTTGCCTTGTCTCCTAATTTGAGAAACGAGAGACCCTGTTTTAGAAGGGCATAGGAGACCTTGTTGCCGCCCGGAAAATTCTTTATCACTTTATCATACTCGACTATCGCCTTCTCATATTTTTTCTCGAAATAATAACATTCCCCCACCCAGAACTGCGCATTATCCGAAAACTCCGTATTGGGATACTGTTTGAGGAAATTTTCAAAGGCCTCGCGGGATTTTTCATATTTACCCTCTTTGAAGAGGGCAAATGCCTCCGCGTACAGGGTTGCCTTGTCGGATTTTGAGACCGAAGCAACGCCAGCCCCGGTCTGGTTTGAACTAATCTGCGCGCCGGTATCGGCAGGAGGTCTTTCCTGAGTATCCTTTTTGCCGATTCCGAGAAAGTTTTCAATGAAATTGATTTTAAACGCTAAATCCTCAATCTTTTCCTGGAATCGCTTTTCTGTTTCTTCTTTCTTTTTGGTTTTGGCAGCAAAAGAGGAGATTTCCCTCCTCATCTCCGCTTTCATATCATCAAGTAAGCCCCTTATCTGCAGGAGAGCCTCTTGTATCTCGGTCATCGCGGCTCTTGATTCCGCCTGGCTCGTCCTTGTCTGAGCCAGACCGTCCTCTGTTTTCCGAATGGCCTGGCTCAATTTGTCTGTTTGATCTGTTAGGGCCGCGTATTTTTTCTCCAGGGCATTTAATTTCTCGTTCGTCGCTTCGAGCCGATAATTTACCTCGCCGCGTACGTGATTGAGATCATCCGTTGTGGCACATCCGAGAAAAAATACGACTAGGATTGCGTATAGAATGATACGATATGTCTTAACGAAATAATTTTCCATCAGTCTTGATACAAATCGTACAAAATACCCGTTGCAAAAAAGTCTTGCAATCCAAGCATGCCGCCTGGATTGCAAGACCTATTTCATCTATAAACCCAATAATCGTTTGTTACATGGATTTATTACTTGGGTGCAATAACCAAAAAGTGATCCCTTCTGTTTTTTGCCCAAGCCTCTTCGTTATGCCCCTTATCCAGAGGCATTTCCTCACCATAACTAATCGTCTTTATCCTGTTTTTGTCAATGCCTAGATTCATGAGAAATTTCGCTGCTTCAGCCGCCCTTTTTTCTCCGAGCGCAAGGTTATACTCGGCGGTACCGCGTTCATCACAATGGCCTTCAATAACAACGTTGTAATTCGTGTATTTAAGATAAGCCGGAGCAGTCTTTTTCAGAATTTCCTGAGCCTCGGGTTTCAGGTTATACTTGTCGAAATCGAAATGAATATCGGCAATCTGAAGCTCTTTTAATATCGCAGCCGCCTTTTCTGCAGCTTCCCGTTTTGCCCTTTCCTCAGCTTCTCGTTTTGCCCTTTCCGCTGCTTCCCTTGCGGCTTTCTCCCTAAGTGCCTGCTCCCTCAGGGCACGCTCACGTGCGGCGGCGTCATCAGCAGACGCTGTTGGCGCAGGCGCGGCAACGGAAGGCTGGGATACCCCTTGCTGCGGCTGCGAAACAGCAGCCCCCTCTTTCAGAGTTGCCTTCTTAGCACACCCCGTCATGAAAGATCCTACAACAAACAACCCCAAAAAAACCAGTCCAATCCAAAACAAACCTTTTCTCATTACAATCCTCCTTTCTAAGGCTATTATGTAAAGATAAACTCTATTTTTTCCGTATCACGAATCGAAAGCAAAAATCAACAGAAAAATTTTCCTCCTCGTTTGGATTTTTGAAAGAACGTTGTTTACAGTCATAAATGCCGATCGTCAAATCCTATCAGAGACTGCTTACTTTTTATGCGGGGACCAGGCCGTGCCCTGACAACCCGCGTTATTCCGATATAAAACCCGTACGTTGCTGCCATCTATATTCATCACTTCAATGCGGCTCTGCCCAAAGCCAGAAACACTGTTTGCCAGATACCTGCCATCCGGAGACCAGGCAGGGCTTTCGTGATTATAGTCGTCAAACGTTAACTGCTGCGGATCTCCGCCATGCACATCAATGAGAAAAATCTGAAATCGTCCGTTTACTGACCCCTCGTAAGCAATCTTGTTCCCTCTGGGGGACCATGCGGGAGACGTGTTATAATTACCATGATATGTCAACAATTTTACATTGCCGCCATCAGCATCCATAGTGTAGATCTGGGGAGAACCATTACGGTTCGAAACAAACGCGATTTTTTTCTCGTCAGGGGAAAGTGTTGGTGAAACATCAATCGAAAAGCCGGTTGTAAGACGCTCGAACAATCCGCTTTTAACATCCATGTTGTAAATATCGGGGTTCCCCTGACGGCTTAGAGTAACAAGCAAGTGGCGGCCGTCTCTGAACCAGCAACCGGGAATATTCATTCCAGGATAAGAAGAGATTTTTTTTGTCGAGCCGGTAACCATATCCTTGAGATAAAGATCAGGGTTTCCATCTTTATAGGAAGTAAACGCCATCGAACGCCCGTCGGGAGACCAACGGGGAACGACGGTCAGCGAACGATAATCGGTAACCCGTCTGATGTCCGAGCCATCGAAGTTTATCGTGTAAATATCTTTCGTATCACCTTTCGCACCGACAAAGGCAATGCGGGTATCAAAATGGCCTCGTTCCCCTGTTAAAGCCAGAAGCATCTCATCGACGAAGCGGATGACCATAACCTGTTTATCCTCTGGCCTGCCGGCGTAGCGTTTCCCGACAATCATCTCCCCTTTGACGACATCAAATAACCGAAACTCTACGGACAACTCACGACCGCTGTGGAGGTATCCACCTTTTATCAGGTATTCCGCACCGATTACTGTCCAATCATCAAAGTGGATCCCATCGGCAGTAATCCCGGCCTTTTCTTGATCTTCCAAAAACGCCCTCTTATCAATCAATTGAAAATAACCGGTCATGTTCAGACACCTGGACACTTCTTGGGCAAACCAACTACCGAGATTATCACTTGGAAAGGTCGATCCAAGAGGTTTCAAATCAGCAACAGCAATCGGAAATTTGTGGGAGGACGGAGATTCGATGTCAATATAAACCCTTCCCCAGACCTCACCGGTATTAACCAGGAGAAAAAAAAGCATGACTGCAGCAAAAAACTTTATG
>DYLD01000216.1 GCA_020722315.1 Syntrophus aciditrophicus
AAATCAAGGCCTGGCTTTGCCGCCCTTTCGGATACCCCCCGCGCCTTAGCCAGGGACGGAAGCGCAGGGGGTATTTTGCCGGTTTATTTCGACCTTTTATCCTCTATTTTCCCGAGCAATTTCCCCAGCCAGTCTTTGAAACGATCAAAGGCAGAAGGTTTAGTGATCATGAGTTTCGTTTCCGCCGATTGATCCGACAGCATCGATGTTGCGGTGGCCGTGTATGTGCCGGCCGGAATAGGCGGCTGAGTAAGAACCACGATAACCTTTTGTTTTCCGTCATCGGCGTACTCGCTTCTTACGCTCGCCTTTAAGATACCTGCCACCTTTACGAGATCTTCCACTTTGGCCTTGAACTTGCCGTCCGGGCCGATCTTTCCGCCGGCGGCAACGACCTCGGTGTTGCCCGGGCCGGTCAGCTTGATAAAGACGGAATCCTGGGGTTTAAAACCTGAACCCTCGAAAACAATGGGTGTTTTGGTTAACTTGGCCACGCCAAGGCTGATCTTTTCTGGATTTACAATCAGTTGGGGGCCTGAAACGGCAGGATTCAGTGTTTTTAAAGCGCTCGTGCAGCCAGAAAGGGGAAAAAGCCCTACCAGAATCAAAAGCCCGCCGATAAGAAACAACTTCAAGGACCTCTTTTTTTGCGTCTCAGACATAAAAACATCCTCCTTTTGATGAAGTTTTAGCTATTGTTTTTCTTAGCCGCGCTATCTAGTTTCCAACCCTTGGAAGCCTTCCCGATGTTTGGAGACCTTATAAACCTCCTTCGCGCATTATTCAACTGCAAAATTCTAACGTCCTTCTGAAAATCCCTTTCGAGAAGGCAGATAGAAGGGTTAAAACGCAGCGGGGTAAATTTTCTTGACAAAAGTTTTGTCTGCTGTTATCGAAAAAAAACGGGAGTTCCTTTCCTGAAGTTGTAACATCTTGAAATAAGAACCTTTGGGGTGTTTTTTATGGATATGAAACGTGAGTATTACGAGGACATTCAGCTCTTTAAGAGCGGGGTTGTTCTCTTTTGGAGTGTTGCTTTTTTCATTCTCCTTTTTACGTTTCCGCTTTACCTTCCCAATTATTACATCTATTTGTTAAACATCATCATGGTTCACATCATCCTGTCTGTCGGGTTGAATATACTCGTCGGATCCACCGGCCAGATATCCCTTGGTCATGCCGGTTTTTTTGCGATAGGGGCATACGGTACGGCCCTTCTGATGACGCAGTTGCATCTTCCGTTCTTGCTGGCGATTGTACTGGCCGCTTTTATCGCCGCCTTTTTCGGGTTCGTTCTCGGGCTGCCCGCTTTGCGCCTTGAGGGGCCTTATCTTGCAATCGCCTCTTTGGGGTTCGGGTTGACGATCATGCAGGTGATCGGATCGATGAAGCTCTTCGGGGGTCGAATGGGGATCAAAACGCCGCCCCTTGACCTCGGAATCCCGCAACTCGGATGGCACTGGGTCCTTTCCAGCGACATAGCGAAGTATTATTTGATATTGGTTATCACCGTTATTCTGGTGATTGCGGCGATCAATATCCTCAAGACGAGGGTAGGGCGCGCCTTTGTTGCGATTAGGGACAGCGATATCGCGGCGGAGGTGCTCGGTGTAAATTTAGTCGTTTACAAGACGCTGGCCTTTGCGGTCAGCGCGTTTTACGCCGGGGTTGCCGGGGGGCTGTTCGGCTTTATTCTCGGTTTCTTCGATCCGTTTACGTTCAATATGATTTTATCCATCATGTTTCTCGTGATGGTCGTCGTCGGCGGCCTTGGAACCGTTTTGGGGAGCATTATGGGTGCAACGCTGATCACCTATCTGCAGTACGATCTTTTTAAGAATATCGCCGAGGTTCCGTACTTTGGCAAGGCGATGCTCTATCTTTCGGATAAATGGTTCACCGTCGTCGGCCTCGAGAATTTCAGCAGTATGGCTATCGGACTCATTATGATAGGGATCATCATCTTTGAGCCGCTGGGGATGTTCGGAGCCTGGATACGGATCAAAAAATACTGGATGACGTGGCCGTTTTAAATGAAGTTCTATCGTTATGAAAGGTGATGGAAATGCCTGTTGGTCAGCTTTTTGTTGAAGGATTGGCGATCGGCGCCTGCTACGGCCTGTTCGCCACGGCGGTTGTGATAATCTATAAGACCTCCGAGGTGATTAACTTCGCTCAGGGAGAAATGGCGATGTTTTCGACATTCATCGCGTTTCATATCCTGAACTTTTACGGCTACCCGTTCTGGTTGGCTTTCTTGCTCACGCTGTTGTTTTCGATTCTTTTGGGAGTCCTGGTCGAGTTTTTCTTCCTGCGCCCCGCCAAACATCCGACCATCCTCGGAATGATCGTCATCACACTCGGCGCGGAGATGTTTCTGATGGGGCTGGCAAGCTGGAAATGGGGGGCTGAACAGCAGTTTTTCTCGATCCCGGTCGATCCGTCCGTGACGTACGAACCGATCAAGGGGATGATTATAAACAACTGGGCGCTTGCAGTGTTTGGAGTCACGGCGTTTATCATGTTGTTTCTCTTTCTCTTTTTTAAATATACCAGGCTTGGCACGGCGATGAGGGCGACGCAGCAGAATAAAAACGCCGCGAAGATCATGGGTGTTAGAACCGAGCGGATATTTTCTTTCGCCTGGGGTTTCAGCGCGCTGATCGGGGCGATCGCCGGGATGTTCTTTGCTTCCCGGGCCACGCTTGACCCCGCCTTTATGATGGAGCCTTTTCTCAGGGCCTTCGCGGCGGCCGTCCTCGGGGGACTTATGAGCATTCCCGGTGTCATCATAGGGGGAGGTCTGATGGGGCTCATTGAAAACTACTTTGGCTTTTTCTGGCCCGAATGGAAACCAATCGTTGCGTTCGTCGTGATTGTCCTTGTTCTCTGCGTGAAGCCCAGCGGGCTTTTCGCGAAACATTATATTAAAAAGGTTTAGTCTGTTACAAACGGCACAAAATTTTGGCAACCGCAAACAAAGAAACACCCAACATAATTTGCCGCACGGGATTGGAAATAACACGGGGAGTTTATCCAAAAAAATTTGCCTGGTCATGGAAGGAGGTAGGAAACATGTTTACGAGAAAGATGTTTGTTTCTGTATTGGCGCTGA
>DYLD01000038.1 GCA_020722315.1 Syntrophus aciditrophicus
TCTCAACTCAAAATGCTTTTGATATGATTGTCTTTATCCAGTAATACCTTTTTGGGCCTCCAGTTGGCCGCCTCGGATTCATCAACCATCGCATAACTGGCGACAATGATCAAATCTCCCGGAGAGGCTTTCCTCGCCGCCGCCCCGTTCAGGCAGAAGGTGCCGGAATCCCTCTTGCCGGCAATAAGATAGGTCGAAAATCTTTCCCCATTGGAAATGTTGTAAATATCAACCCTTTCGTAGGGCAGCATATCGGCACTTTCCATCAGTCCCTGGTCGATCGTAATGCTTCCCTCGTAGTTAATGTCTGCCTCCGTAACCGTTGCCCGGTGAAGCTTTGACTTTAGCATGAATTTTAACATCTGATCCTCCCCAAAATAACGCACGTTTCCCCAATGACGCACGTTCAAGTTCGGGTGAAAACTATGTTGTCTATCAATCTCGTTTTCCCAACCCATACCGCCAGGGCAAGGACACATTCGCCCTCAACCGTATCTACATCCTCTATCGTCGAGGCATCGCAAATCTTCGCATAATCTATTGTAGTCAAAGGATACCCCTCAATGATTGTTCTAACCCTTTCCAGAATCCGTTTTGCCGACCGCTCACCATTCGAAACCATTTCTTTAGCGGCAGCGAGCGAAAGGCTCAGGCTCAGAGCTGATTGTCTTTCCTCTGGGCTCAGATAAACATTGCGCGAGCTCATTGCCAGGCCGTCGGGTTCCCGCGTTGTCTCCACGCCGATGACCTCGATATCCATATTCAGGTCGCGGACCATCCGTTTGATCATCACATACTGCTGAAAGTCCTTCTTTCCGAAAATCGTTACGTGGGGTTTGACGATATGAAAAAGCTTTGTGCAGACTGTCGCAACGCCGCGGAAAAAGTGCGGCCGTGATATGCCGCAGAGATTATTTGTTACGCGTTGAACCTCGACATAGGTCTGATAGCCTTCGGGATAGATTTCTGTATCATTCGGATAAAAAATCACGTCAACGCCGATGTCTTCGGCAAGTCTTCTGTCTCTTTCCAAATCCCGCGGGTATGCCGCGAAATCCTCTGTTGGGGCAAACTGTGTGGGGTTGACATAGATGCTCACGACAAGGAAATCCGCCTCCTTGCGACCCACCCTCATCAGGTTCAAATGCCCCTCATGGAAGTAGCCCATCGTAGGCACTAGGGATATCCGCTTCCCCTCCAGACGTTTTGTTTCTGCGAGGACCTGCATTGCCGGTATGGTTTCAATTATTTCCACATGCCACCTTAATAAAAAAGCCCCCCGGCCGAAGACGAGAGGCTGATAAAAACCCGCAAACTATTCCCTACGTCTCAGTCCATTTTCGGATCCAAGCGTCCGAAGAACCGCTATCAAATGTTCTTTATTTTGTCAAGGACTTTGTTGGGTTGCTTCGGCTAGTGTATGGGTGAGATTTGCAAATTCTTCCAATGTCAGTGTTTGTGCCCTTCTGTCGGAATCAATCCTACTTTTAAAGAAAACGGCATCAAGCAAATCCTTTGAAAAACCCATGTAAATTAAGTTATTTAAAAGATTCTTTCTTCTATGGGCAAAGGCTCCCCGAACCACTCTTTCAAAAAGCTTTTCGTGTGGGTCGTCGGCCGTTTTCTTCACCGTCATACGCACAACGCATGAAGAGACCTCCGGGCGAGGATAGAAGGCCTCCGGCGGAATCACAAGTTCGCAGGAGACGTCCATGTATTTGGCGACGATTACGGACGGAATTCCATATTGCCTTGTCCCGGCGTGGGCGGTAATCCGTTCGGCGAATTCCTTCTGAAACGTCAATATGCAAGAGGAGATGTATCTTCTGTACGAAACAAGACGAAAAAGGAGCGGAGAGGAAAGGTAGTACGGAATGTTGCCAACGACCGTTATTTTTTTATCCCTGTCAGCCTGGCTGAAGTCATACTTCAGAACGTCTTGATCGAGGACTTCCACACGGTTTTTTGAGCTGAACCTTTTCCGCAAGACGTCGAGAAGCCGGAGATCTATTTCCAGCGCAATAACCCGGCCGGCCTGTTTGGCCAGTTCTTCGGTCATGTTTCCCAGACCGGCTCCGATCTCGACGATCGTTTGATCCTGTAGCGGGCCGGCCAACGATACGATCTTTTGGATTGCGTGGTTATCTTCAAGGAACGATTGCCCCAGTCTTTTTTTGGTGTGGATGTGATGCGTTGCGCGCAACTCTCTTACGGTCGGCACGATGCCCCTCACGTTCGGATTTTTCGGATGAAATGCAGCGAAATGAAGTATGCGATGACGGCAAAAAAAGGCGCCATGCAGATGCCTCCAAGCAACAGGGGGATGAATATTTCGGAACCTAGGGCTGCAATCGCAGATAGGCTGTAATCGCCGAAACGAAAAGGGTTGCCCTCGATTCCCAGAAGGAAACGACCCAGTTTATACTGTGAAATATACAAAATAGGGATCGTAATGGGATTGGAAACAATCCACGAAGATATCCAGGCCGCAGTGATATTCCTGCGAAGGGCAACGCCTACCAGAATAATTATCGCGGTATGAAAGGGGATTGTGGGCGTTACACTGACAAAAACCCCTATCGCCGTTCCCGTTGCAATTTCTGCGGGATCGCCTTTAAGGCTGATAAACGTGTTGTAAAGACCCTGGATTTTTTTTCTAAAGATCATCTGTTTTCGCCTGAAAGAGGAATACGTGATAAGGCATTCAGACTAAGATCATCCTGTATCCCGGCCTGAAGCATATGGGTTCCGACAACGGCTATCATGGCTGCGTTATCCGTGCATAAAACCGCAGGAGGAATAAAAACCATGATTCCGTCGGATGCCGCCCTTTGGTTCATCAGCTCACGCAATCGGTTATTCGCGGCAACCCCACCGCAGATGACAATTCTTTTGGCCGAGACATGGTGCGCTGCCCGAATCGTTTTTTCGGTCAGAACATCGCAGATCGCCTCCTGGTAAGAAGCGGCGAGGTCTCTAATTTCTTGTGAGCTAGGACGTCTTTCCATACTTTTTATTTTTGTTAGTAATGAGGTCTTAAGACCGCTGAAACTGAAGTCGAGACTGTTTTGCATCGCCCTGGGAAAGGCATAAGCCCGTGGATCACCGCCGGAGGCCATTCTCTCTATTGCCACCCCCCCTGGATAGCCTATGCCGAGAAGATTTGCGGCCTTGTCAAAGGCCTCTCCCGCAGCATCGTCCCGGGTCTGCCCCAACAGTGTGAAGTCACGAAAACCTCTCGCAACGTAGATCGCTGTATGGCCGCCGGAAACAACCAGCGCTACAAACGGAAATTCCGGGGGGTTGGCTGTCAGAAATATGGCTGCGATATGTCCTTCAAGGTGATTCACCCCGACCAGCGGCAACCCGCTGGCGAACGCGATCGCCTTTGCGGTGGAAAGACCGATCAACAGCGATCCGACCAAACCAGGGCCCTTTGTTACCGCGATTCCGTCAAGATCGGAAATTGATATTTTCGCATCTTCGAGAGACTGAATGATTACCGGGATGATCGCCTCGATATGTTTTCTCGATGCGATTTCAGGGACAACACCGCCATAGGGTTCATGCGCCTTGACCTGCGAGGCTATGACATTGGAGAGGAGCTCGGTCCCGTTTCTGACGACCGCGGCCGCTGTTTCATCACACGAAGATTCAATCCCTAAAATCAGCACTGTTTCAAATTCCCCAAGATTTTATTTGCAAATTCTGAAGAAATATATATAGCCAGAAAGCGTTTTGCAATCGAACTTTTAAAAAAGGAAGCAAAAGATGGAAATCAGCACGGATTTTCTTGTTCTAGGGACCGGGATTGCAGGCCTTAGCTTTGCGATCAAGGCATCGTCTTTGGGGACGGTGGCGCTCGTAACGAAAAAAGAAAAGATGGATTCGAGCACCAATTATGCACAGGGAGGAATTGCCGTCGTTCAGGACGAAACAGATAGCTTTGCTTCCCATATAGACGACACGCTTGTCTGTGGTGCCGGACTTTCCAAAGAAGAAGTTGTTCGTTTTGTTGTCAAAGAGGGACCGGGAAGACTTCAGGAGCTGGTGGAATGGGGGGTACGATTCACGCGCTCCGCCAATGATCCGTCCCGTTTCGACCTCGGGCGGGAAGGTGGTCATTCGAAAAGGAGGGTTGTCCATGCCAACGACCTGACCGGTCAGGAGATCGAACGGGCGCTTAACGAAAAGACGAGCAGCATCGGTAACATACAACTTTTTGAAAACCATATAGCCATTGATCTGATCATGAAATCTTCGTGTCTTGGTCAGAAGATCGAGCAGGATCGCTGTGTTGGTGCTTATGTCCTTGATATCGCACACAGGGTCGTCCATACATTCCGTGCAAAATTCGTGATGGTGGCCACCGGAGGTATAGGAAAGGTTTACCTGATTACGACAAATCCCGATATTGCCTCCGGCGACGGAATCGCAATGGCTTACCGAGCCGGAGCGAAGATTGCGAACATGGAATTCATCCAGTTTCATCCGACCTGTCTTTACCATCCGGGGGCAAAGTCGTTCCTTATCAGCGAGGCTGTCCGTGGGGAGGGAGGCGTGCTCAGGCTGAAGAGCGGGGATACCTTCATGGAAAAATACCATCCTCTCAAAAGCCTGGCGCCCCGCGATATCGTTGCCAGGGCGATAGATGCCGAATTGAAAAAATCAGGGGATGATTATGTTTTTCTGGACATAACTCACAAAGACCGGGATTTTCTGATGTCGCGATTCCCGAATATCTATCAAAGGTGCCTTGAGCTCGGAATCGATATGGCCACCGATCCTATTCCCGTTGCCCCGGCGGAGCATTACCTCTGCGGAGGGATTGTCGTCAATGAAATGGGAGAAACCACGATTCCCGGGCTTCTGGCCGCCGGAGAGGCTTCCTGCACGGGGTTGCATGGCGCAAACCGTCTGGCAAGCAACTCGCTTTTGGAAGCGGTTGTTTTTGCCCAT
The DNA here is from genome assembly GCA_020722315.1 of Syntrophus aciditrophicus. Classification (GTDB taxonomy): domain Bacteria; phylum Desulfobacterota; class Syntrophia; order Syntrophales; family UBA5619; genus DYLD01. Next base: position 4,960 of record DYLD01000038.1, read on the forward strand.
CGTTCGTTTTTGAGGGTCCAAGAGCTTCTCCCCGCTCTCCGACAGGAGGATCCGCTGCCTATTCCTGCCTGGGATCCACGCGGTGCAACGGAGATTAATGAGGCCATCTTCATATCCTATAACTGGGAAGAGATCCGTCGTTGCATGTGGCATTATGTCGGGATTGTACGTTCCGAAAGGCGTCTAAAGAGGGCGCAGCACAGGATTGATATGATAAACAGAGAAATCCAGGAATACTACAGGGATTTTATCGTCACGAAAGACCTGCTGGAGCTGAGGAATATAGCTCTTAACGCTCAACTCATCGTCAACTGCGCGCGTATGCGGAAGGAAAGCCGAGGCCTCCATTACAATCTTGATTATCCCGAAAAAAACGACAGGGTCTTTTTGAAAGATACCGTAATTTCCCGGAACGACATTCCCTAAAAGATTTTAGAAATGAGGCCTGGGTAAGGTTTTCAGGGACTTCCGAATACCCGCTCAAAGATCAGATCGACATGAGTAAGAAAATTTTCCACCCGGAAGGCCTCTTCCAGATCAGCCGCTTTAATGTGGGATCTGACCTTGTCGTCTTTTAAAAGAAGTTCTTTGAATTCCAGATTTTTTTCCCAAGATTCCATTGCGTTTTTCTGCACGATAGCATAAGCATCCTCCCGTGTAATCCCCTTTTCGATCAGCTTGAGCAATACCATCTGGGAAAAAATAACCCCGTTTGTCATATGCAGATTTGCCAGCATCCGCTTAGGATAGACGACCAGCGTTTCAATCAGTTTTGTAAAACGGTCCAGCATGAAATCCAGCAAAATGGTCGCATCCGGAGCTATAACCCTCTCCACCGATGAATGACTGATATCCCTTTCATGCCAGAGTGCGATATCCTCGAGCGAGGCAACCGCGTAGGAGCGCATCAGGCGCGATAGACCGGAAAGGTTCTCGGATAGAACAGGGTTGCGTTTGTGCGGCATCGCGGATGAGCCTTTCTGTCCGGGAGAAAAATACTCCTCCGCTTCACGGACCTCGGTACGCTGCAACAGGCGGATTTCCTGGGCAAACTTGTCGATCGAAGAGGCTGTAATCGCGAGTGTCGTAAAGTATTCGGCATGACGGTCACGCTGCAGGATCTGCGAGGACACCAAAGCCGGTTTCAGGCCGAGTTGATCACAGACGTACGCTTCGATTGAGGGGTCAACAAACGAATACGTTCCGACCGCACCGGAAACCTTCCCAACGCTGATTGCATCCCTGGCCCGAAGAATTCTTTCTCTGTTGCGTGACATTTCGGCATACCAGATTGCCAATTTCAGGCCGAAGGTTATCGGCTCTGCATGGATTCCATGGGACCGTCCAATCATCAGCGTCCGGCGGTGAGCAAAGGCCTGTTTTTTGATGGCGGCCAGTAGTCGATCGATGTCTTCGATCAATATGTCCGATGCTTCCCGAAGCAAAAGCGCCAGCGACGTGTCCAGAATATCCGAAGATGTCAAGCCTCGATGGATGAACCTGCTGTCAGGGCCGACTTTTTCGGCGACCGATGTTAAAAAGGCAACGACATCATGTTTCGTCGTTTTCTCGATTTCGTCGATACGGCTTATATCGAACCCCGCGCGTTCCTTGATATTTTTCAGAGCTGATTCAGGAATTTCTCCCATTTTTGCCATTGCCTCGCAGGCCTTTATCTCGATATCCAGCCATTTTTGAAAACGGTTTTCCTGACTCCATACTGCCTCCATTTTCGGCCGTGAATATCTCTTTATCAATTTGTCCTCCTGTTTCGGATGTTAGAAATTATGGAACATTTTACCACTTTTAAGATTGGTCGTAAACCAGCACTTAATCAAAATATTTTTATATGCTAGGCCCCTGTTGCCTGCACGAGTCGAACCGATAAAACATCATTGCAGAACTTAAGCTGTAAAGTCAATTGACAAATGATTTCCACCTCTGTATCTTTAATTCATATCCGCCCAGAAAAGGGGATTAATATGTTCGATGATGTCGATTCAGGTTGGCAAGATCGTGTCGTTGATCCCAATGTCGTTCTGTCTCACATAGAGCCCGGAATGAGTCTTTTTCTCGGGACCGGCGTCGCGGAACCGAGGACGCTTGTCAAGCATCTCAAGCAATCGGATATGTACAATCTGACGGATCTTGAACTGGTTCAGATCGTGAGTCTAGGCGATGTGATCACATTAACCGAAAACCCGCCCACGTCCAAATACCGACTGAAAACCTTTTTTGCCGGCTGGCTGGCCAACAACGCGATTCTCTCCGGTTCGGTGGATATGATCCCGTGTCGTTTTTCTCAGATCCCGTGGCTTGTTCAAACCGGAGCAATCCGTATAGATGCGGCTTTTGTGCAAATTACACCCCCTGATAAGGCGGGTTTCTCCAGTCTCGGCATGTCGATTGATATTGCCAGGTATGCAATACAGAAGGCTTCTCTCGTTGTCGGGGAGATCAACAGCAATGTTCCGAGGACGATGGGCGACACCTTTGTCAATATCGCGGATTTTGACTATCTTATCAACGCGACGGAACCCCCTATCTATTTCCCTCGCTGGCAGATAGACGATGTTATGGACAGGGTTTCCGCGAATGTCGCGTCGCTTATCGATGATGGAAGCTGTCTGTCGTTCTATCCGGGTGCGCTTTTTGAGGGGCTGGCCAAACACCTTTTAACGAAACATGATCTTGGCATCCATACCCTCTTTGTTACCGACGCCCTGATGGACCTGATTAAAAGCGGTGTCGTAACAAACCGTAACAAAAGCAATTTTCGAAACAAATCCGTCACGTCCTATGCGCTGGGAACGCAGGAGTTGATGAAATGGCTGCATCGTAATCCGCTGATTGAGTTTCAGGAAATAGCTGTTGTTTCCGACAATGCCCGGATAAGCGCAAATGATAAGACGGTTTTTGTCATGCCTGCCCGGAAGGTTGATCTTATGGGCGGGGTGGCTCTTCATATCGGGAAAGGTAATGTGACCGCCGGTCCGGGGCATGCGCTTGAGTTTTATGCCGCCGCTCAACATTCCCGTGGCGGCCGTGCTATTTTCGCCCTCCCCAGCCGTAATCTGGACGGTATCCCGAACATACTGCCTTCCGTAGAGGATTTTCCCAATCAATTCAGTAACCGGGAATCTCTCGATTTTATCGTCACCGAATACGGCGTGGCGTCGATGATCGGCCGCACGGTCAGAGAAAGGGCTCAAGCCCTGATCGATATTGCCCATCCGGACGATCGGGCTGAACTGGTGAAAAAGGCAAAGGAGGCGCATATTCTCTATCCGGATCAGATTTATCTCCCCGGTTCAGGTGCGCTTTATCCACATAAACTCTCCTGTATTAATAAATTTAAAGGCGATCTGACTGTAGGCTTCAGGGCGATCAAGCCGTCTGATGAGGAAGAGATGAGGAAACTTTTCTATCGCTTCTCCGACAGTACCGTGTATTACCGTTTTTTTTCTCATGTTGAAACGATGCCCCATAAACAAATGCAACAGTACGTTAACATTGATTATCAGAAAACCCTTTCAATCGTAGCAACCGTAACCGAGTCGGGAAGGGAAAGAATCATTGGGGAGGGGCGTTATGTCCGCTTAAACGATCGTCCGTCGTGGGCGGATCTGGCTTTTGTCGTTGAGGAAGGTTATCAGGGGAAAGGCATAGCTTCACAGCTGTTAAAAATGCTTATCCAGGCGGCTTTGGAACAGGGCATCGAATGTTTCACGGCGGATGTCCTTTACGATAACAAACCGATGCTCAAGGTGTTTGAAAAAATCTCCCTCCCGATAAATGCTGTCATGAAATACGGTGTGTATAATCTGACAATCCCGTTAAAGTCGTCATGACAAGCCCTTTTCATTCGCTTGATTGCCGCGTGACCGGCAATGAAAGGGCGCAGTGGCGTCTTTAAGTCGCTGTTGAATTATCTAAAACGAAATGGTAGAGAGACCTTTGAAAATTGCTGCCTGAAGCGCAAATTTATTGATTTTTCTTGAGCTACCCCGCCGTGAAGCCTAAGGCTCTAAAGGCGTTAAGGACGCGAAGCTTAAGAGAACATTTAGCCCTTAGAGCCTTGCTGCGACGCCGCGGGGTCGAAAAGGATCCGATCAGCTTGGAAAGGCGGCGTTTTCAAAAAGGTCTTGTAGAAAGATCCCTGACCACGATAGACTTTCGCGCCCCACTTGGCTAATCTTAGAGGTCGGGTAAACGTTTCAATAAATGAAAACATTGTAAGGAGAGAAATGATGAAACGCTTAGGAATATATGTTTTTTCCGTTTTGATCATGCTGGTTGTTGTGCAACCCCTGTGCGCAAATAAACAGTATCGTATCGCGGTATTGCCTTTCTCGGTTCATAGTGCAGAAAATATTGATTACATAAAAAAGGGGATCGAGGATATGCTCACTTCCAGACTTTCCCTGAACGAAAAGATGGTTGTGATTGGCAAAGATTCTGTTCAGTCGGTGCTTGGTGAAATGGCATCTAACGAGATGACCGCCTCGGCGGTCACCTCGTTCGGACGGAAACTCAACGCGGATTACGTGGTCTGGGGGAGCCTTACAAAAATTGGAGACATCATGAATATAGATGGGAAGTTGCAGGATACCGCAGCAAATTCATCTGCAGTCAACATTTCCGCTCAATGTGGTATTAACGAAATTATTCCCAAGATCAATGATTTTGCCGAGCGCATTACTTCACAGATATTAGGAGCATCACCGGTCGCGAAGGCCGGTCAGCCTGTCAATCCGCAAATCATTGTCTCGCGTGCCCCTTCACCGCAGGCGACCCGAGAAGCCGAGATCATTTCCGCAATGGGCAAGGGCAAGAAGGGAACCTTTACGTCATCGATAAACCCATACTTTATAAACGCCGAGCAACCGCTGGATCGCAAATCATTTTGGAAAAGCCAGCAGTTCTCCAATGAGTTCAGAGGACTGGATATCGGGGATGTCAATGGCGACGGCCTGAATGAAACCGTTTTTATTGACCCGCACACGATTTTTATCTATCAAAAAAAAGGGAATAACTTTAAGCTCATAGAGACTATCTCCGGGGGAAAATATGAAAATTATATCGCCGTTGATGTGGCCGATATCAATCAGAACGGGATCAAAGAAATCATCGTTTCAAACATTACCGGGCATGGGGTTAATTCGTTTGTCATCGAATTCAGGAACGGCATTTTTGGAAGGATTGCGTCAGGCCTTCCGTGGTTTTTGCGAGTTATAGAAAACGCAGATTCCGGTCCGGTGCTGTTAGGACAGAGAAGGGGGCTGGAGGATCCCTTCGATACGCCCATTTACGAAATTAAATGGCAAGGTGGTGCGTATGCAGAAACCAGAAGAATGAAAATCCCCCAGGGTTTATCGGTGTACGGTCTTACGATGGACAAGCTCGGCAAAAGCGGAACGGACAGGATCATCAGCCTAAACAAGGATGATTATCTTTGCATCTACGAACAATCCCTCAAGCCTCTTTCCAAGATCGTTGTCTTCGGCGGGAGCGAGGAATTTCTCTGGTCTAGCGAAGAGGTGTTCGGGGGGAGCAATACATTCATCGATCCCATAAACCCTCCCCAGACACTCGAATCGGATGTTAAAAGATATTACATAAACTCAAGGATCCTAACTTACGATACGAATAAGGATGGCCGAAGGGAGATTATTGTCGTGAAAAATATTTCTTCCTCTTCGAGAGTTTTCCAGAATCTTAAACTCTTTACGAACGCCGAGGTTTATAACCTTGAATGGGACGGCCTGGGGATTGTACAAAATTGGAAGACCAGGAAAATAAGCGGGTATGTAGCGGATTACCAATTCAAGGATATTGATAACGACGGCGAGAACGATATCGTTCTCGCACTGGTTGTTTCGACGGGAGGATCGTTAAAGGAAAGGAGTGCGATCGTCTCTTACTCATTAAGCGGCGAATAGGCGAATTTCTTTGCGGCGGGGGATTTCGGCCAATCGAAAGCGTTGACATTCCCTCAAGATTGTATTAATAAGCCCGCCATTGAAAATAGAGTGACGGGAACCGCCGTGCGCCCCTGAAAACGGCGAGACCTTTAAAATCAGGCGGTGTAGCTCAGCCGGTTAGAGCATACGGCTCATATCCGTAGTGTCCGGGGTTCAATTCCCTGCACCGCCACCATAAAAAGGCCCGGTCTTTGATCGGGCCTTTGCACTTTTTATATCTCAACGGCAAGAAATGAACAACTCCGATGAAGATTTCTTTTCACCATCCGTTTTGTTTAGAAACGCCTATATTCAGACGATTTTCGGTAGTCTGCACTTCAGGGCCATCGGCAAGAACGAGATGCTAACCTCGGCCGAAGAAAAGATTGTCGACGCAGGTAATGGCGTTCGTCTTTTAGGATACTATTCACGGCAAAAAACTGGTCACCCGGCCGGCATGATCATCACTGTTCATGGCTGGGAAGGAAGTGTTGATTCAACGTATATGCTTTCTACAGGGCGTTTTTTTTATCGACTCGGGTACGATGTGTTCCGCTTGAATCTGAGGGATCATGGCAGAAGCCACTGTCTGAATGAGGGGCTTTTTCACGGCGCGCTGACAGAGGAAGTATTCACGGCGGTAAAAGAAATCGCTCAAAGCCGGCCGGATCTGTCCTGTTACCTTATCGGCTTTTCCCTGGGAGGCAATTTTGCATTACGAGTGGCCCTTAAACATTCATCCTGCCCTATTTCTAACTTGAAGATGGTTTTCAGCATCAGTCCGACACTTGATCCTTACAAATCGACACTGGCAATTGATGAAGGCCCTGCAGTCTATCGCCGCTATTTTCTTTTTAAGTGGAAAAGATCGCTGCGACAAAAACAGCTCTGTTTCCCGGACGTTTACCGGTTTGATTCGATACTTGACCAAAGGACCTTGCTCGGGATGACTGAAGGTATTATGAAGTGGTACCCCCAATTCAAAAATTATCGCGAGTATTTCAATCTTTATACGCTTACCGGGGATGCCCTCTCCTCTGTTGCGATACCGGTCTTCATTATGACGTCCCGGGACGATCCGGTCGTTCCTGTTGAGGATTTCTATGGCTTGCCCTCCAATCCATATCTGCATGTTTCGATCCAGCAATCAGGCGGTCACTGCGGCTTTCTTGATCCGTTTCCGTTCGGATGCTGGTATGAGCGAAGGATAGCCCGATTGATCCAACAACAACTGAAGAGTGATGATTCAGCCGTCCGAGATTCCGGAAATCCTGACGAAACGTGATCTGTTTCTTGAAACGGTCAAAAAAAGGCTACGGGCATCCTCCTGTAACTACACTGAGACCTATGATGGCTTGAAAGCGAAGGACGGACACCAAAGGCATCGTCTGGCAGCCGGCGTTTTGCTCCCGCTGATTTTTCAGAATGCAACCGGTCCGGATGCTGTCCCGGGAGGATCGTTCGCTATCATGTTGGTGAAGCGTTCTTCGATGGTTGCCCAGTCGGGTGATTTGAGTTTTCCGGGCGGGATGCTCAATCCTATCTGGGATCGGATCCTGAGGGTTATCTTTCTTTACTGTCTGCGTTCGCTGTATGATAATCAAACACGCTCTTTTCTCGCTCAACAGGATAAGACCACAGCCAAATTGATAACCCTTTTTGCAACAACTGCATTTCGTGAATCCCGGGAAGAAATCCGCCTTTCACCCTTTCGAACAGAATTTCTAGGACCGCTTCCGACACGCAATCTTGTCCTTTTCGAAAGGACGATTTTTCCAATCGTCGGATTTGTTAAAAGCCACAAATACCTGCACCCAAACGCAGAAGCTGAAAAGATCGTCCGGATTCCGCTTTCGTCCTTTTATCGTCCGGATTTTGTAGCCCGTCTTAGAATAGGCACGCCGGAACAACATGAACAGACGATGGAATACCCCTGCCTGGTCTATCGGGATACGGACGGGCAGGAAGAGATACTCTGGGGGGCGACATTTCATATCACGGTGGAGTTTTTGAAAATAGTTCTGGATTACGAGCTTCCTGAATGGAGAACAAAACCTGTAGTCTCAAAAATTTTGACGCCGGCCTATATGTCAGGACACTCTGGATAATGAGGATGTCTGATGAATGTTCTTCCGAGCGATGTTTGACCTGGATTTGCCATGTGCAATCTTTTCTTGACAGGGAAGGTCGGTCTGTTTACTATGCAACTGCGTTAAAACAATGAATGATTACGGTAGCTGACCGGCATAACGCCCAAGACAACCTACATGCAGGCATCGCAAGCATCGATGATCCCCTTAGACAATTGGAAGGCATTGTACCCGGAAAAATTTGCTGATAAATTGTCGCCATTCGCTGAAATTTCGAAAAAGGAGGTTTTCATATGAGGATCAAACGCGACGATAACATTTGCAAATTGAACATGGAGTTTCTTTAAGTTCTGATCTGAGGTTTTATAAAATCAAAAAAGCGAGGTGAAAAATGAATCCGGAGGTCTTTCGTGAGTACGATATACGCGGGGTTGTCGAGAGCGACCTTGACGACGAGTTTGTCCTCCTTCTTGGCCGGGCGGTTGGTGCCTATGCCGCCCGCGAGGGCTCAAAAAATATGGTTCTGGGAAGAGACTGCCGGCTGAGCTCGGAGCGCTTCCAGAACGCCGCAGCCAACGGAATCCTGAGTTCCGGCGTGAATGTTATCGACATCGGCCTCTGCACAACGCCGATGCTGTATTTTGCGATCCGTCATTTTCATGCCGACGGCGGCCTTATGGTTACCGGAAGCCATAACCCGCCTGACTTCAACGGGTTTAAAATATGCATCGGCCCTGATACGATCTACGGCGATCAAATCCAGGAGCTGCGAAGAATAATCGAAAACGAATCCTGGGTGAGCGGCAACGGCAGATACGAACGCCGTGGGATAGGAGGAGAGTATGAAGACTACCTCTTTGAAAATGTGAAAATAAAGCCCGACTTGAAAATCGTCCTCGACGGAGGAAACGGGATGGGTGGAATTCCGGCCCTGATGATTTTAAAGAGATTTGGGTGCAACGTGATCGACCTTTACTGTAATCCCGACGGCAAATTCCCGAATCACTTTCCCGATCCGACCGTCCCGGAAAATATCCGCGATTTGACAAGACGCGTCGTTGACGAAAAGGCCGACATCGGCATCGCCTTTGACGGGGATGCCGACCGAATAGGGGTCGTTACCGATACAGGCGATGTTCTCTGGGGGGATGAGCTTCTGTTGCTTTTCTCGCGGTTTGTGCTGAAAGACAATCCAGGGGCTACGATCATCGGTGAAGTGAAGTGTTCACAGAGGCTTTACGATGACATCACCAAGCACGGCGGGCGGGCGATTATGTGGAAGGCTGGCCATTCACTTATCAAGGCAAAGATGAAGGAAGAAAAATCCTTGCTCGCCGGTGAGATGAGCGGGCATATATTTTTTGCAGACCGCTATTTCGGCTTTGACGATGCCGTTTACGCGGCCCTCCGCCTGCTGGAGATCCTTTCTGTTTCGGGTAAGAAACTCTCCGAGCTTCTCCAAGATGTTCCGAAAAGCTTTTTCACACCGGAAATACGGGTTGACTGCCCGGATAAAATAAAGTTCGGTGTAGTGGAAGCCGTCAGAGAACATTACCGCAAAACCCATGAAATTATCGCAATTGACGGGGTCCGGGTGAATTTTGGAGACGGTTGGGCTCTCTTGAGGGCCTCCAACACACAGCCGGTCGTCGTTCTCCGTTTCGAGGCTTCAACACAGCAGAGGTTGTCAGAGATACAAAACGAAATGGAATCTCTGCTCAAAAGGGAATTGGCGTCGGTTTCCTAATTCCTTAGAACAACCGGAGGTCTTCGTGGAGACAAATGTTTTCGATCGTCGTCTCTGGCGGCGCTACTGGCAGATGGCGAAGATATACTGGTTTTCAGACGAAAAATGGTCGGCGAGAGGCATCCTCGTGCTGCTGCTGTTGCTGCTTTTTTCGTTCACGGCACTCAACGTCGTACTGAACTTCGTCGGCCGTGATTTTATGACTGCCCTTTCCGAAAAAAACCTTCCCGCTTTCAACAAAAACCTCCTCATCTACCTCGGCGTTTTTGTTGTTGCAACCCCGGTAAGCGTTTTCTATGCCTTTGTCCGGAGGTATCTCGGTGTCAACTGGAGGCTCTGGCTTACCCGGAACTTTCTGGACAGGTATTTTCACAACAGGGCATATTACCATATCAACGACAAGGGCATTATCGACAACCCCGACCAGCGGATTTCGCAGGACATAGCCTCGTTTACATCCACCAGCCTTGAGTTTCTTTCCGTTATCTTCTTTTCCGTTGTTCAGCTTATTTCCTTTGTCGGAATATTGTGGACGATATCCGTAAAACTCGTCCTTATTCTTGTCGCGTATGCAGCAATTGGCACGACCGTCACCCTTTTTTTTGGGAAAAGGCTTGTCAACCTTAATTTCCTGCAGTTGAGAAAAGAGGCCGATCTGCGTTATTCTCTGGTGCATGTGCGTGATCATGCGGAGTCGATCGCGTTTTATCGCGGCGAGAAAAAGGAAAAGGACCAGGTCATAAAACGCCTTTTCGCAGCGATGGAGAATCTCAAGTTTCTGATTGGCTGGGAGAGAAATCTCGAGTTTTTTACAAAAGGTTATGAATACATCATTATTGTTCTGCCGGTTGTCGTGATGGCGCCGCTTTATTTCTCCGGCGAAATAAAGTTCGGCGTTGTAACGCAGGCGGAGAGCGCCTTCGTGCAGGTCTTGAGCGCCCTTTCCATCATCGTCACGCAGTTCGAACAACTGAGCGGTTTTGTGGCGGGAATTACACGTTTGGATACATTTGCCGCAGCCCTTGACCAGAGCGTGTCAGCAAAAGAAAAGATTCCGGGGATTGAATCCGTTGAAGGGACTGAGGTGGAGCTGAACAACGTAACCTTGAAAACCCCGGACAATAAAAAAACCCTTATCCGTAATCTTTCCACAAAAACCTCGAATAAAAAAGGGATGCTGATAACAGGCGTCAGCGGGATCGGGAAGAGCTCTCTTCTGAGGGCCATAGCCGGCCTCTGGGACACCGGCGAGGGCACAATAACAAGGCCCCGCCTAGACGACATGCTGTTTCTTCCCCAGCGCCCTTATATGGTAATCGGCTCGCTGCGTGAACAGCTCCTCTATCCTCACACGGAGAGAATCGTGGGCGATGATGAATTGAGAACCGTTTTAGAGCGGGTTAACCTCAAAGACCTGCCGGAGAGGGTCGGCGGCTTTGACGCGGAATTTGATTGGGGACAATTGCTGTCGTTGGGTGAGCAGCAACGCCTGGCCTTTGCCCGGGTTTTGTTGACGAAACCCCGCTATGCAATTCTCGATGAGGCGACCAGTGCCCTTGACGAGGCCAATGAAGCGATTCTTTACGCAGAGCTCAACAAATTGGGAACGAAATATATCAGCGTAGGCCACCGTCGTTCCCTGCTGTCATTCCACGAAAAGGTTCTCGATCTTAAGGGGGACGGAAGATGGGAACTCACACAAACGATACCCCTGAAAGAAGTCGGTTAATTCTTCCATGCTACGTCAAGCTGATCTCTTCCTAGCAGATCCGATATGATTGTTTGACGGTGTTTTATTCAGGGTCATGCTTTAGGGGGAAAATACCGGGTGCCGTTCGGCGGCGAGATTGACAATCCAGCTTGCGATCGTACCATAGGAAAGACCGGCCGCTTCCGCGGAGGAGACCATGCTGGTATCCGCGCTCAAATCCGGATTGGGGTTCACATCGAGCACATAGAAAATTCCGTTATCCATTCGGACATCAATGCGTGCATAATCGCGGCATTCCATTGCCTGATAGGCATCTTTTGCTGTTTGGTTCAGCAAAGAGATCTGGTTTTGCGTCAGCGGTGCGGGGACACGCGTTTTGATCTTTTGGTAGGAAATCGAATCGGGGGTGAACTTGGATTCAAACGTACACAGACGATCTTTCATATTCGTGAACGCACTGAAATCCATCTCCGCGGCCGGCAACGCGTGTATTTTCCCGTTGCCTAATAGAGAAACGTGGAACTCGCGACCGTCTATGAATGCCTCCACCAAGGCCTGCTGTTTAAAGGTACCCTGCACGAAGGCTACCCGGGCTTCGAGCTCCTTGTGATCCATTACCACTGCATCGGGGGTAATTCCCACGCTGCAATGTTCCCTTGCGGGCTTGACTATGGCGGGAAAATGAGTCCATGTTTCGATTCCCGCAGTATCCATTACCTGGCCGGCCGGTGTATTAATCCCTTGACATTCCAGTAATTTCTTGACTGCAACCTTGTCCCAGCAAAGCCCGAGAACGTCCGGAGATGAACCGGTGTAAACAAAGTTTAATTCCTCTAAGATTTCCGCGACGAGGCCTTCACTACGCGGTTTTCCAGGCAGTTCTTCGCACCAGTTGAGGACGACATATTCGTCCGGGTGGTATGGTGCAAGAATTGCGGCAAGGTCTTTATCCATCACCGGCACGCCGACTACAGGATGACCTTCACGACGCAATCCATCCTGCAGCATTTCCGCCGCTTTGAGCGCAATGTCCTGTTCGTCTGTTTTCCAGCCAGGATCGATGTTATAAAGCAGCAAGACAGGTATGTCGGTTCTTCTGTGTGTGTGATCCATCCCCTCGTCCGGCAAAACTTGTTGTCAAGGAAAAACACGCGCAGCGCGGAAGTTCCGTGAGATGTAGAGTATCAGGGAGTAAATTCAATCAAAGAAGTGTCGTATTCCCTGACCGACTCGAACCCAAGAAGGTTCAGCAAGGTATTGGCAACATTGGTCAAGCCGGGGTTTTTGACAGCGGCCATTTTGTATTCGTTCGCGAATCCCGGATCGTAAATGATAAAAGGAACGGGATTCAGCGTGTGAGCGGTCTTGACGATCTTCACGCCTTTTTTCATCTCAAACATTTCCTCGGCGTTGCCATGATCTGCCGTAATCAGCGCTATTCCCTTCAATTTTTCGATCTCTTTCAACAGTGTACCGATGCACTCATCCACCGTTTCGACCGCAACAATCGCAGCTTCCATGACACCGGTATGCCCGACCATATCGCCGTTGGGGAAATTCACCCGTCCCCATCTGAATTCGCCGGAGTTCAGCAGCTCTATTGTCTTTTCGGTTATTTGGTACGCTTTCATTTTCGGCGCTTTATCGAATTCAATGCGGTCAGAGGGTATTTCAACGTACTTCTCCAGCTGTTCATCAATATAGCCGGAACGGTTTCCATTCCAGAAATACGTGACGTGTCCGAACTTTTGCGTTTCAGAAATCGCAAACGACTTCACGCCCGCGCCGCACAAATATTCGCTTACAGTGCGATCAATCGCCGGTGGATTGACAAGATAATTTTTCGGGATATTCAAATCGCCGTCGTATTGCATCATCCCCGCATAAAAGACGTCCGGGACAAATTCTCTGTCGAATTCATGGAAATCTTTCTCGTCGAAGGCGCGTGATATCTCAATTGCCCGGTCGCCGCGGAAATTGAAGAATACGACACTGTCCCCGTCGTTGATTTTCCCGATCGGTTTATCGTGCCCGTCCACAATCACAAACGATGGAAGGTACTGGTCTGTGATCGCCTCATCTTCTTGGTAGTATGTCTTGACAGCCTCTTCGGCCGAACGAAACTGCCTCCCTTTTCCCAGTACGTGGGCGTCCCATCCCCTTTTAACAACACCCCAGTCCGCATTGTACCGGTCCATTGTCGTTACCATTCTGCCGCCTCCGGAGGCGATTTTATAGTCCAGGGACGCACTCGAGTTGATGGAAAACAACAATTGCTCGGTTTGGCTGATGTACTGCAAAGCGGTCTTTTCGCCTACGTCCCGCCCGTCGAGTAAAATATGCAATCTTACCGTCGGCACGCTACTTTCAGCGCAGTTCTTCAGCAGCGCAAAGAGGTGGTTAATATGGGAGTGAACATTCCCGTCCGACAGCAAGCCGATAAAATGCACCGCGTGACCCTGAAGACCTCTTCGGACGATTGCGTTCCAATTTTCCGTCTTGAAAATGGAACCGTCGGCAATAGAATTGTTCACAAGTTTTGCGCCCTGTGCAAAGACCCTTCCCGCGCCGAATGCATTATGTCCCACTTCACTGTTTCCCATGTCATTATCACTCGGCAATCCTACAGCGGTTCCGTGGGCCTTAAGCCGTGTTTGTAAATTCGACTGCATCAATCTATCCAGATTGGGTGTATTTGCGAGAAAAACCGCGTCGCTTTCATCGTGCCTCCCGATACCGATGCCATCCATAATGACCAAAAGCAACGGGCCTTTTCGCCCCTCGAACCGTGCCAGCTTTCTCAATTCTAATTTCATGTCTCCTCGAGCAATTCTAACTTTGTTTTTGGGAGCGTTTCTTCTTTTTTGCAGTAGAGGCGAAAAAGGGCCTCGCCGTAGCCGCCGTTCTGTACGCCGACGTCCATGCACCTTACTTTGTCAACCCAGAATTCGGAAGGGTCACTGCCCTGCCCTATTCTGTCGTAAAGCATAAAGCTAAAAGGGATAAACGCCGCGATCGCCCACAGACATATTCTTGGACAGGTGCTTTCTTCAGGAAGCAAAAAGCCGGAGCCGTGAAAGACATATTTGTCTCCTTTTTTAAGTCCGGCAATGCAATTTTTTGCCTCGAGCACCTCGGCTATAAGCCTCCATTGCCTGAATTCTTCGCCGCTTCCGATAAGTCTGAGCTGTTTTGCCGAAAGGCCGGCGGTCTGTTCATCCGTCCATCCCCAGATCCCTTGTGCCTTTCTCAGCCTGATTTCATCCATTGTCGGTCTTCTCTTACTGGACCACCCCGAAGGGTCACGCAACGGCGGCGTGCCTTGATTTTTTCTTGAGACGATTGATTCGTTTTCTCAGCATGCCGGCTTTCTTTTTTTCATTGGATTCGGCCGCATCTGCTTTCATGGCTTTCAGCTTTCGGATCTTTGCTTTAATCTGCTGCTTGGTCATTGCGACCTTTATAGAAGCCTTCTTTTTCTTGGTCGGTATTTCATCCTTGATCCCACGGGCTTCTTTAATAAAGGCGATCAGTTCTTCCTTTTTCATGTCGTGAATCGCCCTTTCGTGGGGAAGCTCACCGGCGATTTCACGCAGCTCTTTGATAGTCAATTTCTCCAGATGCTTCTCGTCGTGTTCTTTTTTATGGATTTCTTCGGACATCGCGCATAAGCCTCCTTGATTTAATCTATGAAACCGGCTTGACATGCATGGATCCAAGAGATGGTTTATTTCATATCATAAAGGATTTTAATCTTCAACTGTTAACGTGTGCCCAAACTCCGCGATTGATTTTGACGGAATAGTTTCTCTGGTCATAGCGGCTCAAAAAATTGCCTGTTAGACTCTGCTGTGACC
>DYLD01000217.1 GCA_020722315.1 Syntrophus aciditrophicus
AGCGTTATTTTGGTGACTGAAATAATTTCTGGCCTCAACAGGCGACTGAGAGAACGTATTTTGACTATCGTGGACTATCGGAAGGTAAGACAGCAACTAATGAATGATGTCCGTGATGCAACAGTTTTACAGATTACTCCTTCAGTAATCTCGTGTTCCGTAAAACTCTTGGAGGGCAATGTCTTACGAGCATTGGATTCTCTGCATGTAGCATGTGCTCTTGAGTGGCAGGCAGATCTGTTTGTAACTTCGGATAGGAGGCAATTTATGGCTGCCACGAATGCAGGTCTTCGTACTGAATATATTGGCTAATCAGATGCTTCAGCCGACGGCTAGTAGCCGCGGCTTCTGATGCCCGCCGTTGAGCCTGTAGAATAAGTCTTAACTCTCTTTATTTTTTATTGTTTTTTCCGTGCCGTGCTGCGTATTAAAGCTTAACTATATCAGCAAAGGATAGACGGATAGTACGTTACAAAGAGTATTCATATAGTCAGGGTCAGTTTATAGCTGTTCATTTCGATAAGCAGATTTTGCCCGGTACTTTCGAGCACACCCTCAATCGTCTGATCGATAAAGAAATCGTTCTTTCGATATTCGAGAAAAGATACAGGAACGACGACAAAGGTACCCTTGCGTACGATTTTGCTATTCTTTTGAAGATTGTCTTGTATGCCTATTCGCTTGGCATAGTTTCGAGCAGGAAGATAGAGCAGTGCAGCCATGAGAACGTCGTCTTCATGGCGCTTTCCGCCAACACCCGTTAGACCGGTTAGTAACTGTACCGGAGCGGGTTCAACGTTGTGGTCAGGAGCCTGAATCCGTGAGACTACGGCCAGGGTATTTGTTCCGTGCGGCAAATAGCCCCCGTCCATGGGGGCGGATTTGCCGTTCGAGCCCCGTCCATAGGCGCCTCCATCCACAAACACCCCCGCCGTTGGCTTTTTCTATGAAATCGAATGGTTGAGTGCATATCTTATGGATTCAGGTTATTTCTCCTGAGCCATCGCCCGGGAGCGCTGGGTCGCTGCGGTCTCGAGCTGCGGGACCTGTGAAAATCCGCCGTGGCGCAGGGATGCCCGGACCTTTTTGAGGAGGTCCTTGCGCGGGGTGTCCGGTTTTCTCCTAAGGTGGGTGCAGAAGTAGTACGTGAAGGCCCCGTGGTAGCGTCCGTCGATGTAGGCATCCGCCGAGGTCTGGTTTGCCATGCAGCCTGCCCAGAGGATGTGGTGTTTTGCTCCCCGTGATTTCGCCCCGTCGATGAACCGTTTCTGGACGAGTTCGTCCTCCTCGCCGCTGAAGCGGAGGAAGATGTCAGCAGGCGGGGGGAGATAACGGCTGAGGATGGGGTGTTCCGCCGCGAGCTCCGGGGGTGGTTCGAGGCCCATCTCCTTGAGCCCGGTGCCGGAGTGACAACTGTCGAGAAAGACCTCGAGGAGTGCCCCTTCGGGGACCTTTTGAAAGACCGCGTTCAGGTCGTCGTCCGTGATGTAGGTCCCGTCCCAGTTCATGTCGTAGGGGCAGATGAGCTCGTCAAGGTGGTCGGTGAGCTCGTCCCCGTCACGGTCACGGATCTGGGAGCCGTGTCCGGAAAAGTGAAAGAGGAGAAAGTCGCCGGCCTTCGCCCCTCTTACGAGCCATTCGAGACGGTGCAGGATGCCGGCCTTCGTCGCCCTGCTGTCCGTGAGGACCCGGATCTCGCTGGTCTGGAAGCCGAAGACGCTCCGGATGGAGAAATGCATGTCGAGGACGTCGTTCACGCATCCCCGGAGATCCGAGACCCCCTTGTAATCGTTGATTCCGACGAGCAATGCCCTTCGTGCCATGGCGCACCTCCTGCTTTTTTCTTAACGATAGCAGAGAGATGTCACCAAAAGGTCACAAGAGTGTCACTGTGCTGTCACGGACGATCCATGTCTGAAAGGTTGAATCCGGGTGGAGATGGACCGTCAGCGTTTTCGGACCCGAATGCGGCATTTGGAGAGGTCTTCAGGGCTTTTCCCTGTCTTTTTCGGGCCGGGCGGTGTGGGGATATGGGCCTCGAAGAGAAGCAGCAGTCTGGAAAGTCGATCCTGCGCGACTTCGATCCCGGAGATGGCCTCGGAGATGTGTTTCGTGGCGGTACGCAGGTCTTCGAGGAGGACGTTTCCCAATCGGGAACGCTCCGATGCGTGGGGTCCCGTGCCGCAGTTCCTGTTCAATACATCGAAAAGGTCGCGGATGTCGAGAGAAGAGATGCGACCGTACGGATCCTTTTTTCGGGAATCACCGTGGGAGAGAAGTGGATATCCGAGCTTTTCTTTCATGTGCTCAAGCTCGCGCCTGATGTCTTCCCGGTAGGGATCGCGGGCAAGGATCGCGCATCCGCAGGCGATTGCCTCGTCCGGAAGACCCTTTGCGAGAGACCACTGGAAACGGTGCTGGAGCCCTCGTAAAAAGAGGCCCAGAAACCACTCCCGCTCCTTCATGATCCACTCATCGAAGTATCCTTCCAGGAGATCGCCGGTATAGAGCGACAGGGCCTCGTCCATCTCTTCGATGGTCGATTCGTCGCATTTGATGGGGGGGATAGAGAGCCCCCTCGAGACGCCTTCTTCGAACCGAAAGGTGTCCAGCCGGAAATCCCCATTCCAGTTGAAACCGATCTCGTTTCGGTGAATGCCGATGAGATATTCTCCCCGGAGGGAATTCGAAGGT
Organism: Syntrophus aciditrophicus; assembly: GCA_020722315.1. Taxonomy (GTDB): domain Bacteria; phylum Desulfobacterota; class Syntrophia; order Syntrophales; family UBA5619; genus DYLD01. The sequence goes on from DYLD01000217.1 coordinate 2,695, forward strand.
TCGATGGCATCCCGGAGGCGCCAGAGAGCGGTGCTCAGGCAGCTCCTTGCCTTGCTTTCCTCCATCTCTCCCCAGAGATCGCCGATGACGACGTTTCTGGAATGGGCCTTCTTTCCCTTCAGAAGGAGATAGGCCAGAAGCCGAAGGGCCGAAGGGGTGAGGGCTATAGGACAGGTCGATTTCGGAGAAAAAAGGCGGGGAGTGCCAAAGAGATGGATGCTAAGGGTGTTCAGACTGTCGACGTTCCCGTTCGATTTTTTTGATGTGTCTGACATGTGTTGTGATAACCCCCCGCGTCCCTCTCGTGCTTTCCGTGTGCAATTACTATTCTCTCAATTCAGAGATTTTTTCAATGACAAGGGAGCCTGGAAAAACGAGGAATTT
>DYLD01000218.1 GCA_020722315.1 Syntrophus aciditrophicus
ATGCGGCGTTTTGTCTCGTGGGCGTTTTTCTCTCTGTCGCTAATGTACTGATTCTCCGCATACCCGGCAAGTCGCAAAACCGGGTATCATGAGACATTACAAACGACGTGGAGATTTTGCCCGTGTCCGAACCCCGAAAACGTCCCCCCAAAACCCCGAAAGTCCACCGGAAGGTCCCCGAGCAACTGGGCTTTTTTGAACTCGCCCCGGAAGTTCTGGAGGCTGTGGCCACGGCAGAACCCCTGCTGCCGGAATCGGCACCGGAAGTCCCTTCCCCTGTCGTCGTAAATACATTGGCTCGTCGTCGGGCGGCGGCAGACGCGGACCGCAAGCATCTGACGCCGCTGGAAGTGGATCGTCTGCTCCAGGTCGCCAAGGACAACCCCCGGACGGGGATACGGGATCGTTGTCTGATCTTCCTGATGTTCCGGCATGGCCTGCGGGTGACAGAGGCCTGCGCCATGCGTCTGGACCAGGTGGACCTGGACAGCCGGATTCTCCATGTCGAGCGCCTTAAAGGGGGGTTGTCCACGACCCAGCCCCTCCGGGCCGAAGAACTCCGGATGCTGAAAAGCTGGCTGCAGGAGCGGTCGCGCTGGTTGCGGCAGTGGGACCGGGGGAAAAGTCGCTCAGGGTCGGTGCCGCTGGACCGCCAGGCGCTGTTCCTGAGTACCCGAGGCACGGCCCTCTCCCGCAAGACCTTCTGGGCCTTGTTGCGGCGCTATGGCGAAGCAGCAGGACTGTCCCTGCCACCCCACCCGCACATGCTGCGTCATGCCTGCGGTTTCGCCCTGGCTGACCAGGGCGCGGACACCCGGCTGATTCAGGACTATCTGGGGCACCGGAATATCCAGCATACCGTGCGCTATACCGCCACCAACGCCCAACGCTTTGAAAAATTGTGGCGGTGATGCCTTGCTGGTATAAAAGACACAAGACAACATATTAAATACAGGTGCGTACATGGCTAAGGTTAACATATCAGAGGCGGCAAGGATGGCCGGAAAGAGCCGCTCACATCTTTATGAAAAATACATAAACACTGGTGTAATAACTGTAGATTCAGACCGTGAAGGACGAAAGGTTATTGATACATCTGAGCTGATTAGGGTATTCGGCTCACTTCATATTGACGACAACGCCAAAGACGTACGCGAAATCAACAAAGGACACATTGAAAACAACCATAACGACATGATTGTCAGTGCCTTGCAGTCTGAAAATGAAGTGCTACGTGAATACTTGAGGGCTAAAGAACAAGAAGTGACCTGGTTACGTGAACAGATCAGTAAAACAACAGCACTGCTGACGCACCAGAGGGGCGATCTTAGACCAAAGCAAGGAAAACGCTGGTGGTGGCCGTGGTAAGTATTTATAATTGTACATATGATATTTGAATGGGATGAAGCCAAGCGTCTTATCAATCTTGAAAAACATGGGGTTGATTTTGTTGATGCACCTAAAATGTGGGCTGGCCCCATGTTGGTGGCGGAAGACACCAGACGGGAATATGGCGAACCGCGTTATGTCGGGATGGGTCACATAGAGGGACGGTTGATGGTTATTGTTCATACCCACCGGAGCCCAAACATTGTTCGTGTCATCTCATTGCGAAAGGCCAACAGCCGGGAGGTTCACGCATATGAAAGTTCAACAAATGGATAAGCCTGTAATCACAAAAATCACAGGGGATAGTCAGGCAGATTCACAGACCGACTGGAAGCGAGTAGATGCGTTGAAAGACGAGGATATCGACTACAGTGATGTGCCTGAACTTGGAGCCAGTTTCTGGGAAACGGCAAAGGTCTTGGACCATGGCGCTAAGAAGCCGATCACGATCCGGATCGATCAAGATGTGATCACATGGTTCAAGTCTCGCGGCGGGCGATATCAGGTTCTAATGAACAAAGTTCTACGCAGCTATATGGAAAATTTGGATAAGCATGAGCAGGCTCGTTAGATGGGGTTACTGCCATGACTAATCATCTTCGGCCAGATCGACATATCCAGAGGGACTTTTTTATTGCCGACATTTTGGATGCGGCACCCAAGGATGACATGGCAAGCATGGAGCATCCCATTTTCGCTCTTCGTGCCGGCGACAAAAGAATTCGCCACTACGAACGTGGAAATCACAAGGTTGAGATACAACCAGGGCCATACGGCTGTGCCACTATTCATGATAAAGACGTTTGGATCTATTGCATAAGCCAACTGATGGAAGCTGTTAACAGAGGTAGGGATGATATAAGCCGAACGGTGAGGTTTGTGGCTTACGATTTTCTAGTCACAACGAATCGCCCTGTTGCTGGGGTTGGGTATGATCGAATGGCCGATGCCTTGCGTAGATTGAGTGGTACTCGTATTGAAACGAACATAGAAACAGACGGGAAGCGTGAGCGTTCTGGGTTTGGGTTGATTGACTCCTGGAAAGTTGTTGAACGGAGGAAAGATCATAGAATGGCTGCAGTAGAAGTTACCCTCCCTGATTGGTTATTTAGGTCAGTTAAAGCGCGCCATGTACTGACCATTGACCGAGATTACTTTCGGCTACGCAAGCCGTTAGACAGGCGCATATATGAGATAGCCAGGAAGCATTGTGGTAGCCAATCACGGTGGCGCGCGACGGTTAGTACTCTGCATGAAAAAAGTGGCAGTACAGCTACGTTGCGGGAATTTCGGAGGCTGCTGAAATGCCTTGCGGATTCCGATGAGTTGCCAGGCTATCGAGTGATGTTTAACGACGAGGGTGATGCTATCACTTTTTATCCAAAATCAGGCATGAGAAGTGCGATGGCGCAAGTGCGAGATATCCTCAAAAGGCCTAGAAAATAGGCGAGACGGGTTGTGGATAATTTTCTAAAATCTGTGGATAGACACGTACCTTTACCCACGCAAATCTGTGGATAGACACGTACCTTTACCCACGCATTCAACGTACGTTTACCCACAGCAACACCCATACGGGCCAATAAACATAAGCCCTCCAGAAACCGTAACGCGCGCGCGCGGTTTTAACTTAAAAAAATCTTTTAACGTCTCCGACGGTGGAAAAGCCAAAACCGAACTGACTGGCA
>DYLD01000219.1 GCA_020722315.1 Syntrophus aciditrophicus
AACAACTTCATCTCGTTTCTGAACCAGTGATCTATGGGTACGGTAAAGCCGTGCTTGGGCCTATCAAGGACATCTCCGGGCAGAAGGCGCCCGAAGACCTTCTTCAAGATATATTTCTGTTCCCGGTTCCTGATCTTGAGGTCGGCGGGAATACTCGCTGCAAACTCTATCACCCGGTGGTCAAGGAGAGGGGAACGGACCTCCAAAGAGTTGGCCATGCTCATCCTGTCCACTTTTACCAGTATGTCGCCAGGAAGATATGTCTTGAGATCCGTATAGAGCATTCGTGAGAGAGGATCCATCGTTCCGGAGCGGTTGAAGTAAGCGGCAGTATATTCAAAAGGATCATAGCCATTGATTGCCGACTTTACCACGGGAGTGAGCATGGCATTGAGCAGCTGGTCCGAAATAAACGTGTTAGTCACGTAAAATGCCCTGGCAGGATCAGTCATGGCAGCTGTTGCCAAGGTCCTGGCGCGCCTGCACGCCGGTATTGACTCCGCCAAACAAAAGGCCTTAACGGTAGCGAGGATGGGCCAGGGAACAATGCTCCGCACCATGTTCTCATAGCGACTTAGCATGTACTTGTGGTATCCGCCGAAGCTTTCGTCGCCGCCGTCACCGGACAGGGCAACCGTCACAGCCTGCCTCGCCATTTTACAGACGTAATATGTCGGAACCGCCGAGGAATCAGCAAATGGCTCGTCAAATAGGGCTGGCAATCTCCGAACCAGGTCCACAAAATCATTCCTGACGAAAAACTCGCGGTGATCGGTCCTTAGAAGTCCAGCGGTAACCCTGGCCATCCCGGTTTCGTCGTGTTCCGGGGCATCGAATCCTATGCTACATGTTATTACCGGAGTTTCCGAATGGCGAGTCATGAGTGCGACGACGCCGCCTGAATCCACTCCGCCGGATAGAAAAGCCCCAAGGGGAACCTCGGCAATCATCCGCCCGGCAACGGCCTGGTCCAGAAGCGCAAGAAGCTGCTCCGCGCACTCGTCCTCGCCCAGCGTGTTACCTTCGATGAACGACACGTCCCAGTAAGATCCGATCCGTATCTGCCCATTTTCAAGCATTAGATAATGGGCGGGTGGGAGTTTGAATATGTCTTCATAAATAGACTTGGGGTCAGGGATGTACAGATATTTCAGGTAATCAACAAGAGCGGTGAGATTTAGCCTCTTTGAAATACCTGGGAACCTCAATATGGCCTTTAGCTCCGATGCAAAGACGAAACAATCATGTCCCATATGGTAGTAAAGAGGCTTTTTACCAATCCGGTCCCGGGCGATAAACAACCTGTCGGACCTTCCGTCCCAAACAGCAAAAGCAAACATCCCGGCAAGGCGCGAAAGGCAGTCTGTGCCCCATTCTTCGTAGGCGTGCACGATTGTCTCCGTGTCGGAATTGGTGCGAAATACATGTCCAAGGGATTGCAGATCCCTTTTCAGGTCAAGAAAATTGTATATCTCGCCATTGAAGGTTATCCATATGGTACCGTCTTCGTTGCAAAGGGGCTGTTGGCCGCTTGAGATGTCTATTATGGAGAGTCGCCGATGAGCAAAGCCGACCGCAGGATGCGAAAAGGAAGCGCAGGTGGTATTCCGTTTTACGTCAATGCCATTATCCGATGGACTTGCCTTAGGAGCGATGTAGAACCCTTCTTCATCCGGCCCACGATGATAAAGCGTATCGGCCATCTTTTTCAGAATGGCTCGATCGATCTGTCCTCCATCAAATCTCACTATGCCCACTATTCCGCACACGATATCCCTACGACCTTTCCACCGCGCTTGGCCAAGAGACGCTCGTAGAGTTTTTCGTAGTTTCGGACCATTTCATCGGCTGAAAAACGCCTTAGCACAGTTTCCCGGCCCGCATCTCCAACCCTTTTTGCAAGATCCATATCCTGATAGAGGTTGAGCAGTGCCCCTGTCATGCCCTCATAATCGCGTGGAGCGAAAAGGAAACCAGTCTGTCCATGCTCAATGATCTCTGGGGTGCCTCCGACCCTCGTCGATATGACGGGCAGTCCGCTCGCCATGGCCTCAAGGATGGTATTGGAATGCCCTTCATAGAGGGAAGGCTGTAGATATGCATCCATGGCTGACATACAGGCAGGGATATCGCTCCTTAAGCCAGGCATCAAAACACGATCCTTAAATCCCCTTGCAGCAGCAAGGCCCATGAGCGGCTCCATTTCCTCGCCCTGACCTATGATCAACAGCACCGGCCGACGATTCGTGTCACCAGCGAGCTTCAAGAACCGGGAAAAGACCTCGATGAGCCCCGCCGGATCCTTTACGGCGTCCAGCCTGCCCACGAACCCGACGACAAAATCGTCATCATCGATCCCCAGCCTCGCGCGGGCTCCTGGATAGGGTTGTGCAAACTCATACGTATTGATGCCGTTAAAAATGATATCGAAAGCCTCTACCTGTATTCCGATGCTTTGAGCGTAGTCCTTCGCCATATTCTTTGCGGGGGCAACAAGGGCGTCGGTACGGTAATAAGCTATTCTCTGGGCCAATCTCCTGTGAAAAGGGATTCCCCTGTCGAGCTCGGAGATCGTTTTGCCGCGAAAGGCAAAAATGAAAGGTGGGCCACGGAAGAAAGGAATCCTCTTGGCGGCGAGCAAACCCTCCATATAGACCCCCCAGCCCTGAGCATGGACTATGTCAACCCGCTCTGTATCGATGATCTCCCGGATTTTTCTGACCACTCCCCAGTCGTTTCCCGGTTTTTTATGGACCCACCTGATATTACGTTTTGCTTCATCGATCTGTAACTGAAAAGCTGGACAGGGCTCCTTGAAGCTGCAAATAATATTCTTTATCCTTGGATTTTTTGAATTGCATAGATGAACCAGGACCTTTTCAGCGCCTCCCGCTCCGAAGTGATCAACCAGATGTAAAATCTTAATTGGTCCAAATGATGGGATAGAAATCATGGTCATTTAGAAAAAGGTTCCATCCCAAAATATTTAATTCGTATAGCATCAATAGTATTTATTTTTATTAAATGTTTCAAAGAAAAAAATCCATTATGCCAAGTCCAATACCATCTA
>DYLD01000220.1 GCA_020722315.1 Syntrophus aciditrophicus
AGGTAATTAGGGCGTTTCGTAACCATATGGAGGTAAAATATCCATATGGCACAAGGAAAAAAGAACATTTTCGGGTGCGCGGCCAACTTTTTGCGGGGCAAGAAGTGCGTATTCTGCGGTTCGTTCAAGGTGGTAAGAACGAGACGCGGCTATGTCCGGTGCCGGAACAAAGGCTGTGGAAAACAGAAATCGCTCCGGCGCGTCAGAACGGAAATTGCCATCGTGCAGGGCTTCTACCAGCAATAGCCCGCATACCGTCTTGCGCATGACCTCGGATACGACTACAAGACGATTACCCGTGTGTACCAGAAGCTCCGCGAAGCGATCTACCACGTGGCGGAGCTTGAGGGCAGTCGATTGAACGGCGAGGTGGAAATGGACGAGAGTTACTTCGGCGGCAGACGCAAGGGCAAGCGCGGTCGGGGTGCAGCGGGCAAAAACGTTGTATTTGGGCTCCTGGAGCGCGATGGGAAGGTGTATACGCGCGTGGTGGAGCACGTCTCCAAAGAGGAGCTCATGGCCGTCATCCAGAAGAAAACGAGGAAGGGATCGGTCTACTATACGGACACCTTCAGGAGCTACAACTCCCTGAAGCGTCTCGGGAAGCACCACCGCTTGAACCACGGCAAAGCGTTCGCCCACGGGGGCAAAAACCATATCAACGGCATTGAGGGGTTTTGGAGTTTTGCGAAGCATATTCTGTATAACTACCGGGGTGTTTCCAAGTATCATTTCCCGATGTATCTTAAGGAGGTGGAGTACCGCTTCAACCACCGGGACGACAACCTGTTCAAATTATTCATGAGCATCTATTTTGGTTACGTTTCGCCCTAATTACCTTGAATAATTCACCAACTTCTTCGCCCAACATTAAACACTTTTGTAAAACAGTTTGCTCAGAAAAACCACGATCTTTCTCAAGCTGGATAAGATACTCTTGAAAATCTTTTAATATTGGATTGTCTTTTAGAAAAAGCATAATTACTTTGATTAAAGGTTAAAAAAACTTTTATTTCATCTAACGGGACTCGGGTTTGCGAACTTGCTTGGACGGGCAAATTTATTTGCACGGACAGGCAAGTTAGACTTTTCTTTTACAGTAGATTGATGGTTCGTCATCGTAAGTCATTGTAATGTTTAGATCGCTCTTTGAAAAATCCGAAAATTCTCAAAAACGTGGTGCCATAGAACATGCTTATAGACCTTGACATTTCGTAGTTATTCACCTAAATATGAGGTGACTAATTCGGGAGGTGTCTCCATGTTTGCGAGAGTGAAAAAATCCGGTTTGTATGAGTACCTTCAGATCGTCCAGAACCGCCGTGAAGGAACCAAGACCATCCAGCGGGTTGTTGCCACTATCGGCCGGATGGATCAGATTCAGCAGAAGGGAGAGATCGAGAACCTGGTGCGCTCCCTTTCCCGGTTTTCCGAGAAAGTCCTTCTGATCCTGTCCGGCAAGAGCGACGTCCGGGCCGATGCGAGGAAAATCGGACCGGCTATGATCTGCGAGCGGATCTGGAAAGAACTGGAGATCGGCAAGATCATCCATCGGCTTCTGGCAGAGCGAAAGTTTGGCTTCGATGTGGAGCGGGCCATCTTCCTGACGGTTCTGCATCGGCTCTTTGTATCCGGCTCGGACCGCTCATGTGACCGGTGGCGTCGGGATTACGTGATCGATGGTGTCGACGCCCTGTCCCTGCATCATCTCTACCGGGCGATGGCCTTCCTGGGAGAGGAGCTTGCAGACCAGAAGGATTGCACTCCGTTCGCACCGCGCTGCACAAAAGACGTTATCGAGGAGGACCTGTTTCTGGCGCGCCGTGATCTTTTCAGCAGTTTGGATTGCGTTTTTTTCGACACGACCTCCATCTACTTTGAAGGAGAGGGGGGCGAGACCATCGGAGCGGTGGGCCACACCAAGGATCACCGCCCTGATCTCAATCAGATGGTGGTGGGGGTCATCCTGGACGATCACGGTCAGCCGGTCTGCAGTGAGATGTGGCCGGGAAATACGACGGATGTGACGACACTCGTTCCGGTAATAAAGCGCCTGCGGAGCCGGTTTGCGATCGGACGGATCTGTATCATTTCGGACCGGGGGATGATCAGCGCCGAGACGATGACTTACCTGGAAGAAGAGAATATCTCCTACATCCTGGGCGCCCGGATGAGGAGGAGCAAAGAGGTGAAGGAGGAGGTTCTCTCCCGTGCCGGCCGTTACCGGGAGGTTCATCCGGAAGGCTTATCCGCCAAAGATCCTTCCCCTCTGAAGGTCAAGGAGGTGATCGTGGACGGGAACCGTTACATCGTCTGCCTCAATGAGAAACAGGCCCGGAAGGATGCCGCGGATCGGCAGGCGATCATCGATTCCCTCCAGGAGAAGCTCAAAACCAATCCGAAATCCCTTGTGGGGAACAAGGGCTACCGGAAATACCTGAAGCTGGATCGGGAAACCGTTGCCGTCGATCAGGATAAGATAGAAGAAGAGGCGCGCTACGACGGGAAGTGGGTCCTCAAGACGAACACCACGCTGACGGCGGAGCAGGCGGCCCTCAAGTACAAGGAACTCTGGCAGGTTGAGCAGGTCTTCCGGGACATGAAATCGGTTCTGGACACCAGGCCCATCTTCCATCAACGGGATGAAACCATCCGGGGTCACGTCTTTTGCAGCTTCCTGGCCCTGGTCATCCGGAAGGAGCTGGATCGCAGGCTGGAGAAGGCCGGCCACTGTTTCGAGTGGGCCGACATCAAGCAGGATCTCAAAGCCCTGCAGGAGATCACGATTGAAGACCGGGGCAAGACGCTCGCCATCAGGAGCGAATGCCTCGGGACTTGCGGGAAAGTGTTTCAGGCCGTTGGTGTGGCCATCCCGCCGACGATCCGGGAGGTGGCATGACGCAAAGCATGTTGTCAAAGAGCAATCTGTGGTGCCAAGAACTTTTTCAAGGCGCCCATCTATCTGAAATGGTGGAACTATTTTTGGGCAACTGTTAAAGATCAGTTAAGCACATCGTAAATCCGGGAATGGAAAGGTTCCGGACGGGACGATTTCCGGA
>DYLD01000221.1 GCA_020722315.1 Syntrophus aciditrophicus
ATCCCCTGAACCGGTATCACCGAGCGCGATAGAGAACTGACAGGCGGTTCTGTCCCAATAGTGTGCGGCACACAATATGCTTTGCCCGGCAAGTAATACCGAGATGCGCCGCAAAAAGCAACCACGATCGTCATTATGGGCGCAAAAGGCAAAGACGGTATTTTGTGAAAATCATGCGGGATTAAAGAGGGTGTGCCCCGGTGGCGGCTGATAGGCATTGAAGGCATTTAGAACCTGCCCGCCGTGAAGTGGAAACTTCTGAATATCGGTCGCATGAACCCATTTAAACACGAAAAGGCGGTTCGCAAATTGAGAGCCTACCTTGGAATATAGATACCCTGACCGCTTTTTGACCGCAAAACCTCCTTTTTTGCTTTTCCTACACCGTAATAAACCGAAACAAATGTGATCCGGTCGCACAATCATGACCCCTCCCGAATCGTCGGCATATTGCTTTAAACCAGACAGAGTTCTTTTGAGGCTGCATGTTTCACTCGACGAAAGTCACGAAATGTGTGACTTTTCCGCAGTCATTCGTTTGAAAATGGTTGACTGGACCCGCTCTGACCCAACATAGTCGTGCCGGTCATCGCTGAAGGCCTTTTCGGGTGAGTTGTTGTTAGTAGCGACCTCTACCGCCTCCCCGGTTGCCACCGCCCCGGTAACCGCCTCCGCGCCGATTATCCGTACGGGGTCGGGCTTCGCTGACGTTCAGAGGCCGGTCACCTATCATCTTACTGTTCATGCCCGCGATGGCAGCCTGGGCCTCTTCTTTCACCGACATCTCGACGAAACCGAACCCTTTCGGCCGGCCACTGAATTGGTCCTTGATAATGGATACGGATTCAACTTGCCCGAAGGCCGCAAAAGCCTGCTGTAACTCTTCTTCCGTGACGTTGTACGACAGGTTCCCTACATAGATTTTCATCGTGAAGCCTCCTTCTTAAAGTGGTGTGAAAAAAAAACGTTATCTCTTCCGCCGCCCGCATTTCCCCGCTGATCTGATCCACGGCCTTTCAGCCTTGCAGCCGGCCAGGGTCGCTCCCAGCTCCCGCCTTGTAAAGAGAGCCGTCGCTTCCGACAATCCGGCGTCGGATGGGCTGCCTATTTTGCCCGCGCTGAACGGAGCTGCCGGGGGAATCCATCCAAAGAGCGCGGGGCATTGCGAGCCCCGTTGCTTGCCGGTTTATGCCCGTGGGAACGGGCGCCCTGCACGTCAGGGCAACGCCCGGGCAGACGGTTCAGGCTCCCGCAAGCGTTGAAGGAACGCGTAGAACCTGCCGGGCGGATGCCTGACGGTGCCGGCGTCGCGTAGTCAAATCCTTCGAGGATGCGTCTTTCGATTTGTTTGCCGAGCACAGACTCTATGCTGCTCAAAAGCGGCCGGTCTTGCGGCGTTGCCAGCGTGAAGGCGTCTCCCGTCTTCTCCGCCCGTCCCGCCCGTCCGATCCGATGCGTAAATGCCTCCACGGTGTCGGGCATGTCGTAATTGATGACATGGGATATCCGCGTAATGTCAATCCCACGGGCGGCAATGTCAGTGGCTACGAGGATCCGGTACTTGCCGTCGCGAAATCCCGCGATGGCATCCTGACGTCGGTTCTGCGAAAGATCGCCCTGAAGGGAGGCCACTGCAAACCCGGCCCTTTTCATCTTCGCGGCCACGCTCGTCGTGCGGTGTTTCGTCCGCGTGAAAACGAGGATCGACTCCGTCTTTGTCCTCTCGATCAGCTTCATCAGGAGGGACGTCTTCAGATGCGGCTCAACCGGATAGACGGCATGGGCGACCGTGGACGCAGGCTTACCTTCACCGGCCCGGATAACCACCGGTTCATGAAGAATCGCCGTTGCCAGCTTCTGAATGTCTTCAGGCATGGTGGCGGAAAAAAGCAGCGTTTGCCGCGTTGCCGGCAGCCGTTTCACGATTTTCCGGATATCAGGCATAAAGCCCATGTCCAGCATACGGTCCGCTTCGTCAATGACGAGGATCTTCAAATCGGAGAAGGGGATCACGCCCTGGTCCGCAAGATCGAGCAGGCGGCCCGGGCAGGCCACGATGATTTCCGCACCTGCGCGGAGCTTCTGAATCTGGGGATCCTTGCTCACCCCCCCGTAAACGGTCACGCTCTTGAGACCTGTATCACGACCCGGCACGCCGATGGCCTCGTGGGTCTGTTCCGCCAGTTCCCGCGTCGGGGCAAGGATCAGGACGCGCGGCTGCCGGTGTGGAACCGCGAGCAGGCGATCCAGAATGGGCAGGACAAAGGCAGCGGTCTTCCCGGTGCCGGTCTGGGCAAGGCCCGTGAGATCCTTACCGTGGAGAATCAGGGGGATAGCCTGATGTTGAATCGGCGTCGGCTCGTTATAGCCGATGCGCCGGATCGCGGATTCGATAGATGGGTGCAAATGAAACTCTTTAAAACTCATTATTTTCCTTTTCTGACGGAATGTTGGAATGCCCTGCGGTCCGTCGTCCGGAGAGGGCAGTGTGTTGTCTATGGCGCTGCTTCGGAAGGTGTTAAAACCGGTCGGTGACCGGCGCATCGCTTTTACTGGGCAGGTTATTTTTCTTCTCATGACGCCTGGCCATCTTTTCTTCGGCCTTTCGTCTGCGTTCAAGCTCCTTCTGTCGCTTGGCTAATTGATTCTGACTTTGTTTGGCCATGTTTCCTCCTGTTGTTACTCGGTATGTGTAAAGACACATAAAAAAAACCCCGGAACCCTTTTCGCGGGCTCTGGGGTTTGATCGGCCAAAACCGAAACTAAAAAAGTACAGGCACCTTATAAACTTTTCGGCAGCCCCTGTCAAGGATTATTTGGAGGTATCGAAGGGTTATTGAAAATCAGGGGGCGGGTACGATGCATCTCCTCAATTTTTTTGTCGGTCTTCATGAGTTCCTTCTTCCCACGGTTGAAGCATACGACGTGGGTGAGGCCGGGGCGGTGGTGGGGCAAAGAAAGCCGGTGTTGACACCGGCTACGGTTTACTACGTTCGGCGTTTCTAAAACTTGAAACATCTGTTGGGCTGTGTTAGAAGAAAAATCCTGTCTGAA
>DYLD01000222.1 GCA_020722315.1 Syntrophus aciditrophicus
TTTTCCAGAGAAAAAGGGGGAGGATAATTTTGGGAATACATTTCCGGTGATAGTCGGCATCACCTACGACCTCAGGGATGACTATATCGTCCGGGGTTTTTCGGAAGAAGAAACGGCTGAATTCGACAGCCCCGAAACGATCGCGGCGATAGACGAAACGCTCTCTTCTCTGGGTTTTGAAACCCGGCGAATCGGCAATATACGGATGCTTGTAGGCCGGCTCGCGGCGGGGGAAAGATGGGATATCGTTTTCAACATCGCCGAGGGCTTGAGCGGTTTCGGCCGCGAGGCGCAGATACCGGCGCTGCTGGAGGCGTGGGATATTCCCTATGTCTTCTCCGATCCGCTTGTTCTTTCGGTAACGCTGCACAAGCCGACGGCGAAGCGGCTTGTCCGTGATTTCGGGATTCCAACCCCCGATTTTGAGGTTGTCGAATCCCTCGACGACGCCAGGGCGGTCAACCTTGATTTTCCGCTTTTCGTGAAGCCGATTGCCGAGGGAACCGGCAAAGGGATAAGCACCGCTTCGAAAATCAACAATAAAGAACAACTCATCAATGTCTGCTCAAAGCTGCTCAGGAAATTCGCTCAACCCGTTCTTGTCGAGAGCTATCTGCCCGGCCGTGAATTCACGGTCGGTCTGATCGGGACAGGGTCTGAAGCCGACGTTCCCGGCGTCATGGAGGTTTACTTTACCGATCAGGCAAAGCATTCGATCTACTCTTATCAGGTCAAGGAACAGTGGCACGGACGCATCGAGTACCGCCTTGCCGACGGCGAATCCGCTCGGAAAGCGGCGCAAACGGCCCTCGCGGTCTGGAGTGCGCTGGGCGGCCGCGATGCGGGTCGTGTCGATTTGCGGGCCGATGCGGACGGGAACCCCAGTTTTCTCGAGGTTAACCCGCTGGCCGGTCTCAGGCCGGGGCATTCCGATCTGCCGATTCTCTGCGAACTGGCTGGAATGTCTTATAAGGAAATGATCGATAGAATCATGCGATCCGCGCTCCGCCGTATCAAACAAAAGAAATAGCGATGCCGGATAGATAACAGGGATGGGATTTCTATGAGATTGCCGGCTATTTCGTTGATAGGCAAAGCGAGACCCTTGCAAAATGACGCCTTCGCGCTGATCAGACCTTTTTTCGACCCCGCGACGTCTCGCTCAAGTCTTCAAAGGCTAAACGCTCTCTACTGTTCGCGTTTTTAACGCCTTTAAAGCCTTGGGCTTCCGGCGGGGTACCCCGAAAAATCTTTGAAATTGCGCTTCAGGCGCCATTTTTCAAAGGTCTCAAAACGTGTTTGCCCGAAGGGTCGGGCGACCAACGGGATGGTGGGGAAATGAAGATTGCGATCCTGCACGGCGAGGTTCCAAAAGGGGCAGGACCTGATGAACAGGATGTGCTCGCGGAGGCCGCCGTGATTTCAGAGGGTCTCATCCGCCTCGGCCATGAACCGGTCGGCGTGGCGATGTCGTTGAACCTTGAGGTAACCGCGCAGACATTAAAAAGGCTAAAACCGGATCTGGTTTTTAACATCGTTGAGTCGCTTGCCGGAACGGGGCGTCTGATCCATATCGCGCCTGCTCTGCTCGATGCGCTTGGCATTCCCTACACCGGTGCGCAGACGGAGGCGATGTTTATGACGTCAAACAAGCATCTCGCCAAAAGGCTGCTTGCCGGCGCCGGACTTCCTACCCCGGCGTGGTTTTTAGACGCGAAAAATCCCGAAGCGCCTGTCGAAAGAGGCACCTGGATCGTCAAATCCCTCTGGGAACACGCCTCGGTAGGCCTTGATGAGGATTCGGTGCTGCTTGATGCGGATCAAAACAGACTGGTCGAAGAGATCGCCCACCGACGAAAAAGACTCGGTGGTTCGTGCTTTGCCGAAAAATTCATCGACGGCAGGGAATTCAACATTTCTCTTTTGGCAAGCCGGGGCGGCTCTTGTAGCCATCCGGAGGTGCTGCCGCCGGCGGAGATCCGTTTTGATGCCTATCCGCCGGGGAAGATACGGGTTGTCGGATACAGGGCGAAATGGCTGCCGGATTCGCCGGAATACGAGCAGACTCCGAGAAGCTTCGACTTTGCCGAAAGCGATGCCCGGCTGCTGTCCCGGTTAAGAGAGTTATCGCTTGCCTGCTGGCGGCTGTTTGAATTGCGCGGATATGCGCGCGTCGATTTCCGCGTGGATTCATCCGGGAAGCCGTGGATTCTCGAGATCAACGCAAACCCGTGCCTGTCGCCCGATGCGGGGTTTTTCGCCGCAACCGAACGGGCGAAGATAGAATGGACAAATGTTCTTGAGCGCATTATTGATGATGTTTGAACGAACCATTCTCGGGGCAATGGATCAGCCGCGCGTTCTTTATGCCGGCAGGATACGGGATAAGACAGGGTTGTTTTTCGGGTGAGGGATGCATGCAATTCTATCGTGAGACTTGAAGAATGAATGACGCGAAGAGAAGCTACCGTACCTCGGTAAAATCGGAGGATCGTGAGGATGTACGAAGACTCGTGGAAAGAACAGGTTTTTTTTCCGCGGAGGAAGTTCTCATCGCGGTTGAACTCGTCGATGAATCGCTGACCAAAGGTGACGAGAGCGGTTATTTTTTTCTGTTGGTCGATGAGGATAAACATCTCGTCGGCTATGCCTGTTTCGGGTTGATACCGGGAACATTGCATAGCTTTGATCTTTACTGGATCGTCGTCGATCCGTCACTCCAGCGGCGTGGTATCGGGCGGTCGCTGCTGGAAGCCGCCGAGCGGGAAATGCTCCGGCGCAAAGCAAAACGGATCTATGTCGATACGTCTTCGCGGCCCCAATACGAACCTACCCGTCGTTTCTACAAGGCCTGCGGGTACCGTGAGGAAGCCTTTCTTCCGGATTTCTACGCCCCTGGCGACGGCAAGATCATCTTCGTAAAATCTTTTTGAATAACAAACGAGACAGTGGATCGAAAACTTTGCGAAGAGTAGCTCAATTTTCACAAAGAGATTTGATAAGCATAA
>DYLD01000223.1 GCA_020722315.1 Syntrophus aciditrophicus
CAGGAAACCTGGGAGGGCGCGTTTGTGACATTCAATGCGGGGGGCGGGGGCATCGTCACTGCCACCGCGAAGGATAACAAAAAGGCTGAACTGCGTGGCAAAAACAACGTGCGTGCGGCAACCGACGAAACGCTTCACAAGAAACTTTTCGAGGGCAAGAAAGAGATCAAGGCTGCGAACGTTCTAGTGCACAAGGCAGGGAATAATTACATTATTGACAAAATTACGGTGTGAGGACAAATTGTCATGCGAGTTATCATTACTACCGTAGGCACTTCGCTGCTTACGAACTATCTTAAAGAAAACAACGAAAAACCGACCGCGCAGTCGCTTGCAAATTATCTTCGCCAGACCGCGGCCGAACAGGCCAGCGCTGAGACCAATTCGCTGCGCGGGTTGCTAAAGGATGGAGATGGTGTTGTTTTTCTCCATTCTTCCACCAGAGAGGGCGCCCTTTGCGCGGATTCCCTGAGTCGGCATTTCAACGGCATGGGCTATAATAGCCGATACCGGCATATCCCCGATCTGTCGTATCAGGAGGCCCGCTTCCGGATGCGCGGTCTGCGGTCCCTTGTCTCAACGATAATCGAACTTATCAAGGAGGAGCGCGACAGAGGCAATGACGTGGGCATCAACGCAACGGGAGGCTTCAAGGCGGAGATTGCCTACGCGACCTTGATCGGCCTGCTATTCGACATCCCCGTCTATTACATGCACGAACAATTTCAGGAAATCATCGAAATGCCCCCGGTGCCGATCGCCTGGGATTGCGGCCTTTTTCTCGATTACGACGATTTGATCGAATGGCTGAACCAGGATTTGAGAACCGCTGACGAGGCGGCGCCGAGGTTGAAGGGCATTCCGCCCGATCTCAGATTTCTTGTTACCGAAGAAGACGGGTTCGTGTTGCTTTCGCCTGTCGGCGAAATTTTTTACGAGGCGTGCAGGGCAAGGGAGGCCGTATCGGCGGATGTTCCCATTTTGCTGTCTTCGAGAGCCAAAGCCACGTTGGATGCCGTAAGTATCGACGAACGCGCCGTTCTGATCAAGTATTTAAAAAAGATGAGGGACCCTCTCATCAGGCGGAGCCGGACCCGGCAAAAAAACAATTCGGATTGCCTCGTTTTTTTGTCCGGCCGGATCCCGGAAAGGATTTTCTATTACGAAAACGACGAAGGCATTGTCCATGTATGCGATCTGGCGCCAAACCACGACCAGTATGAACGTATGCTGGACAGGGGAGTATGGCGGAAGCATTTTGATGGTTTCGCCGAAATGTGAACATTCTTCCGAAAAAAATGGGGGGCAACCGGCTGCCACAGATAATGAAACCGGCGGTCGCGGAAGGTTTGATGGGGATATGGAAACAACCATGATCATGTCGCTCGGCGGTTCGCCCGAGCCTCTAAAGAAAAGTTTGTCGCTTTACAATCCGGAAAGAATAGTCTTTCTGGCTTCGCATGATTCGATAGCCTTGGCAGGTGATGTTCTGAAATCATGCGCCAGAAAGCCGCAGGTAAACTATGAAATTACTGAAAACCCCAATTCGATCTTTGAATCCTACAAAGCGGCGCGGCGGTGCGTGGATAGGATCATGAAGGCGGACCAGCCCCCTTGTGATGTTGTGGTCGATTATACAGGCGGCACGAAGGTGATGACGGCTGCACTCGTTCTTGCAACAATCGGCAAGCCGTATCGATTCAGCTACGTGGGAGGGGATCTGCGCGCCAAGGACGGTCTGGGTGTTGTTATTGACGGCCACGAAAAGGTGTATGCCGAAATGAACCCCTGGTCGGTCTTTGCCGAAGAGGAGCGAAGGCAGATTGTCACCCTTTTCAATAGCCGCCGTTACGGCGCGGTCATCGAAATCATAGACCGCTGCAAACAAAACAGCGTACCGGAAGAAATCCTTTTGTATCTTGATTTCGTAAAACCCTTGGCGGAAGGGTTCATGAACTGGGATTTGTTCAATCACTCGGCAGCCAGGAAAAAAATTCAGCAAGGGATTACTGCGCTTGATTTTTTCGTCAAGCGATGGCCCAATCCAGATATGGAAGTGTTACAGCGCCAGCTGGGTGCGCTGGAACAATATTTAACGGAACTGCTTGAACATACAGATAATCTTAAAACCATCCATCCAATTCTTATAGACGATCTGCTGAACAACGCCAAAAGAAGAATGGAAGATAGTTCCTTTGATGACGCGGCGGCAAGGATTTACCGCGCCCTGGAGCTTTACGGGCAGATTCTATTTATCGAAACGGTCGGATGCAAGAATAACGAGGTAAAACCTGAGATAGTTCCCGAGGAGATCCGCGAAGCATTTACGGTGAAATATCTTGATGCCGGCAAAGGAACACTCAAATTGCCGTTGGGTGCAACCTTCGAATTCCTCCGGTATATGAACCATGAGGCCGGTGCCAGGTTTTTTGCCAATATCAAGGAAATTGAAAAAATCCAGACAAACAGGAACAATTCAATTCTTGCCCACGGTGTGGCCTCGGTCCCAAAACATGCGGCGACGGTTATATGGGAAATTGTTACCAAATTTGTCGGATTTGAAAACAGTTTTGATTTTCCTAAATTGCCATAAATTTTGACAACATACTCCTCCGGACTTTCCCGGTGCGTTCTTTGGCAATTGAATATCGAAACCGTTTCGGTTAACGGGGACAAAACCACTTTTTATCAAATTCTTGGCCTCCGCAGACCTCTAGCTTGAATGGGCTCTTTTGATTAACACCTTGATTTTATTAAAACTTGTCGAGAAAAGAGGGACGAGGTCTGCGGAATCGTAATTGTGTCGAATTATTAAGCAGTTAGATACACAACGAACAATTAAGGAGTTCATTTTGGCGCGGAATAGAAGATTTTTTACCAGAGGTCTGCGGAAACTATATTGCAACTATACGAAAAACTTGTTAGATAACCTCCCGCGGACTGAAACGACCTGATTTACGAAGGGATTACGAC
>DYLD01000039.1 GCA_020722315.1 Syntrophus aciditrophicus
GGAAGGCTTTCTTAAGGCGTATTTTCATCCTTCATTGTGCCTTGTAAAGGCCTGGGGTTCATATGGAAATTGAAATTCTGGCGGCGGAGTCCCTCGGCGTCCGGAGCCTCTGTACCGTCGTAAAGACGAAGGACAAAAGGATACTGATCGATCCGGGCCTTGCGCTGGGCTACACGAGGTTTCGATTGCTCCCGCACCCGTTGCAGGTAGCTGTGGGAGAGCGTATCCGGAAGAGGATTATCGAAGAGTGGCGGCTGGCCTCGGATATCGTCATTAGCCATTTTCACGGCGATCACATCCCCCTGGCAGACGCAAACCCAGATCAGTTGCAGCTTCAAAAAGTGGCGTGCCTGAACCCGGACGCGAAGATATGGGCCAAAACGACAGTGCTTTCCCCCACCGAGGCAAAAAGGACCGCTGCGTTGCGCTCATCGCTAAAAAATCCTTTTGTCGACGCCGACGGGAAGTCGGAAGGACTGTTGAGCTTCTCCGACCCGGTTCCCCACGGCACAACCGACACAATGGAACGGGTGATCATGACAAGAATCGAAGAGGATTTTGTGTTCGTCCATGCCTCCGACATCGAACTGCTCAACGAAGAGGCCATAGCACAAATTATATCCTGGAAGCCGGATGTTGTCCTCGCAAGCGGACCGCCGCTCTATCTGCACAAACTCGGCAATGAAGATATACAAAACGCGTGGCAGAACGCAATGTTGTTATCCAAAAACTCCGGTTTTGTGATCCTTGACCATCACCTGTTGAGGGGATTCGAAGGGGTGGAATGGTTGCGTCGCCTGGGTTCAAAGGCCTCGGGAAAGGTGGTGTGTTCAGCTGATTTCATGGGCAGGCAGAGGAACCTGCTCGAGGCTCAAAGGCCTATGCTGTACGAAGAGATGCCGGTGGCGAAGGACTGGCACCGCCTGTATGCGGAAGGGTTGGCAACTACGGAGCCTTACTGGAAGCTCGCGAAGAAACTGGCCGCCAAAAAGGGGGCTGAGGTTTTTCTGCTGGATATACGAGATTTCTGCAGAACACGGCCAGGATGACAGACCAGACATTCAAGACGGCATTTCGTGAGTTTTGCAGAACCCCCAAAAAGGTTCCGTGGGGCGGGCTGAAAAGGTTTTAGGGTGAAAAAAGCTTCCTGAACGACGATCGGATCGCGCCGGTTTAACACCAGAGAGAGGGTATCACCCCTTCACACAGCCGAGCGCCCTCAACCTCGCTACCCTGCGCGCAAGACCCGCGCCGTGCACTACCTCGACGACCTCATCGAGATTTTTGTAAGCCTCGGGAATTTCTTCCTGGAGCGTCCCGCGGCTCGAAGACATAACAATAACACCGCGTTTTTCCATCTCGGTAGCAACGGCCCTTCGCCTGCTCGATTTTCGTGCCTGGGTGCGACTCATAACCCTCCCGGCGCCATGACAGGCGCTTCCGAAGGTTTCCGTCATCGCAGCCGCAGAGCCTGCAAGGACATAGGAACCCGTACCCATATCTCCGGGAATCAGGACGGGCTGCCCTGCGTCGCGGTAACGGGCCGGTACGAGAGGATGTCCCGCCGGATAAGCCCTTGTGGCTCCCTTGCGATGAACGCAGAGGCGCATCTCGTTGCCATCCACCGGAAATCTCTCTATCTTTGCGATATTATGACAGATATCATAGAGGAGTCTCATGCCTAACGCCTTCGGCGAAATCCTCAGCGCCTCTTGAAAGGCCTCCCTGGCTTCATGCATCAAGAGCTGACGGTTGGCCCACGCGTAATTCGCGGCGCAGGCCATTGCGGAAAAATAACGTCTCCCCCGTTCGGAATTAATCTTCGCGCAGGCGAGCTGACGATCCGGAAGTTCTATTCCCGTTTCCCCGGCGTGTTTGACCATCTCAAAGAGGTAATCGTCACATATCTGGTAGCCGAGCCCACGCGAACCGCTGTGGATCATGACACAGATCTGTCCCTTTTCGAGGCCGAAGACCGCCGCCGTTTTTTGGTCGAAGATTTCGTCGACGGCCTCGATCTCGAGAAAATGATTGCCCGATCCGAGCGTTCCGAGCTGATCCTTTCCGCGTGTGATTGCCGCATCGCTGACACCTTCCGGATCAGCTCCGGGAAATACACCCCCGTCTTCCGTCGTTTCGAGATCTTCCGTTTCCCCGAAACCGTGCCGAACAGCCCAACCGGCTCCTTCGGCGAGGACCTGCCTGACCTCCTTCGCCGTTAGCTTGAGGTGCCCCCCGACACCCACTCCCGAAGGAACATGGCGGAAAAGGGCCGTAACGAGATCTTTCAGGTGATCTTGTATATCCGTAACAAAAAGCCGTGTCGTCATCAGACGACAGCCGCAATTGATATCATAGCCGACTCCGCCGGGCGAGATGATCCCTTCGTCCAGGTCAAACGCTGCGACTCCGCCTATCGGAAAGCCGTATCCCCAGTGCATATCCGGCATTGCCAGAGACGCCCTGACGATACCGGGCAGGCATGCCACGTTGACCACCTGTTTCATCGCCTCCGCGGTGTCGGCACTCCGAAGCAGCTTTTGGCTCGCATACAAAATGCCCGGGACCCGCATCCTCCCTTCCCGGGGGATTTCCCATCGCCACTGATCGATTGGGTGCAAAGGAAGATCAAACATCCAAAACAAATGTCCCTTTCCAGCCCCTTTTGGTGGGGACCAGCGCCACATCGTGGTAGGTTACCGCCTTGATCTCGCGTCTGATCCGGTGGACAACAGGATCATACGGCTCGCCGAACAGCCTGGCTGTGAGCCTCCGCGGCGCCAGGCTGAGTATCTGGCAGGATTTAACAAGAAATCTGTTTCTATTCCAGAGGTTAAGAAGCTCCCGGAGAAAATTGACGAGCAGATCTTCACGGTCCAGCCCCTCAACGCTCAGCTCCATCATTTCGTTCGCCCGAACAGCGGACAGATCGGATAAAACGCTGAAAAGGGCCTTGGCAGCGCCAGCATAGACAGATTTTAGAGTTGATCCGGTGATATCAATCCCTAAATCGGCTGTATGATCAAGCACTTGATAACGCATACAGAGGACAAAAAACGTTGCTGTTTCAAATGCGATGCTGTGAGACCTTGTGAGCCTTGCTCAGGGAGACCTTGCAACATTTCTCAAAGGTCTCGCTGTCTTAAAAAACGAACACGCAAAAAGGCAAAAAGGCCGCAGCGTTTAGCTAGGTATCTTCCTCGATATCCAGCGACGGTGCATCGTCTTCGTCCTGTTCGTTTTCTTCAAGATTATCGCCGTCCCTTTCCTCTTCGCGCTCGGCACGGGCGACACCGACCAGCTTCTCTGTCTTGTCTAAATCGATAAGACGCACCCCCTGAGTACTTCTGTGAATGACCTTGACCTCGGCGGAGCTCATCCGGATGATCCGGCCGGAATTGCTGATTAGCATAATATCCTCGCTTCCGGAAATCTGAAGTATTCCGGATACATCACCGGTTTTGGCCGACACCTTGAGATTGATCGTTCCCTTCCCGCCGCGGGACTGCAGGCGGTATTCCGATATGTCGGTTCTCTTGCCGTACCCGTTTTCGGAAACCGTCAGGATCGTGTTGCCTTCCGTGGGTATCTCCATGCCGACAACCTCGTCATCGGGGCGCATCGTAATCCCCCGGACGCCCCGCGCGGTCCGTCCCATTTCACGCACATCCTTCTCAGAAAACCGTATCGACTTACCCTTTTTAGTTCCGAGAAACACGTCCTGATTTCCAAAAGTCAGCTGCACGCCGATCAGATCGTCGTCCTCAGCGACCGAAACCGCGATAATACCCCCGGCACGCGGATTCGAAAACGCGGACAACTCGGTCTTTTTGATCGTCCCCTTTCTCGTAACCATGACAATCGATCTGTCTCCGGAAAATTCCCGCACGGACAGTACCGCGGCCACCCTTTCGTTCTGGCCGATATTGATCAGATTCACGATGGCCTTGCCCCGCGAGGCCCTTCCCCCCTGGGGTATCTGGTAAACTTTAAGCCAGTACAGCCGCCCTCTGTTCGTAAAGATCAGAAGATAGTGATGGGTTGAGGCAACGAAGATCCGCTCGACAAAGTCTTCCTCTTTCGTCCCCATTCCGATTTTTCCGCGGCCGCCCCGGCGCTGGTTTTTATACAGACTCACCGCGTTTCGTTTTACGTAGCCCGCATGCGAAACGGTCACGACCATGTCCTCTTCTACGATCATGTCCTCTATATCGATATCCCCGGGGTCGACGACGATCTCGGTACGTCTTTCGTCACCGTAGCGCTCCTTGATTTCGGTAAGCTCTTTGACGATAACATCCAGAATCTTCGCCGGGTCATCAAGAATGCCCTGAAGTTGTTTGATCAGCGCGCTGAGTTCCGAGTATTCCGTTTCGACCTTTTCCCGCTCAAGCCCGGTAAGGCGTTGAAGTCTCATATCGAGAATCGCCTTCGCCTGCATCTCGGTGAGGCCGAAGCGTGCGCATAGAGAGGAAGAGGCCTCGGCGGGGCTCTTCGACGCCCTGATCAACGCAACGACTTCGTCTATCCTATCGAGCGCAATGATGAGCCCCTCAAGTATGTGGGCCCTTTCCCGCGCACGCGCAAGATCGAAGGCGGTTCTGCGCGTAACGACTTCCTTGCGGAATTCTACGAAACTCTGCAAAACCCCTTTAAGATCGAAGACACGCGGCTGCCCTTTATCGATCGCGAGCATGATGATGCCGAACGTAGTCTCCATCTGGGTGTGTTTGTAGAGCTGGTTTAACACAACAGTCGAGATTTCATCCCTTTTGAGATCGAGAACGATGCGGATGCCGTCCCTGTCGGATTCGTCTCGCAAGTCGTTGATTCCAAAAATTTTTTTGTCCTTAACCAGCTCGGAGATCTGTGTAAGGAGATTTGCCTTGTTGACCTGATAAGGCAACTCGGTAATGACGATGCTCTCGCGTTCGTTGCGTGCGTTTTTCTCTATCATCGCGCGTGCGCGCAGCCGTATGATACCGCGACCCGTTCGGTATGCCGAAACGATCCCTTCCCTGCCGTTGATGAAGCCTGCCGTGGGAAAATCAGGGCCATGAATGTATCGCATCAGATCGTCCGCCGTCAGTGCCGGATCGCGTATCAACGCGATGGTCCCGTCTACAACCTCGGACAGGTTATGGGGCGGGATGTTGGTCGCCACGCCGACGGCTATCCCCGAAGACCCATTCAGGAGCAGATGAGGCATCTTTGCCGGAAGGACGGTCGGTTCCTGGAGCGACTCATCATAATTAGGAACGAAATCAACGGTATTTTTCTCTAGATCGGCCAGCAGTTCCTCGGACAGCCTCGTCATCCTGACTTCTGTATAGCGCATCGCGGCAGGCGGGTCTCCATCCACTGAGCCGAAGTTGCCCTGCCCGTCGATGAGCAGATAACGCAGCGAAAAATCCTGAGCCATTCTTACAATTGTATCGTAAGCCGCCGCATCTCCGTGGGGATGGTACTTACCGATGATGTCGCCGACGATCCTCGCCGATTTTTTGTACGGCTTGTTCCAGCGGTTGCCCATTTCGTTCATCGCAAACAACACGCGGCGATGGACAGGTTTCAAACCGTCCCGCACGTCCGGAATGGCCCTTCCGATGATGACGCTCATCGCGTAATCGACGTAGGAGCGCTTCATCTCGTCTTCAATATTGGCTACAACCGTCTTCTCAAACAGGGTTTCCATTGGGTTGCATTCTCCTTAAACAAACCACAGCGCCTTCCCAAAAACGGGCTCAACAGCGCGATGCAAATCAAACGTCCAGATTGGATACGTAACGTGCGTTCTTAAATATAAAATCTCGTCTGGGCTCGACCTGGTCTCCCATAAGCGTCGTAAATATCTCATCGGCGGCGATTGCATCCTCAATCCTGACCTGTACCAACGTCCTTTTTTCAGGGTTCATCGTCGTGTCCCAGAGCTGCTCCGGGTTCATTTCGCCAAGACCCTTATACCTCTGTACCATAAGGCCTCTTTTACCGGAACTGACGACGTAATCAACGAGGTCCGCCAGCGTATCGACGGTCGTTGTAGTGGTTTCCCCTCCACCGTCATCCTGAGGCGCCGTGCCTACACGATAAGGCGGCGGGCCCAGCGCGGCAATCTGCGTAAATAGAGATTTGAGTTCAACAAACTGTGGGATTCTGACCGTATCGACTCCTACTATCGTTTCCGTGCTCTTGGTGTCCCGACGGACAGACAAAACCATCTGCCATTTGCCCCATTTCGGGTCTATTTCCGTCTTTGCCTGTTCGAGCTTTTCGCCGAGGGATTGACCTATTCGTTCGATTGTTCCCTGAATCGCTTCCTCGCTGCCGAAATCATCCTCCGAGAGTTTTACCTCCGACGCCAGCAGCGAGATGAGGTGTTTGGGATAGCCGTCCTTCTCAAATCTGCCGAGGATTTTCTCTATCCGGACAACCCTGCGAAGGTAGTCCAGCAGCCGTTTCCCGCTTAACGCCTGTTCGGATTGCCCTTCTTTTGTAAACAAACGAATGCTGTTCACGCCGTTTTCGAGCACGTAATTCTCCATCGCCTGTTCGTCGTGAATATAGATTTCCTGCTTCTTATTAACAACCTTGAAAAGCGGCGGCTGGGCAATGTAGAGAAAGCCTCTCTCGATGATTTCTTTCATCTGCCGGAAAAAAAAAGTCAGAAGTAACGTGCGGATATGGAGTCCGTCCACGTCTGCATCCGTCATGATGATGATCTTATGATACCTTACCTTGCTGATATCTCGATCTTCCTCGCCGATACCCATCCCCAGCGCGGTGATAATCACCTTGAGTTCCTCGTTTTGGAGCATCTTGTCAAACCGGGCCTTTTCGACGTTGAGGACCTTGCCCCTAAGCGGTAGAATCGCCTGATTTTTCCGATCCCGGCCCTGTTTTGCGGAACCACCGGCGGAATCCCCCTCGACCAGATAAAGCTCGCTGCGCGCCGGATCGCGTTCCTGGCAATCGGCGAGCTTGCCCGGAAGGGATCCGACCTCAAGCGCCGTCTTTCGCCGGGTGAGCTCCCGGGCGCGACGGGCCGCCTCGCGTGCGCGAGCGGCATCAATGAATTTTGAGATAAGTTGTTTGGCAACGGACGGGTTCTCTTCGAGATAACTGGTGAGTTTGTCGTACACAATCCCCTCGACAAGCCCTTTTACATCGCTGTTGCCCAGTTTTGTCTTTGTCTGACCTTCAAACTGGGGATTCTTTATCTTCACGCTGATGACACACGAAAGGCCTTCACGGAGGTCTTCCCCTTTGAGAGACTCCTTCCCGTTTTTTAAAAAATTGTTTGCAGCGGCATAATTGTTGATGGCCCTTGTCAAGGCTGACCTGAAGCCTATCAAATGTGTTCCCCCTTCGACGGTGTTAATACTGTTCGCGAAGGAAAAGATGTTCTCGGTATAGGTGTCGTTGTACTGGAGGGCAACTTCCACTGTGCAATCCTCACGCGAACCTGTAATATACACCGGTTTTTTAATCAATACCTTCTTATTGCGGTCTATGTACTCTACAAAAGAAACAATGCCTCCCTCGTAGTAGAATTCACAACTTCTATCTACACGTTCGTCGTTCAGCGTTATCCTGACGCCCGAGTTTAAAAAGGCAAGCTCCCTGAGTCTATTGGCAAGGATATCAAAACTGAACTCAGTCTCCTCAAAAATGGTCTCATCCGGTTTAAAGCTGACCTTTGTGCCTCGTCTGTCCGTCGTGCCGATCATCTTCAAAGGATAATCGGGAATCCCCCTGTGATAGGACTGTGTGTACACGCCGCCATCCCTGCGAATTTCGACATCCAGAGAAGAAGAAAGGGCGTTCACGACAGAAACTCCTACACCGTGCAGACCACCGGAAATTTTATAACTTTCGTTGGAAAACTTTGCCCCGGCATGGAGCTTCGTCAAAGCTACCTCAGCCGCCGACACCCCTTGTGTTTTGTGGATATCCACCGGAATGCCGCGACCGTTGTCCTCGACGACAATACTGTTATCCATCCGGATTGTAACAACAATCGTATCGCAAAAACCGGCGGACGCCTCGTCAATACTGTTATCAACCACCTCATAGACAAGATGATGCAGACCATCCTTGTTCGTGCTCCCAATATACATCGCTGGACGTTTTCTGACCGCATCCAGTCCCTCCAGTACCTTAATGCTGTCAGCCCCGTAATAATCCCCTGCGTCTTCTACTTCAGTCTTCTCTTTCAAATCTTCCAACTCACCTGGTTCCATTTCGTTCGTTCCTAACATGTTTTGTTTGTTCCGCATGCAAACAGTCGAAGTTTATTATATACTGTCGGCAGTAGCTAATCGATCCTTAACGGCATAACAATATAAAAATAGTCACTATTACCACTTCCGCGAATCACCGTTGGCTTCGTGTCCCCGTTAACCTCTAATTCAACGCTTTCCTCTTCAATGACGTCGATTACGTCAGCAATATATTTCACGTTATATGCAATACTGATCTCATCACCGTCGTACTGGGCTTCAATCTCGTCACTCGCCTCTCCAACGTCATTATTCGCGGAACTCAGCAAAACTCTTCCATGTGACAAATTAATAATCATCCTATTATGCTTTTCAGAAGAAACAACGAACATTCTCCGGACCGCGTGCAGAAGTTCATCACGGTTCAGCATTACCTTTACGCCACTCTCCGCCGGTATGATACGCCTGTAGTCGGGATATGTACCGTCGATGAGCCTCTCCTGGATGAGGGTGTTTTCTGTTTTTAGAGCAAAAACACCACGGGTCAGACCCACCATAACTTCATCTACCTGATCATCCTCCAAAAGGCGCATCATCTCCCCGATTCCCTTCTTAGGTATGATGACACTACCACCAACCTCCGTTAAGAAAAATTCTTCCCGTGGAATGGATGTACGAGCCAGTGAAAGACGATGACCGTCCGTTGATACCATGCGCATAACATAGGCATCGCCAAGCTTCTCTGTTTCAAGCAATGTGCCGTTCAAATACTTTCTTAAATCATCATTGGCGATCGAAAAATATGTCTTCTTCATTAGGTCATATAGAATGGACCGCTTGACGGGATAGAGGGAAAAACCGATATTTTCCTCAACAACAGGGTAATCATCGGCGGGCACACCAGGGATCCTGTAGCTGCTCTTTCCGCATTTCAAAACGACGACGTCTTTATCTGTTCTGGATAGGTGTACTGTCTCTCCTTGTACTTCTCTAACCATCTCGTACAACTTCCTGGCGGGTAGAGTGACTTCCCCCTCATGAATGACCAGGGCTTCGTAACTCGCCGTTAGACCTATTTCCATATCGGTAGCCACAACAACCAGGTGGTTATCTACCGCTCTAAGTAGTAGATTACTGAGAATAGGCATTGTAGTTTTCTTCTCAACAATTCCAAGTGTTTGTTGAACGGCTGAAAGTAGTATATCTCTATTGATATCAAAATCCATATTTATCTTATCCTTTCTGTTTTACTATCAAATTTAGTGATAGTAGTAAGTGAGGTGCAATTTGTGGAAAGATCGTTTTATATGTGAATTTTTAACCGTTTTGTACAATAAACCCTGTTGATGAACCTGAGAAAAAAATCTATTTTTTGTTGACAAGTCCATTTTGAATTTTTTCAACCATCTCATTAAATTTTTTGTCTGTCTGCAACCTTTTTTTGACCTTTTTATATGAGTAGATAACAGTGGAATGATCCCTTCCTCCCATTTTTTCCCCGATATCAGGAAACGAGAGGTTCGTCATTTCGCGTGCCAGAAACATGATAACCTGACGGGCCTCGACCAAACTCTTATTTTTTTTATGGGATTTTATTTCAGAGACCGTCGAGCCGAACTCAGAACAGGTTAGTTTAACGATGTCTTCTAAGGTGATTTCTTTATCGCCATTGCTATGTACTAGATGCATTAAGACTTCCTTGGCCAGGCCGATGTCTATAACGCGTTTAGTGAGAGAAGCATAAGCTAAGACTCTAATGAGGTATCCTTCGAGTTCTCTGATGTTTGACTCGCATTGCGATGCAAGGAAAAAGGCTACGTTTTCAGGGAGCGTAACATTATTTTCCGCGGCCTTTTTTTCCAGGATCGCGATTCGTGTTTCTATTTCCGGCGGTTGGATATCTGCTATCAGACCCCACTCGAAGCGTGACCGCAACCTGCTTTCCAGGTTCGGGATATCTTTAGGAAATCTATCACTTGTAACAACAATTTGTTTCCCGGCGT
The DNA here is from genome assembly GCA_020722315.1 of Syntrophus aciditrophicus. Lineage (GTDB taxonomy): Bacteria > Desulfobacterota > Syntrophia > Syntrophales > UBA5619 > DYLD01. The sequence goes on from DYLD01000039.1 coordinate 10,223, forward strand.
CATGGAGCGTGTTGAATGTGTGAAAAAACTCCTCCTGGGTCCTCTCCTTACCGGCGATGAACTGTATGTCATCGATTAAAAGGCAGTCTATGTTTCTGAATTTTTCCCTAAAATTCTGCATCTTGTCGAAACGTATCGAGTTAATCAAATCATTCATAAAAACTTCAGCGGAGGCATAGACAACATTCATTGTCGGATAAATACTTAATGTTTTAAGGCCGATTGAGTTTATTAGATGTGTTTTGCCGAGGCCTACTCCTCCGTAGATGAATAAAGGGTTGTAATTTTTGGCTGGTTGCTCGGCAACTGCGAAGGCTGCCGCGTGAGCAAACTGGTTGCTCGGGCCGACAACGAAGCGTTCAAAGCTGTAGTTGACATTCAGAGTCGGGTGTATCTTTTTCTTAGCTGGTTTGCTTTCAACCTGTTGTTCCGTATGGGGACTTTCATTTTTTAGCGAACCGGGATTTTGTGGCGTCTTTTCATTATCAATAACGAATTTAATGTTATACAACTTCCCGGTTTTGGAATGGATCGCGTCTTTAATTAAAGAGAGATGATTTTCCTCAAGCCACTCACAAAAAAACCTGTTGGGCGCAGAAAGGAGTATATCCTCCTGTTCTATCGATTTTAGTCGAATCGGTTTGATCCATGTTTCGAAGTTCTGTTTACTGATACTTTCTTTAATTATTTTAATAACTTCATCCCACAGCATGTCTAAAAACCTATCAGGTTATCAACATCTTTATGAACATGTGTTGATAAAAATATTCACTTCCTGTCCAGCAGAAGATCGATAAGTCGTTTTAATTCTTCCTCATTTGCGTATTTTATTTCGATAAAGCCCGACCGCTTGCCGGTTCTGATTTTCACCGACGCAAGCAGTACGGACGTAAGCTGTTTTTCTAGATCGTCCATGTATTGAGGACGGGATTGTTTAACTTTGCGCTGTCGATTTTTTTTAATATTTTTGATCAGGTTTTCTGTTTTTCGGACGGTCAGGTCGTCTTTCTTTATCAGTTTCGCGGTTTTTATCTGCTCCTCCGGGGATTCTAGTGTAAGAAGTGCCCTGGCATGTCCTGTCGAAATAGTTTTATTGATCAGATCCTTTTGTATTTCTTCAGGTAATTTGAGAAGTCTTACCATATTGGCGATCGTCGAGCGATCCTTTCCGACCCTGACGGAAATGTCCTCCTGCGACAGAGAAAAGTCATGCATAAGGGTCTGATACGCCCTTGCCTCTTCTATCGGGTTTAACGACTCCCTCTGTATATTTTCGATGAGCGACAGTTCAGCCAGTTCCCGGTCGCTTGCCTGACGGATGATGACCGGAACCTCTTTAAGACCGGAGGCCTGGGCCGCTCTCCAGCGTCTCTCTCCCGCGATGATCTCGTATCCATTTTCGGCTTTGCGGACGATGATAGGCTGTATGACCCCGTTTTTCTTGATTGACGCGATTAGCTCGTTTTGCGCGTCGTCGTTGAAGTCCCTTCTGGGCTGAAATCGATTGGGCATCAGTTCCTCGATTCCGCACACGATGAAGGAAGGCCTGTCGGCTACCCGACTGACGAGATCAGGAAACATCGCGCCGATACCTCTGCCTAGGGATTCTTTACGAGACATTATATTCTCCCGTTTTTCATGATCTCATTTGCCAGCGCCATATAGGACATCGCGCCCCGGGATTTGATATCGTACAGAATAATCGGCAACCCGTGACTGGGGCACTCCGAAAGCCTTACGTTTCTAGGGATCACCGTTTCGAAGACCAGATTCCCAAAATGTTTGCGCACGTCGTCGCTTACCCGGCGGGAAAGCAGATTTCTCGAATCGTACATCGTCAGCAGAATACCGCCGAGATAAAGTGCAGGATTCAAATATTGTTTTACCATCTCCATCGTTTTTAAAAGGTGGCCCAGCCCCTCCATTGCAAAATACTCGCACTGCAGCGGCACGATCAGACAATCCGAGGCCACCATCGCGTTCAATGTCAAAAAGCCCAGTGAGGGAGGACAGTCAATGATTATATAGTCATACGGCAAAGTCAATTTTTTCACTAGGTCTCTCAACCTTTTTTCCCTGTCTTTGAGCAAGACAAATTCGAGCTCAACACCGACAAGGTCTTGATTGGCTGGAACGATATCCAGCTGCGGTATCTGCGTCTTTACAATAACCTCCTGCAAAGGACGGTTTTTTGCCATGCATTGGTAAAGGTTATGGTTCTTGACGTCTTCAGTATCCACTCCGATCCCGCTGGTCGCGTTTCCCTGGGAATCGGAGTCTATCAGCAACGTTTTTTTTTCAGCGGCTGCCAGTGAGGCGGCCAGATTTATTGCCGTTGTAGTCTTGCCGACGCCGCCTTTTTGGTTGGTCACGCTCAGTATTTTTCTCATTTTGCAAACAGGGTGGCTACGGGCGTTTTTAAAAGGGACAAACTCCAAATCGGTCTTGTTTTTGTCATATTTTTAAAACATCCCGGTGTCAAGAGCGATTGTAAATAGCTATATGTTTTGCGTGGTTATTGATAGACGAAGCGTTGCTATTATCGGCGTTCAATTCCATTTGTGTTTGAGCCGCTGTTTGTTTAGCGTCTAGAAGCTCCTTTTGCAGGTTCGTCCCTTTTATTGCAATAAGCCTCCCCCCTCGTCTGAGCAAATAGGAAGACCAAATCAGAAGCTCAGATAGTTTAAACGCCGCTCGTGAAATCACTATATCAAAGATACCCCCGAAGCGGGGCTCGGTCAGAAGATATTCGGCACGCATTCTTAGAATCTCTGTCTTGTTCAGATCAAGCTTAACCCTCAGGTGAGAAAGAAACGATGTCTTTTTTCGCGACGAATCCAGAAGGAAGAGGTTTAAATCCGGCAACATGATCTTTAGCGGAACGCCGGGAAAACCACCTCCGCTTCCCAGATCGATGAGAAATCCGTTCGGACGATTCACGTAGCGCATCGAGACGAGAGAATCGACAAAGTGGCGCGTGACGATTTCGTCTATAGAATGTTTGGAAACGATGTTCATTCGGCTGTTCCAGACCTTAAGTTCGTTATAGTAGATTAAAAAACGGTTGATCTGATCGTCATCAATCGCGATACCCAGCCCGCTAACCTTTTGTCTGAGCTCTGAGGCTATTTTTGCCGGCCGGACACCCTCTTGTCGATCGATCCTGGTTCGATGGACCATGACGCTTTTCTTTGCAAAATCAAACAGCGCCAACAAGACCAAAAACGCCGATCGTTCACAAAACGCTGAGAATCGGCATTTTTAGGCGCCGGTTGTGCTTGTGTTTATAGGGAATCTTTAATGACCTTGGAGACGACTTTATTGTCTATTGTCCTGGCCTTTTCGCCGAATCCGACCAGCAGCGCCAGATCGCATAAATTATTGATTTTTCGGGGAACTCCACCTGAATAGTTGTATACCTCCTGAAGGGCTTCCGGGGAAAATATCTCTTTTGTCCCCCCGGCCTTTTCCAGGCGGAAAAGTATGTAGTTTACCGTATCCTTGTTGCTAAGCGGGTTGAGATGGTAGCGGATCGCTATGCGCTGGTCGAGCTGTTTAATTTCCCTTATTATGTCGCGAAGCTCCGGCTGCCCCACCAGCACGAGATTTAACAGGTAGCGGTCGTTCATCTGGAAGTTGAGCAGCATCCGGATCTCTTCAAAGGTGTTTTTGTAGATTGCCTGGGCCTCGTCGATGATTAGAATCGTGTTTAGGTTCTTTTTTACATTTTCCAGCAACCGGGTGTTCAGCGCCCTGAGCAGATCGGTTTTGGTGTTGGACGGTGAGGTGATGCCTAGCTGGTAGAGCGATTCGACAAGAAATTCCGTGGATTCGAGCGACGGATTCGCTACCAGACCGATGTCAAATTTGTGTTCCTGCGCGGCAAGCTGTTGTATCAAAACGCGGCTGAGGGTTGTTTTTCCGCATCCGACTTCGCCTGTCAGAAGGATTGCCCCTTTGTTGCGTTCAATGCCGTAGGCGATTCGCATGAGAGCCTCTTCATGTTCCGAAGAATAGAACATAAATTCCGGATCAGGGACGTTCTCGAACGGATATTTCGTCAGTCCCCAGTATGCCAGATACATCGATCAGCTCCTGTAGAAAACAAAATAAAGCAGGTCTCTTCCCTCGAATATGAAACTCGAAACCTTCACGGTATAAACAGGCCTTTTGCCGGGACCATCGTTAAAAAAGACCTGTATTGTATACGGGAAACCAGGTCTTACGAGGGCGAAGATATCTCCAAACGAGCGCCCGTCGGTAATCTGCAAGAAATCGCGTACATTTTTTCTCAATGGTGAAAGGCGCGGATGTTTAAATAAACGTGCCGCTGCTTCGGTCCACCCAACAACTTGACCGTCCCTGTCCACAAAAAGGAGCATGCTTTCTTCGTAAATCCTTTTTTCAAGGCTCTCTTTCTCCTTCTTCATAGACAGATAGGCTGCCTGAATGTCGCGGCTGGCGATCTCAGCGTTCTTGCAGGGATTGGGTGTATCGTTATCGTTTGCAGCGCCGCCTGCTTTTGTTGCGGTCATTCCAATAGCCTGCCGTAACGAAACCTATCAGGAGAATGAAAACTGACGTATTATGATTCATCTCCGATATAATGTCAAGAAATTTATGCGATTATGCCGGATATGAATCGGATGAACTGAACCCGGAGGGGCCGGTTTTCTATTGGCGCCGGATCGGGGGACAAAAGTTACAACCGAATGTGTAGCTTTTAGAGAAGCAATGCGCTATATTTTTGAGAGGCGATACGCAAACAGGATGTAAAAAGGGATTTGTCATGGACATGATTTTTCCGTATCTTTCCCATACCGGGGCTTTCCCGATCGTCGGTTGCTCGAAGGTGATGCAGAATGTCTTTTCCCTGATTGACAGGGTCGCAGACTCGAACATCACGGTCCTGATCCAGGGGGAAACAGGAACAGGCAAAGAGCTGATTTCCAGGGCCATCCACGAACGAAGTCATCGTCTCAAGGGCAAGCTGGTTCAGGTGAATTGTGCCGCCATCCCGGAAACGCTGATGGAGAGCGAACTCTTCGGCCACGAAAAGGGCGCGTTTACCGGCGCATTGTATCCGCGTCGGGGGCGCTTCGAGGAGGCGAACGGAGGCACCATTTTTCTGGATGAAATATCCGAGCTTTCCCTTTCGGCGCAGGCAAAGCTTCTCAGGGTTCTTCAGGAAAGGCAGATCCAACCCCTCGGCTCCTCGCGTGTGATCAACGTCGATGTGAGGATTATCGCTGCCACCAATATGAATCTTGAACAGAGCCTCTCGCTCGGCCGCTTCCGGTCCGATCTTTTTTACCGGCTTAACGTATTTCCCATTTACCTGCCTCCGCTACGCGAACGCGAGGGTGACATCCGGATTCTCGCCGATTATTTCGTCATCAGGTACGCAAAGGAATTGGGCAGACCGGTTAAGAAGATTTCACCCTCTGTTTACGATATCTTCATGGCATACAACTGGCCCGGAAACGTACGGGAGCTCGAAAACTGCATTGAACGGGCGGTGCTGCTCGCGGACGGAGAAACGATAGAAACCCAACACCTGCCGATTTTTCTGCAGTCGCGAGAGGGCTCCGGGGTTAAAAAAAGGATAGACGGACTGAGTTCGGCGGTTGAATCGCAGGAACGAGAAATGATTATCTCGGCCCTTAAGCAGTCAAATGGCAATCAGACCAGGGCCGCGGATTTGCTCGGGACGACAAAACGGGTCATCCAGTACAAAATCAAGAAACTCGGCATCGATTACCGGTCGTTCCGCGGATAGATAACCAGGGTATTTTTATTCTGAAAGACTTATTTAATAGCTGTATATAGATAAAGAAAAAGCTGAACAAACGCTTCCTTAAAAATGACGACGCTTTGGCCATTGACCTAAGAAACGATGTGCAACGCCATAGACGGAAAGGGACATCAGGCACACTTCATGGGCGTTGTCGGACATCAAACCAAGGCCTGCTACACCCAAAAAAAGTAGGAACGATCGCCGTATCCGAACAGGAGGTGAATTGTTCCTTGGCGCGTATCTCAGCCTATTGCCTTGCCTCCTGTTTCGCCGGTGCGTACACGAATGCACTGCTCAAGGGGCAGAACGAATATCTTGCCATCGCCGATGGCGCCCGTCCTGGCTCCTTTTATGATCGCATCTATTGTCGGCTGAACAAATTCGTCGTTTACGGCAATCTCGAAACGCACCTTGTCTAAAAGATTGACCTCCGTGATAACGCCGCGGTATGACTCAGCGTATCCTCCCTGGGAACCGCACCCGATAACGCTGGAGACGGTCATCTTGCCGACGTCCGCGTCAACCAGCGCCTGTTTTACATCCGTGAGCTTTTCCGGCTTAACAACCGCGATAACCATTTTCATGTATTCTTCTCCTTTCAGATAAACCGCCATGCCCGGTGTGAGCACAACGAGTGATGAAAGCAAAGCTGAATCTTCCTATATCATTTGGTCAAAAATCCCTGAAAATCAGGATATGCCTTCATGCCGTGCTCGCCAATGTCCAGGCCGGCGATTTCTTCTTCACGCGATACCCTGAGGCCGATGACCGCCTTGATCGCATGCCAGACGGCAAACGCCACGACAAACGTAAAAACCCCTACCGCCACAACGCCAAAAGCCTGCACAGCAAGAAGTTTAACCCCGCCGCCGAAGAAAAGGCCGTTACCGGTCGCCGTCCCGGTAATTTTATCTTGTGCGAAGAGACCGACTGCGAGCGTTCCAAACACGCCGTTCACCAGATGCACGGAAAGCGCCCCAACCGGGTCATCCAGCTTCATCCTGTCGAACAAGATAACGGCAAGCACGACAAGAATCCCGGCAATCAGACCGATTACGGCGGATGATCCAACGCTGACAAACGCGCAGGGGGCGGTTATTGCCACAAGCCCTGCAAGGGCGCCGTTGATGATCATCGAAAGGTCCGGTTTTTTCTGCATGAGCCAGGAGGTTGCCGCTGAACTCAGAATTGCCGTTGCGGCGGCGGTATTGGTAGTCACCGCAATATGGGCGATCGCGCTACCGTCCCCTACCCCCATCGTTGAGCCGGGATTAAATCCAAACCACCCGAACCACAAAACGAGGCCGCCGAGCGTCACCGTGGACATGTTGTGCCCCATGATCGGGTTAACCGATCCATCGGCGCGAAACTTTCCGTAACGGGAACCAAGCAGGAGAACCCCGGCCAGCGCAGACCATCCGCCCACGGAATGGACAACCGATGATCCGGCAAAATCAAACATGCCCATGCTCTGGAGAAACCCGCCGCCCCAGATCCAGTGACCGGTAATCGGGTACATGACCCCGACCAGTATAAACGAAAAAACGATGAAGGAGATGAACTTTATCCGTTCGGCAACCGCGCCCGAAACGATCGTCGCGGCGGTTCCGGCAAAAACAAGCTGGAAGAAAAACTTTGCCCATAAAGGAACGCCGGTCCAGTTAAGGGCGGCGTACACGCCTTTATAGGCGGAGCCGACAGCAGGGCTGTTGTCGGCTCCGCCGGCGAGGAAAAGCCCCTCCAGACCGAGGAACGGATTTCCGTTTCCAAACATCAGCCCCCAGCCAATAACATAAAAAGAAAGCGAAGCGATGGCAAAGACGATGAAGTTTTTTGCCAGGATATTCACCGTATTCTTCGCCCGGCACAATCCGGACTCGATCATTGCGAAGCCGAGATTCATAAAGAAAACAAGAAACGCAGTCACAAGGACCCATAGGGTGTCTATCCCCACCTGCATCTTTTTAAGCGAGACCGTTGTCTCAGTCTCGTTCGGAGAAACGGCCGATGGGGCGGGCCCCGGGGAAGTTGCTCCAGTCTGTGACACGGCGACGGCCTCATCCCCTCCAGCCGACGCCTGCTGAGCTGACGCCGGCAAATATGCAGTCAGAAAAATAGTTATAAAAATAACAAGCCCGAGCAACGTCTTCATTTTTCTACCCCCTTAAGTTTTTTAACCTTTACAGCCTTTCAGGGCTGTCCGTTTTGCCATCTGTCATCAAGAGATGTGCCAATCGCATAATTATTGGATAACCATTCTGAACCATTGTTTTTTTCTTTTGTAAACCGAATTGCGGAACCGACCGGCGAGTACAAATCTGTATGTTATCGCTCGGAAGCGAAACAAAAATGTAGCGGAAAAAGCACCGTCACACTCTGGGGAGAACGCGACCTATGATGAAATGCTCATGACGGCGCGCCGTCGGAAAGAACGAAAAAATGCCACGTTAAAACCGCTCTGACCTTGTCCACCAAGCAAGAGCGAAATTGCTGAGATGTTTGCAATCAGAGGAACCATTTTTCTTGATGAAATTGGCGAACTGTCCGTTGCCGCCCAGGCTAAGCCGCTGAGGGTTCTTCAGGAAAAACAGGCCCAGCCCTTGGGTTCCTCAGGCGCGATAAATGTAGATGTGAGGATTATCGCCGCGACAAACAAAAATCTTGAGCAGAATTTGTGGCTTGGCCTGTTTCGTTCCGATCTCTTTTACGGACTTAACGTGTTTCCGATCTACCTCCCCCCGTTGCGCGAACACAAAGGGGATATCGAGATTCTTGCCGATTATTTTGTAGCCAAGTATTCAACAGAATTGAATAAACCGGTAAAAAACGTCCGCTGCGGTCTATAATGCCTTCCGGCTGTACCCCCGGCCGGGAAAGATCAGGGAACTTGCAAACTGCATCGAGAGGGCGATTCTGCTGGCGCGCGGGGAAACAAAAGATCGCCTCCCTCATCCTTTGCAATCAATAGTCAACGGCGATGCTAAGGAAAGTCTGACGGGGATGAGCTCCGTTGTGAAATCACAGGAAAGAAAGATGATTCGAAGCTCCCTGCAGCAGACAAACCAGCGCAACTGATTGGAACTACCAAACGAATCATCCGGTACAAAATCAAAAAACTCGGCATAGATTACCGATCGTTCCGCCTAGTTTGATACAATTTTGTTCGTTTATCCAGCCATGATACATTTCTGTCGCACCATTAGGCCATTCTTGCCGATACGATCCCTTGTTTTTCGTTGAAAATATCACTGTTGTCATGCAGATAGAAAAACTTGCCTCTTTTGGCATGATTTTAGCGGAATAAATATGCAAATAGTGCGAAA
>DYLD01000224.1 GCA_020722315.1 Syntrophus aciditrophicus
AACCCTCGTTGTCTCACAAGTCTTTTCCGTTACAGCTCAGCCGTGAACGGTTACCTTTCGTAGAAATAAGCATCGTAAAAGGCAAAATTGTTGTTACGCCAGTTCCAGCCCCAAGTTGGACGCTTGATGAATTGCTTGCAGGCATAACAAAAAATAATCTTCATACTGAAATAGATACGGGTTTTGCCGCAGGAAATGAAGTTTGGTAAAACTATGGCATATATACCCGATAGCGGCGACATCATTTGGATTATGTTTAATCCACAAGCAGGGCATCAGCCAGCGGACGGGTGGGATTCTGCGGCTTTTTCGAGCATTTTCCACACTTCGGGCTTTTTCTGCTCTCGGAGTTTTTCTCGTCCCGCCCACCCGCCGCTAACGCAAACCGTTAGACCACCCACCGCTCACGATGAGATGACCCTTATGAGCTTAGAAAAACACATCGGAGAAATTCGTGCCGGCATCAAGGCTGGCCGATTCACTAATGAAGCTTCGGTGTCACAGGGTGTAGTGCTTCGCCTTTTAGATGCTCTGTCGTGGCCCCGTTATGACACTCAGATTGTGTGTCCCGAATATTCTCTTGAAGGAAGGCGTGTTAGCTATGCGCTGTGCCACCCTCCGGGCAAGCCCATTGCGTTCATTGAGGTGAAGCAAATCGGGCAAAGCGAAGGGGCAGAAAGACAGCTTTTCGAGTACGCATTCCAGGTTGGTGTACCTATGGCCATTTTGACCGATGGACAGGAGTGGAATTTCTTTCTCCCCGCCGAACAAGGCGACTACGGAGAGCGTCGGGTATACAAACTTGATATCGTCGAACGCGATATACCGGAATGCGTAGCCCGCCTAAGCCGTTATCTGAAATACGATGCCATCGTATCCGGCACGGCGTATCCGGCACGGCGATTGAGGCAGCACGCGAAGACTATCGTAATGTCTCACGCGACAGACAGATGAAATCCACCTTGCCGAAAGCCTGGGAAAAGCTGGTCGCAGAAGAAGATGAGCTGCTCTTGGAACTTGTGGCTGATCGCGTTGAAAGTCTTTGTGGCTATAAACCAGATCTTGATTCTGTCGCTCGTTTTCTCAAAGACAATATTACATTGCGAACGACATTACATTGCGAACGACTGGCACTTCTCCACAAGCACCGCGACCGCCGTCACCACCATCACCAACAGTGCCGCCTGTCGGCGGGAGGCCGGGATCTATTGGTTTTATCCTCAATGGGCAGCATCATCCAGCAAGGAATGCTCGTGATGTACTGATTTCCGTTTTTGAAACCCTATCGCAACGTGATGCAACGTTTCTTGAACGCTTTGCAGCATTGCCGAAGCACGGACGTACTCGCCGTTATCTTGCTTGAACCCGCGAAGAGCTTTACCCGGGCCGCCCTGACCTATCGCGCGAACAGTCAGCAAAAGTGAATTCTGGCTGGTGGCTTGGCACCAATGTAGGCCGTGCTGCAATTGAGCGCATTATTCGAATGGCATGTGAGGTAGCCCGTATCAACTACGGCCGCGAACTCTCGGTAAACCTTGGCGAATGAAAGCGTGGTCTAACAATCGCTTCGAGTGGGACGCTCCGCCAGCAAGCTTCGCTTGCTGCCACCGCGCCCCTCAAGCTAAACGTTCGATCCAACATAATAGACACAAGGAGAAAGGAGGGAGTCCCGATGAAATGGAAAACAGAGGATGGTGGATGGAACCCTTATCTCGCTGGAATATTGGTGGGACTGTTAGCCATTGCTTCCGCGTATGCCACCACTCGGTGGATGGGGAAAACGACTTACTTGGGCGCTTCGACCAGCTTCGTGCGTGCCGCGGGCCTTCTTGAGCGAACGATAGCTCCGGATCATGTAGAGGCAAACGAGTACTTTACCAAGGAGAGGGTTCACGTTGATTGGCAGTTCATGTTGGTTCTCGGTATCTTACCAGGTGCGCTGATCGCTTCCGCCACGGACAGAAGCTTCAAATTGGAGAGCGTTCCGCCGACATGGGAAAAACGCTTCGGGCCATCCATTTGGAAACGGGCGGCAGGGGCAATCCTGGGCGGCATGGTGGCCATGGTGGGTGCCCGAATGGCTGATGGCTGCCCCAGTGGACACGGCCTGAGTGGAATGATGCAACTCTCGGTGAGTTCCTTTGCAGCGCTGGTCATGTTTTTTGGGGCTGGCGTCCTCGTTGCCGTGCTGGTGTATCGGAGGAGGTCTTCATGAGCATTGATCATTGGCTGGGTCTTATCACGGGGATTCTGTTTGGATTCCTGCTGCAGAAGGGTCGCGTTCTGCGCTTCGACAAACAAGTCGGTGCCATGCTGCTGAAAGACATGACGATCTTTAAGTTCATGCTTTCTGCGATCCTCGTCGGCATGGTCGGAATCCTTCTGCTCGCGAATGCGGGAATGATTACCTTAAGCCACAAGCCGATGAATCTCGGTGCCGTGTTGCTAGGAGGGCTACTATTCGGAGCCGGATGGGCCGTGCAGGGTTTTTGTCCCGGCACGTCGCTCGGCGCTTTGGGTGAAGGGCGTTGGCACGCCGTGTTCGCCATCGTGGGAATGGTGGCGGGAGCCGCTGTGTATGCCGAACTCTACCCCTTCTTCAAAACGACGGTTCTTGTCTTGAAGGACTTCGGCAAGATCGGACTGCCGGAATCGCTGGGAGTCTCGCAGTGGGTCATCATTCCTATCTTCTGGGCTGGAACGATATCGTTGTTCGTCTGGTTTGAGAAAAAGGGACTCTAACCTCGAAGCCAAGATCGAATAATGGCATGCAGCGGACGGCGCTTCGCGCCGCCGCTGAGGCTAAGTATTCGGCCGCACCATCGTCGGCCGAGAGTATATCGTATGAACTCCGACCCACGCGTCCTCTTCGCCTCAGAGCGTACGCTCCTCGCTTGGCTTCGCACAGGCATCGCCATCGT
>DYLD01000040.1 GCA_020722315.1 Syntrophus aciditrophicus
TTTTGTATTCAGCATCCCGAAAATCCTCCGCCGTTACTTCCTCTACGATCGGACAATTCTTGCCGACCTGAGCCGCTCGGTCAGGGAATGCCTGAAGGTCTTTCTCCAGGATGCGGTTCACGAAAGTGAAGCTTAATGTTTACAAAACGATCCAATTCGCGGCGCCGTCATCGCTGTCCAGACCTTCGGCGACCTCCTTGGGTTCAATATCCACTGCCACATCCTGTTTTCGGTGTAAAACAGCCGCAAAATATTTCTTGACAAGCAAAAACAGCCCCCCTATACTTCCGCGTCTGAAAAGTAATGTCTTATCAATTAATTATAGAGAAAGGAGCAGATATGAAAAGAATCTTTTGGGGCATCGTTTTGGCTTTATTCATGGCAACCGGCGCGCTCGCGGCCGACCAGAATCAGGCATTGGCGGACAAGGCAAAGGTAGAGGGGAAGGTCGCCTTTTACGCGAATATGACAGCAATCGCCCCCATCATGGCTGATTTTGGGAAAAAATACGGGGTTAAGGCCGAATACACAAGGCTTTCGACAACGAAGTTTATCGCAACAATCATGACCGAACACGCCGCCGGGAAACTCACTGCCGATGTCCTGCAGGCGCCCGTTTCCGTCCTCCAGTACCTGAAGGATAAGGGGGTTCTCGCCTCATACGTTTCGCCGTCCGCGGCCGGATATCCCAAGTGGGCAAACACCGATGGCAAAATACAACTCTTCGGGATTGAATATGCGGCTCTTATCTACAACAGGGATTTGGTGAAACCGGCCGATGTGCCAAAGACATATCAGGAATTGACCGACCCCAAATGGAAGGGGAAGATCGTCATGGCTGACCCCTCAACCCATGCAACTACAATCTCCTGGCTGGTGGGTCTGAATGAAAATGTTATCAAAGATGATGCAAAGTGGATGAAATTCCTAAAAGGGCTTGCCGCCAACGACCCGATGTTTGTCGCCTCGTTCGGGCCGACACCCGCTCCTATAGAAAGCGGCGAGAAACTCATCGGTATCTCGATGCCAAAATACATCATCACCAAGGCCCCCGCGCCTTTGGAATGGGCCCATGTCTCACAGCCGCTGATGGGGTCTCCCCGGGGAATCGCGATCACCGCAAGCGCTCCGCACCCGAATGCCGCCCGGCTTTTTGTTGATTACTGGCTCTCCCGGGAGGCTATGAACACGCTTGCCATTAAAGTTGGAGAATATGTTCTGACACCGGGAGTTTATCCTCCTATTTCCGGGATCGACAAGGCGAAGGTGATCCCGATCCGCGAGCTTTCCGACCAGGAGATAAAGAGCTGGGGTAAGGAGTTCAAAAAGATTTTCGCCAGACCGTAACCAGAGATTCCATCCGGATTTCACTTCAGTTCGCCCCGGAAAACGGGTTCCGGGGCGTTTTACGAAAAGGCAGTCATGGAAATAACAATTAGAAACCTCAGCAAGCATTACCGCACAGAGGGGGGAAGTATTGCCGCCCTCGACCGGATAAACCTGCAGATCCCCGCGAACAAAATCTTCACGCTGCTGGGACCCAGCGGCTGTGGAAAGACGACGCTGCTTCGCTGTATAGTCGGGCTTGAGATACCGGATGAAGGAGAGATCACTATCGGCGACGAGGTGGTTTTTTCGTCGGAGAAAAAGATCTCGCGTCCGCCTGATAAACGAGATCTGGGGATGGTTTTCCAGACCTACGCGATATGGCCGCACATGAACGTCTTTGAGAACGTTGCCTATCCATTGCAAGCGCAGAAAAAGCCGAAGGATGAAATAGCCCGGCGGGTTGCAAAGACGCTCCATTTCGTCCAGCTTGACGGATTTGAAAACCGTCCGGCGACGAAGCTCAGTGGTGGGCAGCAGCAGCGGGTGGCCCTCGCAAGGGCGCTGGTCGCAGAGCCCAAGGTCATCCTGTTCGATGAGCCGCTCAGCAACCTCGACGCGAAGCTCCGGGAAGAGACCCGCAAGGAACTGCGTCGTTTTCTGACAGAGCTTGCCATTACAGCCGTTTACGTAACCCACGACCGGCTTGAAGCACTCTCGCTTTCCGACAACGTGGCGGTAATGAAAAGCGGAAAAATCGTCGAGGTGGGTACTCCCTGGGAGATATACTTCGAGACCGACCGACGTTTCGTAGCCGATTTCATCGGCCGGGTTAATTTTATAGAGGGGAGTATCGCCCGGATGGAAAATGGTTCTGTAATTGTCGATTCGGGAATCGGAACGATTGTCTGCGACAGAAAAAAGAATCTGCCTGTAAACTCCCCGGTGACTCTCGGCATTCGCCCCGAATTTATAAAGACCTTTTATGAAAACCCCGGCGCCGCTGAAAACACCTTCCGGGGACGTATAGAAACGCTGGTCTTTACAGGTGACGTCTGGGAAGCGGAGGTCAAAAGCGGAACCGAGACGCTTGTTTTACGGATCGATCCGACCTTTCCGGTGAAGACCGGAGACGATATTTTTCTCCATCTGGACAGACGTCACTGTAAGCTTTTATTCAACTGAAACATAGAGAAATGTCTATAAGGAACCCGGGAACGATTTTTACGGCGCCGCTCATCGCGGTGGTCGGATTCCTCACCGTCTGTCCTGTGGCAATGCTCGTTTTGGGAAGCTTCAGCGAAGGGCTCGGGGCGTTTGGAACGTTTACCCTCGCCAAATACGCAACCGCCTATACCGACCCGGAATTTATTCGGATTATCCTGAACACGGTTATTTTTACGACAGGCTCCGCGATGGTTTCAACGGGGCTCGCACTGTTTCTTGCCTACCTCAACAACAGGAGCAACATCCCGTTCAAATTTCTTTTCAGCATCATTTCAATCGTGCCGATGATGGTTCCCCACATCCTGTTTGCGGTGAGCTGGGTGCTTTTGCTCAACCCGACCAATGGGATGATAAACCTCTTTTTTCGACAGGCGCTGGGATGGGAGGGCATCGTTTTCAGCATCTACACGCTAAAGGGAATGATTCTTGTCGAGGGACTTCTCGATCTGCCGATCGCCTATCTGGTCATCGCCCCGGCTATGTCGTCTTTTGACGTATCACTGGAGGAATCCTCCCGCGTTTGTGGTGCTTCCAACATAAGAACTTTATTAAGAATAACGCTGCCGGTGCTGAGACCCGCTATTCTTGCTGCCGTGACGCTCGTTATCATCCGCAGCATGGCGTCATTTGCCGTTCCGTCGGTGATAGGAATGCCGGGGAGAATCTATGTGCTTGCCACTCACATCTATCGTGTTGTGGCGACCGGTTACGCGGCCGATTACGGTCTTGCCGCTGCAATTGGAATGAGCGCGCTTGTCGCTTCCATAACTCTGATTTTCGTTTATCGGCGCCTTACCAGAGAGGGGGAAAAGTACGTCACCGTTTCAAGCCGTGGATTCCACCCGACAACTATCGACCTCAAGGGCGCCCGCTATCCGCTTTTCGGCATTGTCGGACTTATCTCCTTTGTCCTGATCGTTCTTCCCGTTGCCGTTCTCTTTTACACATCGCTTGTTCCCTATTCAATGGTACCGGGAGTGAAGGCGTTTGCAGCCATGAGCTGGAAACACTACATCGGGGTTCTCAAAGACCCGGTTTCGCTGATTTCACTGAAAAACAGCCTGCTGCTTGGGACGGGCGGAGCCTCGCTGGGGATTGTGCTTTCCTTTTTTGTTGCCTACACAATCGTCAAGATCAAGACAAAGGCATCCGGATTTCTTGAGTCTTTGAGTTTTCTTTCCTTCTCGTTTCCGGGGATTGTCGTCGGGATCGGTTTTATGTGGTTTTTTGTCCAGACCCCCCTTTATTCAACAATCTGGGCTCTGCTTGTCGGTTACATCGCCACCTATCTCCCCTACGGCATCAGGCCCCTTACCAGCGCCTTTGTCCAGATTCACGGAAACCTCGAAGAGTCATCGCGGGTCTGCGGCGGAGGGGCGCTCTACACGATGCGGCGGATCGTCCTGCCGCTTCTTGTCCCGGGGATTGTCTCAGGGTGGATACTGATGGCAACGATGTTTGTCCGGGAGTTGAGCCTATCGGTGGTCCTCTCCCGCCCTGGTACCGAGGTGCTCGCCGTACAGATTTTGAGATTTTCGGAGGATGGTCTCTGGGGGAGCCTCTCGGCCTTGGGTATCATGATGATATTCATCTCGACTGCACTTGTGGTGATCGCCTCATTCGCAGGGGCGCGGCTTACGTCAGTGAAGAATTGACGGCGTAAAAGGAGTCTCCCTCCGGGTGAACCCCTTTTTGTTGCACGGGCGAATGGATAAGCGTGTGGGTTGTTGGCTCATAAAAACTCCCTGCAATAATTATCATCTGATGATATTTTAAAAGGCAAATGAAAGATAGACATTGCTCCAAGGAATCGGTGACCTGACCGGGAGAACAGAGAAACCGGCCCGTCGGGCCGGTCTGGATCTTTGATGATATCCGGTTTATTTTCAAATTGACTGATCAAGCCAGTCCGTCTCGGCCGTCGGATCAATCTTTTTGAGCAAAGAAACAACTCCTCTGACTGTTCTGATCGCCTTTACTGAATCCTCGTACCCCAGGGATTCAGATTCCTTGATGTTCTCAATACTCTTTCCCTGAACAGGCGCCGTCTCTGATTTGAAATAGGCCATGCGGGTCCGCAGACCGTCGAACCAGACCAAATCCTGCATCGCCTCTGAGCTGTCGTCCATCTTCTTGGCTGTTATCATCCGGGGGATTACATGCCATTTGGAAATCAGGTTGAGTCTGTCGAGATACTTCGAGAAGCAATCCTGTGTAAGGCGCTTGATGCCGTAATCATTGATGTAGGCCTCAAGTGTAAAAGCAGAGAAAATAATTACGATCAGAGAAAGCTGGCTGATGGTGGCATTTTTCGACCTTAAAAGGTTGATATCTTCATCGGAAAGAGTTTTACCCTCGAGATGACTCCGGATTTGATCGATCTCCCTCTTCAAGTCCTGAATTCGAGTGTAGTTGTCCATGACGACCTTAAAATAGTCACGATAATTGGTCCACGCTATCTTTTTGGGGATGGTCATAGTAGATTGCTCCTCCTTCAATCTTGATACTGCATTTTTTGTCCCTCTTCTCTATGTTCTTCCATTTTTACAACCGTATAATTAGGCCAATGGTCGTGCATTCAAGCACTTGTTTTCCCGAATGTCAAGCACGAACAGCCTTATATTTTTAGTGTTATCAATTTATTATAAGACACTTGGACGCAGACCGATCCCCAAAGGCTCTACAGACGTCAAGAACACAAACTTAAGAGAGCCTTTGTATTGCACCCAATTTTTGAGGTCATGATTTCCTTGACTTACACAGGCGGGTCTTATATAGCTCTTCGGCGAGATAGCCAGGTGCCGTATGACCTGAAGATGTCATTACCGGCGAGAGCATTCCATCTGCCCCGGTAAGAAAATAAAAAAACAAAGGAGGATTTGATGACCCAATCCAACAATTACGACATCAAGGATCCCGCACTGGCGCCGGGAGGCCGACAGCGTATCGAGTGGGCGGCCCGCGAGATGCCGGTGTTGAAATCAATTCGCGAAAGATTCAAAAAGGAGCAACCTTTTAAGGGCGTGCGCATTTCCGGCTGCCTCCACATCACTACCGAGACGGCCAACCTTGGTCTGACCCTGAAAGAGGGAGGCGCTCAGCTTGTCCTATGCGCATCCAACCCTTTGAGCACGCAGGACGACGTGGCCGCGGCGCTTGTCGATTACGGTATTCCGACCAACGCGATCAAGGGCGAGGATTCTGAGACGTACTACAAACATGTCGGCACAGCGATTGATAACAGGCCCCAACTGACCGTTGACGACGGCGCAGACCTTGTAGCCACACTGCATTCCTCGCGGCAGGAACTGATAAAGGAGGTTATCGGGGGTACGGAAGAGACCACCACCGGCGTGATTAGGCTGCGCAGCCTGGAAAAGAACGGGGAGCTGAAATACCCGATCATCGCCGTTAACGACGCCCAGACGAAGTATCTGTTCGATAACCGCTACGGCACCGGACAGAGCACGATCGACGGCATTACGCGCGCGACAAACATCCTCTGGGCAGGAAAGAAGGTTGTTGTCTGCGGCTACGGGTGGTGCGGGCGCGGCGTCGCGATGCGCGCAAAGGGACTCGGCGCCCACGTAATTGTTACCGAAGTCGAGCCGGTGCGCGCCCTCGAGGCGGCAATGGACGGTTTTCAGGTCATGACGCTTTTGGAGGCAGCAGGGCAGGGAGATATTTTTATCACTCTGGCCGGAAACAAGCATGTCATCGACGGAGCCCATTTCAACGTCATGAAAGACGGGGCGATACTTGCCAACAGCGGTCACTTTAATGTCGAAATAAACATTCCCCTTTTGGAGAGCATGTCTGTAAAAAGGCGCATGGTGCGGCCCTTTGTCGAGGAATACGCCATGAAGGATGGCAGACGGATAAACCTGCTGGGCGACGGTAGACTGATTAACCTGGCGGCGGCCGAAGGGCACCCGGCAAGCGTTATGGATATGAGCTTTGCTAACCAGGCATTATGTCTGGAATATATGCTCAAGAACCGGGACAAGCTTCAGAGACGGGTTTATTCGGTTCCGGCTGAAATAGATAAACAGATTGCCGCCCTCAAGCTCGCGTCGATGGATATCCGAATCGATACACTGACCGACGAACAGATAAACTACCTTGCCAGCTGGCAAGAGGGAACGTAGGAGCTGTACCGGAAAAAAGTATTAATCCCCGATAGCCATGCTCTCACCGGGTGAAAGGGCTTTTATTCTGACATGGGGGGCCTTTTTCCCGCACTGGGCGATGAAATCATCTGCTGTTTTGGCGATAAAGGGAAAGGACGCGTAGTGAATCGGAATCGCAATCTTCGGGTTCAGCAGCCTGACCGCCTCGCTCGCCTGATAGGAATCCATCGTGAAAATGCCGCCGATCGGGACAAGGGCAACATCGAGCGGATAGAGACGCCCGAAAAGCTCCATGTCGCCGAAGATGCTTGTATCACCGGCATGGTAGATCGTCGTGCCGTCCGCGGTCCTGACGATTGTGCCCATCGCGCACGCGGTATCCGAGGAATGAAAGGCCGGCGTTGCGATGACCTTGACCCATCCAAGGTCGACCCCGCCGCCGACCATATAGCCGTAACCGAAATTTACAACCTGTTTGTCACTCAAGCCTTCGTTGATCAATCTGGCGACCGTCTGAACCGCTCCTCCCAGTAGTGCCCCTGTTTTTTTGCAAATCGGTGAAGCGGAGCCTATATGGTCAAAGTGGTCATGGCTCACCAGGACCAGGTCGGCCCGCCGGATTTCGTCTGTTGTGATCGGACAGACGGGATTACCGTCGTCTTTTGTCCACGGGTCAAAGAGAATCACCCTGTTGTCCGACGTCGTAAACTCAACAAACGCGTGGCCGAGATACCGAAGTACTCCAGACATAACTATCCCTCCTTTGAGAATTTGTTGTTTTCATCTGTCAATCCTTCCAATGTTTCCAGCGATAATCAGTAATCTTTGGGGCGGTCCTTTACGCCGTAAGGCAGATCGAAGACTTCCGATAAAGCCTTGATCGCGATGTCTAAATGCTGACCCTCCACGACGCACGATACGCTGGAAAGAGAGGTGCTGATCGCAAGCGAACTGACGCCCATCGAAGCCATCGAGGAAAACATCTTGCCGTGGATGCGGGGCTTTTCGCGCAGGTGCGGTGCAAATACCGTGATCACCGCGACATCCGGGGTATAAGAAATGACCTTGGCGTCGATTGTTGATTTCAAATCCTCGAGTATTCCCACAGCGCGATCGAGGTCTTTTGAGTCAATAACCATCGCGAAATTGCCGCACTCCTCCAGATCGAAGCTCTCGACAAGAAGCTCGATGTTGATCCCGTTTTCGGCAATTGCCTTAAACACCGTACCGGCGACGCTTGCATGATCAGGGACGGACATAACCTTGATTAACGCCCTACCGTCGCTTTGCATGATTCCGCCGATTCTTTCATCTTCCATTGATGTGGTTCCTTAGCGCGGTTATTCCCATGTCCTCTTATCTTCGATCTTCTTGTGAAGGTCGGGTATCGTTCCCCGCGGCACGATCTGCACCACACTCTTTATTGTGAGCAGTTCCTTGATGTCCCTTTCGATACGACCCCGGATAATATCCGCGCGGCGAGTTTCTTCCCTGAATTCAATCAAGAATGTCATGGTGTCCTTGTGGTCCTCTCTCGTCACGATGACCTGGTACTTGAAGACTTCGGGATATCGGGAAATGATCTCGTCCGTCTGCCAGGGATGAACAAAAGTTCCTTTTACCTTTGTGGCCTGGTCGATTCTCCCGAAGATTCTTTTCAGCATCGGTCCTGTTCTTCCGCACGGGCACGACGATTCAGCCGCATACACCGACAAATCGCCTGTTCCCATACGGATCATCGGATACGAAGGGTTGAAATTTGTGGCCACAACCTCGCCGATTGTCCCCGGCGCAACCCTTTTGCCTGTTTGCGGGTCGACGATTTCCACGATGATATCATACGGCACATGCAATCCGGTCATATGGAGACATTCGTAACCGATGCAACCCAGAAAAACCGTTCCGTAAGCCTGTCGGACTGTCATTTCCAGTTTGTCTTCGATACGGGAACGTAACGATTCCGGGAACATCTCGGCCCCCACAAGCGCGGTTTCAAGACAGAGCTCCTTCTTTAAATCCATCCCCATCCCCTCTGCCCTCTGTATCAGCGTCATCAGGAAACTGGGTGTACCTATAAACCCGTTGACCTTCAAGTCCTGCATGATCTTAACCTGCATCAGCGTGTTGCCGGCTCCTGTCGGAATTACCGTTGCGCCGATCCTCTGCAACGATTCATCCAGCATGAAGGCCAGCGGCCACATGTGGTAATTAAAGGTGTTGATAATGCGGTCTCCTTTTTTGAAACCTACGCCGCAGAGGGCTTCCGCCCACGTTGTGTCCTGATAATCCCTTTCCCCGGGCTGCCAGATGAGACCGGGGTTGATATATATTCGCCTCAACTCGGTTAAGTCTATGGTTTCGAATCCCCCGAATGGAGCATCCCTTTTTTGACGCTCGATGAGGTCGGTCATCCTAAGAATGGGAAGCTTTTCGATATCGTCGGTGCTTTGAATATCGGAGATATCGATACCATGGGATGTAAAGATATCCCGGTATGCCTTCGAATTTTCATAGGCGTGTCTGAAGATCTTAACGAACCGGTTATCCATGTCGGATTTTTTTTGATCCCGCTCCATCGTTTCCTTTTCCTTTTGAAAAAAGCGATCCTTTTTTGTGGAGTCCTTCATAACGTCTCCCGATCTCATCTATGCTCAGATGCAGAAAAAGGGCTTATTTTAAGGCGTAATGCTGCCGGGTTCCCTAACCGTGTGAAAAAAATTTTGAAGAACCGGTCCTCGAGTAAGCTATGAATTACCAGAATTACAAGCAAGACTTCAATAAAGACGAAAGCGATATCGCCGACGGGGTAGATGAATATATGATGCAGATTACCTAAGATGATATAGTGGAAGAAATAAACGAAAACAGACAACACCAGCAGCGAAATACCGGTCAAAATTTTCCAGTTTCCGAATTTCACCAAACGGCCTCCCGGACAGTATAATGTTTTTAACCGGGGCTTTGAAAGACCCTCAAAAACGGCTCCATAAAGCACGATTTTGAGGGTCTTTCAGGTTGAAAAAACGTTCTCAGCACGGACGAAACCGTTTGAAATAGTTTCTTACTGCCTTGCCTGCCTGATGTCGAACCCGGGAATCCGGATACTGCCGTTTCTATTTTTTTAGACTTAAAGGGTTAGACGTTGGGAGTCTCGCCCGGATGGAGAGTCTTCCATTTCGCCAAAAGTTGTTCCTTGGTTTCTTGATGTGCTTCATCCGGTTGTGGAGCATCTACCGGACAGACCTCGGAGCAGCGGGACGAAGAGTAGGATCCGACGCACTCCGTGCATCTACTCGGGTCGATGACATAGTGGCTATCGCCTTCAGAAATTGCGGAATTGGGACATTCGTTTTCGCAAGCCCCACAGCTAATGCATTCATCGGTGATTTTGTAAGCCATGAAAATATCCTCCTTCGTTTTTTTTAGATTGCTATCCTCTATTACAGTAGGATTTAATTTGCAGAAAGTCCTGCTTGCGGTGCGGGACTATAGGATAAGGAAAAGTTATATGTCAAGGGAAATATTTCTTTGTGGTAGGAAAAAGATCCTTGTCCGGAAAATATATCAATCTGTCCTGCAATTATCGTAATTATCCTCTTGCCTAAAAAGAGCAATTAGGCTTATTGAAACGTTCCTCGGGCGCGTTGGAAAATGCCGGATTTGCACTGATGGAATCTTTTTCGACCGCGGGATGTCTGAAAATAAGATAGGGAGGGTTCGTCGAGTGTCATGATAGGAAAGGAAAGCGATGAAGAAAAGAATTGCCGATAATGGAGGTTTGAAGATGCCGATAAAATTAATAATAAAAAAAGACAGCGCCAGTTTTCTGGATCCAAATGACAGTTTCGCCGAGAAAAAGCAGGAGCTTGAATACCGGATTGATCCTTTGACGGGGGATATGGGGCTGGTGAAGGATCTTCGTTTTACCGCTCCCCCGAAGCCTGATTTAACCGGTATAATCGCAAAGTCCCGCTCCGTTTGTCCCTTTTGTCCGGATCAGGCGGAAAAGAAAACCCCGAAATTTATTCCGGCATTTCTCCGGCAGGGACGTATAAAAGTCGGGGAGGCAACGCTGTTTCCCAATCTCAATCCGTATAACCCTTACAGTGCTGTTGCAGTTGTATGCAGGCAACATCATGTTGGTCTGACTGAGTTTACCACGCCGATGTTGGCCGACGCATTTCTGGCCGGTCGTGAATACCTCAAGACCGTGAGTGCCTATGATTCCAAGGCCGTCTATTGCGGGATTATGTGGAATTATTTCCCGCCGGCCAATTCGAGTCAGATCCACCCGCACATGCAGCCGTTTGCCGCGCGATTTGCGATGCGTTATCATCAGAAGCTGCTCGTAAGTTCCAAGAGATATCTCCAAAACAGGCATGTCAACTACTGGGAAGAACTGATCCAACAGGAGACGAAGCAGCAAAAAAGGTACATTGGCAAGATTGGCCGTACGGTATGGCTGGCCAGTTTCGTTCCCCGATCGTACCAGATGGATGTCAGGGTGGTCTTTCGGAAAAAGAATACGGTTATGTCGCTTTCTGATAAGGATCTACGGGATTTTTCAGAGGGATTAACCCGGCTCTTCAGGTATATGGACGACCAGAATTACTATAGCTTCAATCTTTTCCTCTATTCGGGATTGACCGGTGACGACAGTTTCTGGACCCAGGCGAGAATCATCCAGAGGGGTCCGTTGCCGTTTGTGATAGAAATTTCAGATGCAGGTAATGCAGCACTGCTCGGTGATACATACCTCGCGATACGAAGCCCGGAATATGTTGCGGAAGGGCTACGTCGTTACTTTTCCTGAAGGAAAGAACAACACTGTCTATCCTCTGGAAATCTTCGGTCCCGGGGCATATCTTCTAAACGGATTAAGCGAAGACGGCCAGGTCTTTTAGCGTGAAGCGTGGCTTTGTGGTATGAAGCTAAGAGACCTTTGAAAAATGCTGCCTGAAGCGTTTCAAAGATTTTTCTTAGGTACCCCGCCGTCAACGCCAAGGCTCTAATGGCGTTAAGAACGCAAAGCGTTCCCAGAGCATTTAGCCTTTTGAAGCCTTGAGCGAGACGCCGCGGGGTCGAAAAAGATTCGATCAGCTTAGAAAGGCGGCGTTTTTTAAAAGGTCTCACTCCTCCCGTCAAGGGCTGGTCTTTATACACACTTATCACAGGGGGTAAAGGATGCTACAGGCGGCGGGCCATGTATATCAGTGGCCAAAATTTCACCAGTTCTGTGTTGGACCGGATTCGTGAGACGCATTCCAACGAACCGTCGCTTTCGCTACTTGCTTTGTCTTAAAGGGTCTGCGATCGGCTGAGCCGGTTTTTTCCAAGCGGCAGTCCGCGCCTCTCATGTGCTATCTTGCGCACTTGCCCGCGTGACTGACGACTGGGAAGAGCGCTTACGTATCCGTCCCGTTCTTGTAGAGGCTTTTGTTGATCCCCGATTTATCGGCGCCTGCACAAGAGGATGCCAATCCTACGGATGTCGGTAAAAAGTGCGGGGCGTAAGACGGCACGCTGAAAGGCATCTTTTTGCGTCCCCTGGGTAAGAAATCAAAAGATATTCTTTGCGAGGACCTGCAGGCATCCCTCGCCCTAAAACCTTCCGACACTGGGCATAGAGGGCCTAGATATTTACTAGACGGCTTGACAATGCACCAAATACATGCCCATTTTTTGTATTGACAATGGGGAGGGGTTCACCGAAATTTGGACAGTGTCTTAAGTTACACTTAAGAGTAAAACAGAGGAGGACCAAGTGGAAACTTTAAGCAAGGAGGCACCCTCCGGCGTTTAAGGCTAAACTTGCCTTGAAGGCGATCAAAGAGCAGAAAACATCGGCGGAGGGATGGCGCGGATAACCTTTAGCCACCTCCAATTTTGCTTTTCAAGAGGGGGTGCAAATTTTTTCTTGACACTAAAAAAATGTGATGTAAACGAGTACCTAAAGCGAAGCTTAATTTCATAAATGGAGCGCATTATTCCAGGTCACTTGTTGACAACGCTACCAGGATATTTATGATGGACACTAAAAACGTTCGGGTTTGCAGCTAAAGAGAGGCAGACCGCGGACGATGATCAAAATTTAAATTTTGAAGACATTGAGGAAAAAGTGAAAAAATTTAGGGTAGAAAGACAGCTTCTGACACCGTTGATATGAGTTCTCTTCAGGACGCCCGTGCGGCGTCCCGATAGGAATTACCCGATAATGACCCGCCTCGACTCATAGGAGACCCTCTTTTCGTCCTCTCTCCGCAAGAGCCAGGCGGAGAGAACGAAAGGAGGTGCGCTCATGCAAAAAGTAACCTGACAATTTTTTATTTCCACCGATTTATGAACATTAAGCTCCGCTTTCACCGGCGATGGTAAATCCATCGTGAACGGCGGTGTCTATCCGCGGTTCGCTTTTTATGCCACATACTTTATACAATGAGAATTCAGGAAGGAGAATGGGAATGAGAACAACAAGTACGCGTATTTTCACACCGATTTTTGCATTGTGGACATTAAGCTTCGCTTTGCTGCTTTTTGCGGCTGCCCAGGCCTTTTCCGGCGACATCGATATGTTCAAAGGCGAAAAGGGGATCATCCGTATTTCCGGGGGCACGGCGCATATCCCGGTCATGAAGGAGGCGGCCAGGCGTATCATGGCGGCAAATCCTGATATCAACATCACGATCGCCGGGGGCGGCTCCGGCGTGGGAATAAAGCAGGTCGGCGAGGGGCTGGTCGATATCGGCAACAGCGGCCGCAAGGCGACTCCGGAAGAAATCGCCCGCTACGGCCTGAAACTCTTCCAGTGGGCACTCGACGGAGTCACGCCGGTGGTCAATCCCGCCAATCCGGTCAAACAGATCAGCGGGGATAACCTGCGGAAGATTTTTTCCGGGACAATCACAAACTGGAAGGAGATCGGCGGGATCGATCAGAGAATCAACCTCTACACCCGCGACGAGGCCAGCGGCACCAGGGAGGTTTTCTTTGGGAAGGCTATGAAAAAACAGAAAATCGCGCCATCCGCCAATGTCGTCGTCTCCAACGGCGCGATGAAAACCGCAGTCGCCGCCGATCCCTACGGGATAGGCTACGTGTCGGTGGGGCACGTTGACAAAACCGTTCATGCGCTGGTTCTCGACGGAGTCGCCCCGACAATAGAAAACATCAAAAACGGCAAGTATCCCGTCTCGAGGGGGCTTTTCAGCAATACAAAGCATACCCCCACGGGTTTAACAAAGAAATTTCTTGATTACATGTTTACCCCGGAGGGGCAGAAGATCGTTGCCGAGCATGGCTTTATTCCGGTCAAATAAATGAAGGCCCTTACAGAAAAATCCGTGGTCGCCGTGTTTCGGGGTTCGGCCTTTCTGAGCGCCGGCGCGGCGGCGCTGATTCTCGGTTTTTTGCTCGTGTTCGGTCTTCCGCTCTTCCGGGAGGGCCGCATTTTTTCGCTTGTGACCACGATGTGGGCGCCGGCGGAAGGAAGATACGGCATCCTGCCGATGCTCGCGGGAACGGCGGCCATCGCCTCGCTGGGCGTTGTTTTGTCCATCCCGCTGAGTTTCGGGGCGGCGGCGCTGATCAGCGTGTTTGCCCCGAGGCGCTGGGGCCGTTTTTTCCGCGCCGTTTTTTTGATGGCAACCGGGATTCCCACCGTTATCTACGGATTTGTCGGCATCTTTCTTTTGGCGCCCTTTGTCCGCGAATTCTTCGATGCCGGCTCCGGCCTCTGCGTCCTTTCCGCCGCGCTGATGCTCGCCGTGCTGGTAACCCCGACAATGACCATCTTTTTTGTGCACGGTTTTGACCGCACGCCGCGGTCCTACCTCCAGGCCGTTGACGCCCTCGGCGGAAATGACGTGCAGAAACTCCTTTACGTCATTCTTCCCGGGGCATGGCGGCACATCATCGGCGGCATCACCCTTGCCGCCGGCCGGGCGCAGGGAGACACGCTTTTGGCGCTTATGCTCTCCGGAAATGCCGCGCGGATTCCCGGCGAACCGCTGGAGTCCGCGCGCACGCTCACCGCCCATATTGCGCTGGTTTTTGCCGCCGACCACGAAAGCCCGGAATTTCTTTCGATTTTCGTCTGTGGTCTGATGCTTTACCTCTTTTCGACGCTGACGGTCGTCGTTCTGCGCCGGCTTGAGGCGCCCTTCAGGAGGCAGCACCGGTGACTGGATGGTTCTCCAAAACAATCCGGATTTTTTCGTGGGCCTGCGGCATGGCGTTCACATCGATCATCTTCTTTTTTATCGGCTACCTGCTTTACCGGGGTGCGGGCTCGCTCAGTCTGAAACTGATCTTCGAAAACACCGGCGTCATCGATGCCGTCCTCCTGCGAAAACAGGTTCTCGGCGGGCTTTTCCCCGCGATCGCCGGCACGATCATCCTGGTTTTGCTGTCGGTCGGAATCGCCGTTCCGATCGGAGTTGCCGCCGGCATCCACATGGCCGAATACGCGCGGGGCCGCTGGAAAGAGGCGCTCGGCTTCTTTTTCGACATCCTCGCCTCGGTTCCCTCGATCGTGATCGGCCTCTTCGGTTTATCACTCTCTGTTTACCTCCACCGTACATTTTTTCCGAAACTTTACCCGTCGCTGATCATCTCCGCGCTGTCGCTTGCCGTTCTGGTGCTCCCGTACATCATCCGCTCCACGCAGTACGCGCTGGAGAGCATACCGGAATCGACGAGAATCATCGCCCCCGCGCTGGGTGCAAGCAGGCTGCAGAATATCCTCTACGTCCTCATCCCCCGCGCCTCTTCGGGAATCCTGGGCGGCATCGTTCTGGCGGTCGGGCGCTGCGCCGAGGATACCGCCGTGATCATGCTGACAGGAGCTGTAGCCTTCGCCGGCGTCTCCCGCTCGCTCTTTTCCGGTTACGAAGCGCTTCCCTTCTACATTTATTACATCTCCTCCCAGTATGCGGACCCGGCGGAGCTGGCAGAAGGTTACGCGGCATCGCTGATTCTGCTGGCGATCTGCGCCGTTTTTTTCGGCGTTTCCTTCATCATACAGAAAGGGGTTGAATCCCGGGCGCTCTACGGCCCGTAAACTTCGCCATGGACAACAAACTGAAAATTTCCATAAACGACCTGCATTTTTCCTACAAGGACAAGTCCGTCCTCTCCGGCGCCAGCCTGCGGATCATGGAAAACACAATCAACGCGATCGTCGGCCCCTCCGGAATCGGCAAATCGACGTTTCTGACAACACTCAACCGGCTCTGGGATACGACATCGGCAGAAATGACAGGAAAGATTGAAATCTTTTTTCACGGCGTCCCTCAGGATATTTATGACCCCCGTTTTCCGGAAACGACCCTCAGGCGCAAGGTGGGGATGGTCTTTCAGGCCCCCAACCCGCTGCCGATGAGCATCTTCCGGAATGTAGCATTCCCGCTGAAACTTGCGGGGAAGACATCCCGCGGGGAAACGGAAGAAAGCGTTGAGAAGGCCCTGAGGCAGGCCTTTCTGTGGGACGAGGTCAAGGACAGGTTGCACAAGGATGCCCTGCTTCTTTCCGGCGGTCAGCAGCAGAGGCTCTGTATCGCCCGGGCGCTTGTTCTCGCGCCGGAGGTGTTGCTGCTTGACGAGCCGACTTCCTCGCTCGATGAAAAGGCCGGCGCGGTTATTGAGGAGCTGCTGGTCGAGCTGAAGAAAAACTGCACAATGGTCATAGTTTCCCATTATCTGGCTCAGGTGGACAGAATAGCCGACACGGTGCATGAACTTGTGGGTGGAAAATTCGTGACCGGCCGGCGATAGTAGGTTTGCTTCGCTGAAGCATCCCGATGGGTGTCAAGTCGCCTGACAAATTGTTCCACCCTTGAACCGGCCGCTCCCCAGCGAGACATTTGAAAAAGGCTGCCTGAAGCGCAAATTTATTAATTTTTCTTACGGACCCCGCTGTCGGAGAGCCAAGGCTCTAAAGGCGTTAAGAGCGCGAACGATCCCAGAGCGTCTATCCCCCTAGAGCCTTTTTTAGAGACGCCGCGAGGTCGAAAAAGATCCGATCAGCTTGGAAAAGCGGCGTTTTTTAAAAGGTCTCGCTAATCAAGTCCAACCGCTTCCGAAAGCGTCACGCCGATGTTTTGATGAATAACCAGATCGGCAATCTCATCCATCGCGGTGGGATCTCTGTTGATGATAACCAGCCTCGCCCCGTTGCGTTTGGCAAGCTCTGGGAAACCGGCCGCGGGATAAACCACCAGCGAGGAACCTATTGCCAGGAAAAGATCACACGACAAGGTTGCCTGTCGGGCCTTTTGCATCGCCTCCTCAGGCATGGCCTGGCCGAAGGATATCGTGGCTGATTTGATGATTCCACCGCAGTGCCCGCACACCGGAAGAGTGCCGTCTTTCTCGAAAGCTGTTCGGATATCGTCCAGTTCGTATCGACGATTACAGTTGAGACACCTGGCATAGGTCGTATTCCCGTGCAGCTCGATCAGTTTTTCTTCAGGGATTCCTGCCCGTTGGTGGAGACCGTCGATATTCTGCGTGATCACACTCGACACCTTTCCAGTCCGGACAAGTTTTGCAACGGCCAGATGTCCGTTATTGGGCAGTGCCTTTCGTATGACGTCTATCGTATTAAACTGCCTGCGCCACGCCTCGCGGCGTATCTCTTCTGAGGCCATGAAATCCTGAAACAGAATCGGCTGATTAGTTGTCCATATCCCACCGGGGCTTCTAAAATCAGGGATTCCCGATTCGGTGCTGATTCCGGCACCGGTGAAGACCACCGCGTCTTTTGCCTCTTCAATCATAGCACGGAGGGATTCGATATCTGCGTTTCTTTCTCTCATTGAGCATCACCCCGTTAGTTTACATAGTGCTTCAGGCGGCATTTTTCAGCGGTTGCAAAGACGTCTCGATTCATGACCGGCCGGGATCATCAAGGTCCTTTTTGTGAATCTTCAGCAAGTCGAGATAGGCCTTCGGCGCCTGTTCGACCCACCACAACTGATCCGGTGTGGCTTCTCCCTTGATCTCTGCCGGGACGCCGGCGACAAAGGATTTGTCAGGCACCTGCATTCCCTGTTTTACCAGTGCGGCGGCCCCGATGATGCAGTAATCGCCGATCACGACATCATGAAGCAGGGTTGCATTCATCCCGATAAGGACATGATTGCCGATTCTTGAGCAGTTGATAACGGCCCCGTGACCGATGTGGGAATTGTTTCCAATCGTCAGATTCTGGTTGGCCGGCGTCGGAGAGCCGGCGTGGAGGACAACGTTGTCTTCGATGGCCGTGTTGTCTCCTATTGTAATCGTTCCGAAGTCGCCCCGGATGACCGCGCCGGGCCAGACGCTGCAATTCTCACCGATTATGACATCCCCGATAATGCAGGCTGTTTCGCTTATAAAAGCCGATTTTGCAATGACCGGGGTTTTTCCGTTAAAACTTTTAATCATCCTTTTTCCCTCTTTGACGAATTTTGCAGGGTTTTTTATCAGGTTGATCACAAGATTGCAACCTTCGCGACCCGGCCGAGGCAGGCATTTGTCAGCCAAGCGCTCCAAACTCAACGAGCAGGCGTTTTATTTCTTCTTTTTGGGGTTTTTTCAGGGGGAGCAGCGGCAATGCCGGCTCGCCTCCAAAATGGCCCAAAAGGTCCATCGCCGCCTTCAGCCCTGCCACTCCCCAGAGACTCGTAACCGCCCTGTTGATCGGGAGCAATTTCAGTTGCAGTTTTCTGGCCTCATCCAGACGGCCTGTTTCGAAAAGCCTTTGCACGTCGGCGCATGCATCCGGCAGGATATTTGCGGTGGCCATAGTCCCTCCCACAGCGCCCATTACCAGAGAAGGCAGCAAGAAGCTGGCCGAGCCGGCAAAAACCGAAAAGTCGGGACGGACACCGCTTATGATCTCCGATATCTGGACAATGTTGCCGGAGCTGTCTTTGATGCCGGCGATATTGGGATGACTCGAAAGTTCAATAACAAGCTGTGACGACATGTTCAGGCCGGTGTTATTGGGCATGTTATAAAGAAGAACGGGCACGTCGGACGCATCGGCAATATCGAAGTAGTATTTTTTCAGTGCGTCATTCGTCATGCCGCCCTTGTAATAATGCGGCGTCACGACTAATGCAGCGTCCGCACCCAGCTCGGCCGCCCTTTTGGTCAGACGGATCGTCTCTTGCGTCGATTCGCAGGCCGTCCCCGCGATGAGCGTTTTGTCAGGCCGGAAATTTTCGCGGACAAAGCCGATCAGCTTCTCTTTCTCGTTCTCATTTAAAAAGACGAACTCTCCGTTCGAACCCATGACGACAATACCGGTCAGAGAGGAATCTCCCCACCAAGACAGGTTTTCCTTCAATTTGTCGTAAGCGATCCGCCCGTCGATAAAAGGCGTCGGAATCGGCGCGAAAATCCCCGCAATCTTCGCCATTTTTTACCTCCTTTTTTACTTTAATGGTGTTTTCGGTCGAAAAAGCCTCCCGGGCGTGAATGAGATCATCTTGGACAATTTTTCGCAAAGCTGTCTCAACGAGATATCCATATCCTTTTATTGTTTTATGCGTCAATAAAATCCTTTTTCTTAAAATCCGCACACTTTTGTCCTCTTGAATCC
>DYLD01000225.1 GCA_020722315.1 Syntrophus aciditrophicus
CCAGGGTAAAGCCTTTGATGATATACTCCCGCAGCCGCTGGGTGGCCCACTGCCGGAAGCGGGTAGCCACGTGGCTTTTAATCCTGTAGCCAACGGAAATGATCGCATCTAAATTGTAATACTTGCGGGCGCGCTGGACCTGCCTTTCCCCTTCGGTTTGAACCTGTAAGAAATCCTTACAAGTTGCCGCCTCGTCCAACTCCCCTTCCTGAAAGATGTTTTTAAGGTGAAGGGTTATATTCTGCGGCGTCGTTTGAAAAAGCTGGGCCATGTCCGCCTGGGTCAACCAGACCGTTTCACCTTCCAGCCGTACCTGGATGCGCGTGCGGCCGTCCTCGGTCTGGTAGATGAGAAGTTCGGAGCGGGGAGGGTTGGCGGGAAGGTTGGTCATGAATCACCTCTTTCACGAACGCCTAACTTCCTCACCAGAAATTCAATAGGTTCAATCAATGATTGGGAGATCTCGCTTTTCGTCACCTTGGAGAACATTTCCATCGCCCTGTCGATTTTTTCGCTTTCCTCCTTAGGCAAACAAAGCTCCGCTTCAAAGTTTGGCTTCATCCAAAATAGAGCATCGGTTTCACATACCTTTTTGATGTCATCGTTCCAACGCTCATGCTTTGTGTTTTTCTCATTTATCTTTTTTCTCACGCTTTCCTGCATGGTCACATCAATTGTTTTGATGTCGTAATCTGCTAGGACGGTGTACGGAATATGCAAGGCTTTAAGCACACGGACAAAAAGCGGGAACTTGGTTTTTCCTCCCACCTCTACTACAGAAATATCCAATCGATTGATGTCGTATCCCATTGCTTTGAATGCTAGAGGCAAGGCAATCTTTTCTGTAGCGCCCTCGACCAGCAGGACGGCCTTGGCAAAAAAAAGTTCCTTTCGCTCTGCATCGAATTCCGTAAGGAGCCGAAGGGCTTGCCGATCTGAATCTGTCAGATCGCATGCCTGTGCCTGGCACGCTGCTGTCCCTTGCTCAGCGGAGCGCTGGATAACCGCAACAGACTCGGGTTTGTGGACCTGAACGAAGATGGGGGAGTGGGTAGTGAGAAAAACCTGATTTCCCGCTTGCGAAAGGCCTTCGAGAACTGTCTGGAAGTAGCGAGCTTTTTGAGGATGCAAGAAGACTTCGGGTTCCTCGATGGCGAAGATAGCGCCATCTTTCTTCATCTCCTCATAGGTTCGGAAAATGGCCACCACGATAGCACTTTGCAGTCCAGCACCCACCTCACCCGCTGGGCTTTCAATCCCCATCTGTTGGACATATAACTGAAGAGATTTGTAGGCATTGGTCGCGTCATGGCTCTCAAAGTGGAGTTCGATCTTACCCTCTCCCTCAGCCAGACCCATATGCTCCATTGCGTTTTGGGCAAGCCGTTGCTCAATTTCTTCAAAAGTGTTGGTTCGTAAGTACTTATATGCGTCATGGACGGCCTGGGCAAAGGCATCCTTGCGGGTCATTTTCACTGTTGAACCGTCAGGCCTTTGGACTTCGACTTCCTTTTTGTCGTTGAGAAACTCTGTATTCACTTCGTTGAAAAGCCGTCTGAGGACAGACCAGCGGTTTCCCGGAGTCTGGCGATTATAGTCTCTAAGCACTTCGACATAGATGAAAGGCAGCCTTTCCCGCAATTCGCCGGACACCCTTACGGGCACCCACCGCCCTTTGTATTGCTGCCCCTTCTGTAGCGGTTCTTCCGGATGTGTGGTCTCCTCTCCATTTTCATTGATGCAGGTGAAATCCACTTTTAGCGTCCCGGCAGGTTTGCCTTTGACCGCACGCTTGTAAGCCTTGCAACGAAGTTGAATGCCTTTGATGTCCGCTTTATGGTTATTCCGCCAATCCTCTATCTTTTCATCGAAAAAGACCTGAATCAGAATGTCCTGACTGGTATTCTGATTATAGAAATCTTCCTCCGAAAAGCTCCTTTCGGAGGGCCATGTATCACCGAGCGCCAGGTTGAGCGCCCGCAAAACATTCGACTTTCCTGCATTGTTTTCACCGATGAGCACACAGAGGGGCCCCGGCTCAAGAGTAAAGTCTTTGAGCGAGCGGTAATTTTCGATATGAACTTTTGCAATTCTCATGGTCCTTTTATTCCCGAGGCTTTTGCCTGCTGTTCCATCTCTTGCAGGAGTTCCTTCATATGCGCCATGCGCCATTTGACCGTAAGGTCGCCGGTAAAGGCACGGTGAAGAAGGGTCTCAAATAAATTCTCAATTCCTGCTTCTACACTTCGTCGCTTGTCCTGCAGTGCAAGGACATCAAGCACCTGATGGTCAAACCTCTTGAGTGCATCTCGGTCATTTTGGCATGGAACGCGCAAGTTGGAAATGTCCGCATCTGTCACGGCTGGATAAGAAGCTCCACGGGCGCGTGCGCTAAGCTGATCTGTGAACCACTGCAAGCGGGAAAGGGCATACAAGAATCCAAATCCTATCCCTGCCTTCGTTCTCAAGACGCAGAATCCGGTGCTACATATCTGGTTGTCATATTGAGAAGGGACGAGGGCCGTTGCGCGAAGATATGGGCGGACGGTCGAAATGATCACGTCGTTTGTTCTGATTATCTGCCGTGCCCTGCTGGGAGCTTCTGCGCCCCTCAATTCCCTGGCGTCGGCAATGATTCCCAATTGACCATTCACGCCCGCGATGTCTATGTAGACGAAAGGCTCGTCGGGTTGGCTCGAAGGGTCTCTTCGGTTGATAGGAACAACCATTTCGCTGATGGGCGCAATCGGCCACCCTTTGGGATTCGTAGCCGGATCGCCAAACATCTCATAAAAAAGAGCGGGCAGAATGCGGGCAGCTTTGGCATCAGCCTCAGCACGTTTCTTGCGTAACGCATCAGCCTGATCGAGTATCTCGACGATGCGCTGTTGCTCTAAAAGGGGAGGA
>DYLD01000226.1 GCA_020722315.1 Syntrophus aciditrophicus
TGTTTGGCAATTTTTTCACGGTGGCGGTAAAGTGCCTGCGGGTTTTTTGTGTAATTTGTCAGGTCGGAAAAAATTTCCTTGGGAACATCCAGCAATTTTTCAGCCTCCTGCCAGACCTCTTTGCCTATTCCTGATAACTTCAATTTTTCAATCCTGTCGCGCAGGAGCCAGAAATATTCGTAATCTTCTATGCCCTCGCGCAGCATCTCCCAGCGGATGGAATTTACGGGTCCTTCAACATAACTCGTTTTATCGTTCGCCACATCCTGGTTCGGCGGATAGAAGAACCTTCCGTCCCCGTTACCGAAGTAGCTGCCCCCACTCCAATGGTAACTCATCGGGTCCTTCCAGGGGTTCTGAATCTTTGGCGGCGGATACGCGGCCGGGCTGTTCCAATAGGCCGTCCCCCATACCAAAAGCCCCTGAACATCGTACTGCCAGGACATCCAGGACCACACCCGCAGGTCTATCGCAGGATGATCTATGAAGAGACCGAGGTACGGAGCCCTGGTTCCCGTGGATAGGTACCACCAGACCTCATTCCCTGCCCTCTGTCGCTCGTGGCACCTTTCGTAGTTATAAAATCTCACACTGAGACACCATAAGTCCACATGCCCGTATAGCTCCGGCTCGGGCTGTTCCGTGAGCATCCTCTTGAGTTTCGGCGCAAACCTCTTTATGTATTCCATCCTCTCAATCACAAACGGGTAATCCTTGACCTCGGGCTCGTCAAACCAGTAGATGTATGCCTTCTCCAGCCACCCCTTTTCCTCAAGGTGGTCCTGGACCGTTTTGATGTATTTTCCCCAGATCGCGTCATATTCAGGAGTCCCCTGCTTGTAACCTGCGAACTCTCCGGGATGGCGAGTGCCCCAGCCAGACCCCCAGCCTAGCCCCTCAATGCGCAGGCGAAAGGCGTTGAACCCGAGTTCGTCCAGGAAATGCCTGCAGTCCATGTCAAAATCCGTAAAATCAAGGCTTACATCTACGACCTTCCCTGTCTCGGCATCCTTGACAAATTTAATTATGGGCGGGCGCATCGGGGTATACGGGCAGAGCCTGTGTGCCGCGAAGTTCCGGTAATAGAGCTCTAACACTTCTTTCAGTTCCCTGTTGCTGCGCAGATTGTGATACCTGTATATGTAGTTGGTCCGAGAGAGCCCGAAACCCGAGCGCAGGTGCGTTTCCCTGGGCAGGGCAAAATTCCAGACCCGCAGTTTAAGCGGTACCTTTGCGGTCTCCTTGCCAGCGCTGATTGTAATTACCCCGGTATAATCTCCTGCCGGGACATCGGGGGGAACATATACAGTAAACCAGATTGGCTGGTTCGTGTTTGCTTTAACGGGGAACGCGCCCCTGTAGTGCGGCAGAGGGTCAGGCCATGATCCCGGAATACTCGTATCGTCCGTTGGAAACTGGACGTTCACATATCCAACGAGGTCTATCGCAATGTTTTCTTCCGGAATCTTTCCGCCTTCTTTCCTTTCCAGCCCATTCACCCGGACAGTTACGGATTCAAGGTCTTTTTTGGGCCGCAGGACCAGCTGGAATGGCTCATATTCGTTCTTCGCCGCAGAAATTGAAATTGCGGAGCGGGTTTCCTTCGGCAGGGGCCTGGTCCTGCTTACCTTGTATGTTCCCTCACACCACCACAGCCCCAGCTTATTGTAGAGGTTGCCCTTCTTCACTGAAGCTGCTTTAATCCTGTACCCGTAATTTGTAAGGTTTATGGAGGATATCCGTATCCCGAACCGGGAGCGGTGAAGGACCCTGCCAGTGTTGTCCTCAACGATTGAAAGCATAACCGGAACCTCGCCCGGCTCCTGCGGTTCAATCTCGTATGGGATTTCGACCTTAAGGGTTTCTCCTTTCCTTATATTGAGAGACTTTGAAAATTCCTTTCCGCCTATCTCAAGTCTTGCCAGGAGCCTCATCTCCTTTCCGGAACTGTTCGTCACAGAAAATTTTGCGGCGTCCCCGCTTCCGAAAGAATGAATTTCCACTTTTAAATCTTTATCCGCAGTGACGATCTCCACAAACTGCGTGTCTCCTATAAAATCACCCACTTCTTTTGAAAGTTCTGCCTTGTAGATGTAATTACCTATCTGGAAATAGCATCCGGGATCGGTTCCGCTCAGCCTGACATAGATTTCCTTTGCAGGAAAGAACTTTTCCGGGATTGTAAACTCCTTTGGGCCGAGTTCTCCGTAATCTCCGACCTTCTCAAAGTTCCTCCCGTCATTAGAAACCTCTATAAGACATTTCCCCGCCACATAATAATTGATGTTTATTTTTACGGAGGCGTTTTTCTGTGGGATGTTCCCTACATTGTGCCTGTAGATTATGTAAGCGCCTTCGTGTATAACCCAGCGGTTGGTATTGAACCCGGAAGTATGCTTAAAAAGGCACCTGCAGTAGTTTGAGCCTTCCCCGGTAAGGTTGTGGGAGACAGAGTAGGTATTACCCTGAATCTTCTCTCCCTCGCCTAATTCTATGTCTCCCTTACGGGAGTGGATTGGATGGACTTCCTTCAGCGCTATGTCGTCAAAGAATAACTTTCCCTTCACGTGCCACTGCCCGAATCTGAAGCTCGCGTCCCTTATCTCGGAAGGCATCCTGAACACATACCCGTACTGTGCCCAGCTCTGGCCAGGAGAGTAGTCGCGGTTTGCCATACCAGGACCGCTTATCGCACATCCCCCGCTTGCATGCTCGGATTTTGCCCAGAAGGACACCTTGTAGATTTTATCCGGCTCCAGGACTGCATCGTTGTACCTCCAGAAATTCATATTCTGCCCGTCCCCTTCCACGCTTATGCACTTTTCTCCGCTGTGTCCCTGGCTCTCCCATTTCCCGAGGTAACCGGAAAGAGACCACTCGGCCGGCAGGCCGTTCTGCCC
>DYLD01000041.1 GCA_020722315.1 Syntrophus aciditrophicus
AGCAAGGCTGCAAAGGCGTTAAGAACGCTAAACTTAAGAGAGCGTTTAGCCTTTGCAGCTGCCGCGAGACGTTGCGGGGTCGAAAAATGTTTATGAGTGCGAAGGCGCCGTTTTGCAAAGGTCTCGCCCTCTGTTACCAGAAGCGCCTTTCGGCGGCCGATTTCATGGCGGGCCGCCATTTTTAAAAAGCAGGCCGTAGAACTTCAGGAAATAGTCAATCCCGGAGATCACGGAAAGAACAAGTGCAACATAAAGGACAACGATGCCGACGATATGAGCATCGGCCCCGAATAACGGATAATGAATGATCAATGCGGAAATCGCAAAGATCTGGCAGAGGGTCTTGCGTTTTCCGTGTTCACTCGCCGAAATAACAAAACCTTCCGAAGACGCAACGCTGCGCATCCCATCCACCGCAAAATCACGGATAATCATCACTGCTACAACCCAAGCAGGGATCCGACCCACCGGGATCATAAGAATCATCGCGGTATTAACAATCAACTTGTCTGCGATAGGATCAAGGAATTTCCCCATTGTAGTTACGATCTGAAACCGCCGGGCGATATAACCGTCAAGCAGATCGGTAAGCGACGCAACGATAAAAAACCCCGCAATGACGAGGCTGACCGCAGGTCCGGGCGAAAAAAGAAGAACAAACAGAACCGGAATCACCGCAATGCGTATCATGCTGATGAGATTGGGAAGATTTAAAATATTTCTTTTCCCCTCAGGAATCGGAAGTTTATCGAAAGATTCCTTGATATTGTCAATCGACAGAATCGTTTTCATCTCTCTCGTATTCAACACAAGGATAAATCAGGTTTTTTCATGGGCGCTTTTGTACTTTTCCAGGCATTGCCGGGAACAAAAATACAGGGTTTTTCCGTCCACCTCCCATTTGAGGGCGTTACTGATAGGAACATATGTATGGCAGAGGGGATCTTCAACGAGTTCCTCGCCTTTTGCAGACGTTTGAACACTTCCGCGATTTTGCTTTCCACCGAGTTTAGGTGGAGCTTTTTTAAAAAACCTGAACAAAAGATAAAACACGAGCAAAAGAATTACGAACTTGACCGTCATTCGTCCCTCATAAAAGCTTCACAACCTCGCCGCCCTCTTCCGAAAGACGCGACAGAAGGCCGCGGGCGGAGATATTATAAACGGGATGAATTACATATGATGCAATCTCACAAAGCGGCTCCAGAACAAAACGCCTCTTGTGCAACTCGGGATGGGGAATTTTCAACCCCTCCTCATCGATAATGATCTGCCCGTACAAAAGAATATCCAGATCGATGAGTCTCGGACCCCAGCGCGGCCCTTCAGTACGTCCCATCAGGCCTTCAATTTCTTTCAATCTGCTTAACAACCGCCGGGGGGACACAGTTGTCTTCACCTCGCAAACGGCATTGATAAACCAACCCTGATCAGTTACGCCGATGGGCTCTGTACGGTAGAAGGAAGAGGTTCGCAAAACCTTTATTCCTTTCGTTTCGTTGATCCTTCGCAGTGCTTCTTCGCATTGCGCCCTCGGCGATCCAATGTTTGCCCCGATCCCGATATACGCGATCGCTCCGGACAAACCCTCGGCAGGGGAATCGAAAGTGCCGACATCCTTCAACAACTAACCGACCCCTTTTAAGCCAAGAACATCCTGCATGTCGTAAAGGCCATCGGGCTGCCCGACAATCCAGAGCGCCGCCCTGATCGCGCCGCGGGCAAAATTGTCCCGGCTGTGAGCCCTGTGAATAAATTCGAGTCTCTCCCCCAAACCGCCGAAGATAACCGTATGCTCACCGACGATATCCCCTGCCCTGACGGTCTGAATGCCTATCTCTTTTTTCGTGCGTTCCCCTATCATGCCCTTGCGGCAATAGACCGCGTCTTGATCGAGATTCCGGCCCAGGCTCTGGGCTATCAGTTGGGCCATCTTAACGGCCGTTCCGCTCGGGGCATCCTTTTTCTGGTTATGGTGCGCCTCGATGATTTCGATATCATAATCGTTTCCGAGTATCTTCGCGACATCGGAGAGAACCTTGAACATCACATTCACGCCGACGCTCATGTTCGGGGTAAGAACACACCTGGTCTTTGGGGCAAGCTCATTGATTCTTGCGCTCTCTTCCGGGGTAAATCCGGTCGTCCCGATCACAATAGCCTTTCTCGCCGCGGCGGCGATCATGAGATGCTCAACGGAGGCCTCATGAAACGAAAAATCGATGACGACATCGCCCTTTGGAATGCATGCGGACAGCGATTCCTCGACGACGACCCCATTTTTCCCCAATCCCAGCATTTCCCCAACATCCCGGCCGACCGCGGCATGCCCTTTCTTTTCGACGGCGCCCACGACTTCGATGCCGCTTGTCTGCGAGATTATACTGATTATCCTGCCTCCCATCCGCCCGCCGGCACCTGTGACAATCGCCTTTATCATTTCTTCCCCTTCCTCAATGATAAAAAATCCTTAATTGTTTCTGATAAACCCTCTTTTGCGAGCCGCTATTTCAGCAGGCCGTAGTTCTTCATCGCGTTACGCAAAACGGCTTCACTTTTCTCCGTCAGCTTGCAAAGGGGCAGCCGCAGTTCGTATTGAATCTTTCCCATCATCGCGAGCGCCGCCTTTACCGGAACCGGATTCGTTTCGATGAAAAGGGCATCGATCAGCGGGCTCATTTTATGGTGTAAATCCTGGGCCTTCTTCAAATCGCCCGCCAGAAACGCATCCACCATCAGGGCCATATCGGCGGGTGCAACATTGGAAATGACCGAAACAACACCCTTTCCACCTATCGAAAGCAACGGAAGCGTAAAGCCGTCATCACCGGAAAGAACATCAAAATTGGGCCCGCAAATCCGGATGATATCGCTCATCTGCTTAATCGATCCGGAGGCCTCCTTGACCCCTACGACGTTGCGTAGCTCTGCCAGACGGGCCAGCGTTTCCGGTAACATATTTACCCCTGTCCTGCCCTGGATGTTATAAACGATGATCGGAATCGGCACCTCTTCGGCAATGGCCTTATAGTGCAGATACAAACCCTCCTGCGTCGGACGATTATAGTAGGGGCAGACAATCAGCGCCGCATCGGCGCCCGCCTTCCACGCATGCTTTGTCAAACGGATCGCCTCCGCAGTGCTGTTCGATCCGGTACCGGCGATAACGGGGACACGCTTTTTTACCTGATCTATAACGACTTCTATAACGCGGTCGTGTTCTTCATGACTGAGGGTTGAAGCCTCTCCGGTTGTTCCACAGGGCGAAATGGCCTTTGTC
Source organism: Syntrophus aciditrophicus (assembly GCA_020722315.1). Classification (GTDB taxonomy): domain Bacteria; phylum Desulfobacterota; class Syntrophia; order Syntrophales; family UBA5619; genus DYLD01. The sequence continues at coordinate 3,281 of DYLD01000041.1, forward strand.
CCTCCTGCAATCTGATCCTCAACGAGCCTGCGGAGAGCCTTCTCATCCACCTTCCCTTTTTTAAACGGCGTTACAATTGCAACAATCGCTCCTTTAAACATAACCCCTCCTTGACGTTTTTTCTTCACTCCGATCAAACTTTTTCGAGACAACCGGGAATACTTTCCCCCCTGACAAGGTCCTCATAACTTTCTCTCTCTCTTATCAGATGCCAGCTCTCATCGCAAACAAGGACTTCCGGTATTCGCGGACGCGAATTGTAATTGGAAGACATACTGAATCCATAAGCGCCGGCGCTCATAACGGCCAGAAGATCGCCCCTTGCAAGGGAGGGCATGCGACGCCCCCTTGCGAAGAAATCACCCGATTCGCATATCGGACCGACAACGTCGGCGGTGATTTCTTCCTTCGGGGTTAACCTCACCGGTTGAAACCTGTGGAAGGCACCATAAAGACTCGGACGAAGCAGGTCATTCATTCCCGCATCAACAACCAGGAAATTTTTCCCCTGATTCTTCTTTGTATAAAGAACCCTGGTAACAAGGATCCCCCCGTTGCCTGCAAGCACCCTACCGGGCTCGAAAATAAACGTGCAGGCGATATCGCCCGCCGCGCCGATAATCGCTTCAGCGTATTCGGACGGAGGAGGAGGTTCTTCATCGTCATACGGGATACCCAGGCCGCCTCCGAAATCAAGGTATCTGATCTCAATACCGTCTCTCTTGAGAAGTCCGACAATCTCGCTGAGCTTTTGCACGGCTTCCCTGAACGGCGATATTTCTGTAATCTGCGAGCCGATATGACAGCTTAATCCTTTGATATCGATGTGTTTCATCTCTTGCGCGTACCGGTAGGCGCGAACGGAACTGGCCACATCGATCCCGAATTTGTTCTCCTTCAAACCGGTCGAGATGTGCGGGTGGGTCTTTGGGTTTATGTCCGGATTGATGCGGATACCTATGCCCGCCTTCAAGCCGAGCCTGCCGGCACGTTCATTGATGACCTCAAGTTCCTGGAGGGATTCGATGTTAAACAGCAAAATGCCCGTTTTTAGCGCAAAGTCTATCTCATCGTCGCGTTTACCGACACCCGAGTAAACAATCCGCGATGGATCGATACCCGCCTTAAGCGCCCGATAAAGCTCACCTCCGGAAACGATGTCCGCCCCGCCGCCCCGCTTCGCATAAATCTTAAGGATCGAGATATTTGAATTGGCCTTCACGGCGAAACAAATTAGATGGGGAACCGCGGCAAAGGCACCGGAAAAAACATCAAAATGGCGCGTCAGCGTCCGGTTGCTGTACAGATAAAAAGGGGTCCCTACTTCCTGTGCGATCTTTTCTACGGGAACCTCCTCGCAATAGAGTTCATCGTTCTTATAGTTAAAATAATTCATCCCGACTTCTTGTGATTCTTCAGCACAACGATGAAATTGGTTACATCAGGGGCGCGAGCGAAAGATTTCCCGGATGCCATGTCGAAGGTAGCACTTGCAGGCAAAAGCCACGTATGAGCGCATGCACCCGGGGTTTGGATTCGTTGCGACAAAGGGTGCTGCGTCGTGTTGTTGGACGTTTCAAGCAAGAGATAGGAAATGGCTCGGGGAGGCACCGGGTTGGCCTTTTTGCCGCAGCCGGAAAACAAAAAAGGCATCAAAAAAAGGATCACCACAATACGAGACACGACCTTTATAACGAAAAATCCTTTCATCGGCCTTCTATCTCCTTGATCCGGCGACGGACAGCCTCTTCTGCCGTGCCGCCTATTTGGGTGCGGGCCTGAACGGATTGCTCCACTGTCAAAACCTGAAAAACGCCGTCGTCAAACCCGTTGTAGAATTTTAAGAAGTCTTCCAATGTCAGGTCTGTAAAGGATTTCTTCTCTTTTATGCAAAACGCCACTATCCTGCCGACAATTCCATGGGATTCCCGAAACGGAACCCCTTTGCGTACCAGGTATTCGGCAATATCCGTCGCCGTTGAAAACCCGCTTGCGGCGCCGGATGCCATACGTTCGGTTTTGAAGGATATCTTTTCCAGCATTGCCGTGAACACGACAAGCGAAGAGGCCACGGTATCAACCGCATCGAACAGCGGTTCTTTGTCCTCCTGGAGGTCTCGGTTGTACGTCATCGGCAGCCCCTTAAGAATCGTAAGCAGACTCAAAAGGTCGCCATAGACACGGCCGGTTTTGGCTCTGATCAGTTCGGCGACATCCGGATTCTTCTTTTGAGGCATGATGCTGCTTCCGGTTGTAAACGAATCGGCTATCTCGACGTAGCCGAACTCATCGGTCGAAAAGATGATCAAGTCCTCACAAAAGCGGCTCAGGTGCATCATCAAAACAGAAAGAACAAAAAGGAATTCCGCGACAAAATCCCTGTCGGATACCGCATCCATGCTGTTTTCGGCAAGGCGCGGAAAATGAAGAAGACCGGCAACATACCATCGGTCTATCGGGAGGCCCGTTCCCGCCAACGCGGCCGCACCCAACGGCATAACATTCACCCTTTTGTACGCATCCTCGAGCCTCTGTTCATCCCGATCGAACATTTCCCAAAATGCAAGCAGCCAATGGGAAAGCAAAACAGGCTGTGCCTTCTGCAGGTGGGTGTAACCGGGCATGACAACACCGAGTTCCTTTTTCGCGCGTCCGAGCAAGGCGGCCTTGAGTTTACGGACAAGCTCTATAATGCGGTCTATTTCCGCCCTTGTGTAAAGGCGCATGTCCAGCGAGATCTGGTCATTTCTGCTTCTGGCGGTATGGAGTTTTCTGCCGGCTTCTCCGATGCGCTCGGTGAGCGCCTTCTCGATCGCCATATGGATATCCTCATCGCCCGGGGAAAATACAAATTTCCCCTCTTCTATCTCGGCTTCTATAGCCTTCAGGCCGGCAATAATTGCCCTTTCCTCGACCTTTTTAATGATCTTTTGCTTCGCAAGCATCCGCGCATGGGCGATGCTCCCCTCAATATCGTATTTGTAAAGACGGCGATCAAAATCGAGTGATGACGTGAAACCTTCTACGAGAAGATCGGTCTGTTGGTGGAAGCGCCCGCCCCAAAGCTTTTTCTGACGATCCGCCATATATCACGATCCTCTTTTCATACCTGCGATTCTCAGGCGAAGGGCGTTCAGGCGTATAAAACCTGTTGCATCTTTCTGGTTGTAAACCTGATCCTTTTCAAAGGTCGCGAAATTCTCATGATAAAGGGAAAACGGCGATTTTCTGCCGACGACGATGCAGTTTCCCTTATAGAGCTTGAGGCGGACCGTACCGGTTATGTTCTGCTGCGTTTCGTCGATGAAACGTTGCAGAACAGCCATTTCGGGGGAAAACCAGAAGCCGTTATAAACGAGCTGGGCATATTTAGGAATCAACGAATCACGCATCAACATGACTTCGCGATCCATTGTGATCGACTCGACGGCACGGTGTGCCATCCACAGAACCGTCCCGCCGGGGGTTTCATAAACCCCCCTTGATTTCATGCCGACGAAGCGGTTCTCGACGATATCGACGCGGCCTATTCCGTTTTGCCCGGCCAGGCGATTAAGATGATCCAGAAGTTCGGCAGGTTTCATCGTGACACCGTCAACCGAAACAGGCACCCCCTTTTCAAAACCGATCTCCAGATAGGTTGGTTTATCCGGCGCCTTTTCCGGGGAACAGGTCAGGACAAACATGTCTTCCTCCGGTTCGGCCCATGGATCCTCAAGAATGCCCCCCTCGTGGGAGATATGCAGAAGATTGCGGTCACTGCTATACGGCTTTTCCTTGGACAAAGGCAACGGGATCCCGTTTTTTTCGGCATATTCGAGCATTTCCGAACGGGAATGGAAATGCCAGTTTTCGTCTCTCCAGGCTGAGATGATTTTTATCTCGGGATTCAGCGCAAGAAATGTGAGCTCAAAACGGACCTGGTCGTTTCCCTTGCCGGTAGCCCCGTGACATACCGCATCGGCATTCTCCCTTTGGGCTATTTCAAGCTGTTTTTTCGCTATCAGCGGCCTGGCAAGCGACGTGCCGAGCAAATAGCTGCCCTCGTAGATCGCATTCGCCTTCAGCGCGGAAAACACATAATCTCTTACAAATTCTTCTCTTAGGTCCTCAATGTACACACCGGATGCGCCCGTTTGGAGGGCCTTTGCCTTCAATCCCGTCAGCTCCTCCTTCTGACCGATATCCGCACAGAAACAGATGACTTCGCATTGATATGTCTCAATAAGCCATCTAAGGATAACGGATGTATCAAGCCCTCCGGAGTACGCAAGGACAACCTTTCTTATCCTATCCAAAAAACAACCCCTCCTTTACAAAACGTTTGAAACCGAGAGACCTTTAAAAAAACGCCGCCTTTCATGCTCATAAATCTTTTTCGACCCCGCGGCGTGTCTGAACTTGGCTCTAAAGGCTAAACGCTCTGGGAACCCTTACGTTCTTAACGCCTTTAGAGCCTTGGGCTTCACGGCGGGGTACCTAAGAAAAATCAATAAATTCAGTGCTGACGAACTCACCCCAGCAATAGTTCCAAAAGTGCCTTTTGCGCGTGCAGACGGTTCTCCGCCTGATCGAACACAACGGAACGGGGCCCGTCTATAATCTCCGCGGTGATCTCCTCCCCCCGGTGGGCCGGAAGGCAATGCATCACGATAGCGGTTTTTTTCGCCTCTTTAATGAGCTTCCGATTGACCTGGTAACCGCGAAACCTTTTCATCTTCACTTCTCGTTCTTCTTCCTGACCCATGCTCACCCAGACGTCGGTGTAAACGACGTCGGCATCCCTGACGGCTTTCAGTGGATCCCTGTGAATCTCGATCCCAACCGGAGCTTCCTGCCTTGCTTTGGCCAGAATGGTCTGATCCGGATCATACCCTTCCGGACAGGCCAGGTCAAGATGAAAAGGGAGATGCGACGCAGCTATAATCCACGAATTCGCGACGTTGTTTCCGTCACCCACATAGGCGATCTTGAGCCCCTCATAAACCCCCAGTTTTTCGGTGATCGTAAACAAATCGCTCAGTATCTGACAGGGATGAAGAAGGTCGGTCAATGCATTGATGACCGGAACTGTCGAAAAGCGGGCGAATTCCTCGACCGACTGCTGCGAATAGGTTCGGATCATCACGCCGTCAACGTAACGCGACATGATTCTCGCAGTATCAGCAATCGTTTCTCCGCGTCCTATCTGGGTATCGCGACCGCTTAAAAAAAGGGCCTGCCCTCCGAGTTGATACATCCCCACCTCGAACGATACCCTGGTGCGCGTTGAATGCTTGTCGAAAATCATCCCCAGGGTCTTCTGCCTGAGGGGTTTATACGCCTTGCCGTCGCGGAGCAGTTTCTTGAGACGCGCGGTTTCGGCAAAAAGCAGGTCATAATCACCGCGCCTCAATTCGTAGCCGCTCACCAGGTGCTTTTCGGGAAGTTTTGCCTTCATGTTTCCCCCAGCACCCCGTCGAGAATTGTCATGGCCTTATCGACATCATCTCTTGCAAGGATCAGCGGCGGTACAAAACGGAGGACATTTTCATTGGTACAGTTTATAAGAAGCCCCCTCTCCATCGATTTTAGGACGATGTCGGCACACGGAACGCTCAGAACGACCCCTATCATGAGCCCCCTTCCGCGCACCTCAACAATGACCGAATATTTCTTCTGCAAATCACGCAGCCTCGCCAAAAAATAGGCCCCTGTTTCGCTGCTGTTGTCTATGATCCCCTCATCTAAAATCGTCTGCAGCGACGCAAACGCGGCCGCGCAGGCCAGGGGATTCCCGCCGAAGGTTGAACCGTGGCTCCCCGCGGCAAAAGAGGCGGCTATGTTCTCTTTAGCGAGCAATGCACCGATCGGAAAACCGTTTCCCAGGGCCTTGGCCAGCGTGATCATATCGGGAATGATATCTTCGTGTTGAAACGCAAAGAGTTTCCCCGTCCTTCCGATACCGGTCTGGATCTCGTCGACTATCATCAGCAAACCCCGCTCATCGCAGATTTTCCTGATTCCCCGAAGATAGCCGGGATCGGGAACGACGACGCCCCCCTCTCCCTGTATAGGTTCAACAAGGATTCCGCATGTCCTCTCATTAATTGCGGCCTCGAGTGCACCCAGATCATTATAAGGAACGTAACTGAAACCTTCCGGAAGCGGGCTGAAGCCGACATGAAGACGTTCCTGGCCCGTCGCAGTAACCGTTGCGAGAGTCCTGCCGTGAAACGAGTTTTCCATCGTGATGATCTCGTATTTCCCTCCCAAATGTTCGGACGCGTATTTCCTCGCCAGTTTGATTGCCGCCTCATTCGCCTCCGCGCCGCTGTTGCAGAAAAAAACCCTGTCCAGCGGGGAGTTTTCAACAAGAAGCTCCGCAAGCTGTATCTGCGGCGCTATATGATATAGATTGGAAATGTGCACAAGACGCCCGGCCTGTTCCCGGATGGCCTCGACAACCCCGGGATGGCAGTGACCAAGCGCGCACACGGCGATTCCTCCGACCAGATCCAGATAGGATCGGCCCTCGCTGTCCCAGACATGAACGCCCAGCCCGCGCGTCACAATAATCGGGAAGCGCTTGTATGTCGGCATAATATATTTGCCCGACATCTCCAGCCATTCTTGTTTCGTCATCTCCATTTTATCCATTGAACCCCAAAAACCTCCCCAAACTCGATTTTTTATAAAAAATGCTTCCGATCAGAGCCCGAAGGCGGCCTTTTCAAAGCACGATCTCGGTGCCGATCCCCCGATCCGTAAACATCTCCAGCAGGATAGCGTGTTTAACACGGCCATCGAGAATGTGCGTTTTGTGCACCCCTGAGCGAAGCGCCTTGAGACAGCATTTGATCTTCGGATACATCCCGCCGGAAATGGTCCCGTCTTCTATCATCCGATCGGCCATCCGATCGTCCATCGTGTGGATCAATTCCTTTTGGCCGTTAAGAACCCCCTGAACGTCCGTCAGCAGAATCAGTTTTTCAGCAAAAAGCGCCGCGGCAATTGCTCCGGCAACAAGGTCAGCATTGATATTGTAGGTTTCGCCATTGTCTCCGACGCCGGTCGGCGCTATAACCGGAATCGCCCCGTCGGCAATCAGCGTGTTGATGACGGACGTGTTTACCTCCTTGACCTTTCCGACAAGACCGATATCTATGATCTCCGGAGGTGTGTCCTTGGCCTTCTCGTCGCTCAGATAATACTTCTCGGCGCGGATCATATTGGCGTCCTTTCCACTCAGGCCCACCGCCTTGCCCCCGTGACGATTGATTAAGCCGACTATCTCCTTGTTGACCTTGCCGACGAGAACCATCTCAACAATATCCATCGTCTCTTCGTCGGTAACCCGCATGCCCTGAACAAACCGGGATTCCTTTCCGAGCTTTTTCAAAACGTTCCCTATTTGCGGACCTCCTCCGTGAACAACGACAGGGTTGATGCCGATATACTTCATCAACAGCACATCACGGGTGAAGTTTTCCTTCAAATCCTCGTCCACCATCGCATGTCCGCCATATTTTATCACGATCGTCCTGTTGAAAAACCGCCGCATATAGGGAAGCGCCTCGACCAGAACGCTCGCCTTCTCCACAAATTCATTCATCTCATCCATAGCAGGACTCCGGTTCTATTCTGGAAACATCTTTCCACCAGCTCAAATTCCCCCAAAATGGCTTGACAAACCCCAAAGGTCGGTTTCAGGAAGCGCGATTTGAAGGTTTTTCCGGGTAAAAAAACTTCCCCAAGCGCGAATGAAACCATGAGACCTTTGCAAAACGCCGCCTTTCGCGCTCATAAATCTTTTTCGACCCCGCGGCGTCTCGCGTCGACTCTACAGGCTAAACGCTCTGGGATCGTTCGCGTTTTTAACGCCTTTAGAGTCTTGCTGCGACGGCGGGGTACCCCGAAAAATCTTTAAAATCGCGCTTCAGGCAGCATTTTTCAAAGGTCTCACCATTTTTGCGAACGGTTCTAATAAGCTCTTCTTGATTACAACAGATTGATCTCTTTTAGCAAGCAAAGGATTAGCTGTTTACAGAATATAGCGGCTCAGGTCTTCATCCTCGACAATTTCGTCAAGCTGCTGGCCGACATAATCGGCATCGATAACGACTTCCTGCCCGGCCATCTCCGGCGCTTCAAAGGAGATCTTGTCCAAAAGACTTTCCATGATCGTATAAAGACGCCTTGCCCCGATATTCTCCGTGCGGTCGTTGACAAGCGCCGCGGTTTCGGCAATGGCGGCGATTGCATCTTCTTTGACGACAAGTTTTACGCCTTCGGTAGCCATAAGCTCAACGTACTGCTTGACCAGCGCATTATGCGGTTCCGTCAGGATTCTGATAAACTCTTCTTTCCCCAGAGAATCAAGCTCAACGCGTATCGGGAACCGCCCCTGCAACTCAGGGATCAAATCCGATGGTTTTGACGCGCTGAAAGCACCCGCCGCGATAAAGAGAATATGGTCGGTATGCACAATCCCGTAACGTGTATTCACCGACGATCCCTCCACAATCGGCAGCAGATCGCGCTGCACCCCCTCTCTCGAAACATCAGGCCCATGGGAGCCGTCATCTCCCACAATCTTGTCTATCTCATCAAGAAAAACAATACCGGACTGTTCGACACGTTCGATCGCCGTCCTGGTCACCTTTTCCATATCAACCAGCCGCTGCTGTTCTTCCTCGATTAGCTTCTGCAGGGCTTCTTTTATCTTCATCCTCTGTTTCTTCTTCTTCGGCGGAAATATACTCCCGAGCATGTCCTTTATATTCATTCCCATATCTTCCATGCCGGAAGCGGAGAATATTTCGATCATCGGGCCGCTGCGGGCCTCGGTTATCTCTATCTCAACAACGCGTTCGTCAAGATGCCCGTCGCGAAGAAGCCGGCGCAGCTTCTCGCGGGTATTATCAATTTCATGAGGTTGCGGCTCACCCTCACCTGCCTTGCCGTCGGCGGGGAGCAGATCAACAACCCCGGTATCCCTCGGTTTGTTAGGAAGCAGAATGTCGAGGAGATGCTCTTCGGCCAGGTCAGAGGCCTTGGAAAGAACCTTCTCCTGCTCTTCTTCCTTGACCATGCCGATCGACAGTTCGACCAAATCGCGGATGATCGACTCAACATCGCGTCCGACGTAGCCGACTTCGGTGAATTTCGAGGCTTCGACCTTGATAAACGGGGAGTTGTCAAGTTTTGCCAGCCGTCTTGCAATCTCGGTCTTGCCGACCCCTGTCGGCCCGATCATAATAATGTTCTTCGGAGAGATTTCGTCTTTCATCTCCTCCGGGACATTCTGGCGCCGCCAGCGGTTTCGGAGCGCAATTGCAACCGCGCGCTTGGCCTCCTGCTGTCCTATGATGTACTGGTCGAGCCTTTCAACGATTGCCCTTGGAGTCAGGTCGTTTCGCGTCATCTTCTTCCTTTTCCTTACCTTTGTTTGGGGTGTCGCCTTTCTTCTCTTCGATGTCAATCTCTTCGGTAACGATACGATTATTTGTGTATATGCATATCTCGGAGGCGATCTTGACCGCTTCACGGGCTATTTCGACCGCGGTCAGATCCGAATAGCGCACCATTGCCCTCGCCGCGGCAAGCGCGTAAGGTCCCCCGGACCCGATTGCCATCACATTATCGTCGGATTCGATAACATCTCCGTTTCCGGAAATGATCAAAAATGAATCACGGCTCACCGCAATCATCAACGCTTCGAGATGCCTCAAAACCCTGTCCGTACGCCAGTCTTTCGTCAGTTCAACGGCCGCCCTGACCAGATTTCCCTTGTACTGCTCCAGTTTCTCGTCGAAACGCTCGAAAAGCGTAAACGCATCCGCCGTCGCGCCGGCAAAACCGACAATAATCTGATCGTGGTAGAGTCTACGGACCTTTCTGGCGCCGTGCTTCATAACCGTCGTGTCGAGTGTAACCTGTCCATCACCGGCAACGCAAACCTTGCCTCTATGTCTCACCGCCAAAATCGTCGTTCCGTAAATACGCATCATCTATACCTCTTTTTTCGCCCGCGGGTGCGCATTGTCGTAGATCTCCATTAAACGACTGACGCTGACCGACGTGTATTTCTGCGTCGTTGACAGGCTCCGATGTCCAAGCATCTCCTGTATCGAACGAAGATCGGCGCCCGCATCCAACAGGTGGGTCGCAAAGGAATGCCTCAGGACATGGGGGCTAACCCTCTTCTGTATACCGCTTTCCTTGACAGCCTGCTCAACCACACGCGCGACGTCCCGTGGATTCATTCTCCTCTTTTTTGCATTCAGAAAGAGCGGTTCTTCTTCAGAGGGCGCCTCCGTCTCTTGACTGGCATGTCGCCTGATAAGATAATCCTGTACTGCATTTATCGCGGCAGAGCCCACTGGAACAATGCGCTCCTTCCTCCCTTTTCCCCTTACCTTTACCAAACCTTCCTCAAAGTGAAGATCGGCGATATTCATGCCGGTAAGCTCGCTGAGCCGTATCCCGGTGGAATAAAACAGCTCCATAATCGCCCTGTTTCGGCTTCCCGTTTCATCATCCCCGAATCGCACGCCGAGGAGCGCCTGTATCTCATCTACAGACAGGACAGACGGTATATACTTCTCTGTGCGGGGAAGCTGCACAAGTTCCGCAGGATTGAGCCCAATCTTCCCTTCTTTCAGCAGATATCTGTAAAAAGAACGTAATGAGGCTATTTTGCGCGATACGCTCGTTTTACTCATCTTGACACGGTAGAGCCAAACGAGAAACGAACGAATCAAAAGCGGATCATCGGGAATCTCCTTTTTCTGCGCCGCCGCGTTATCGCTGCGGGCAATAAACTCCTGAAACTGCCTCAGATCCGTCACATATGCCTCTACCGTATGTCCCGACAGGTTCCTTTCTATCTTTATATGCCGTCCAAAATCCTCGACAGCCTTCTTGAGCAATTCCACCCCACACCTCAAGAACACATCCCCGAAAGTCCATTTAAAATGCACTCAATGACGCGCAATCCATATTCCCCGGAAAAGCAGCTTTCGCCTGCCTCTTAAAGGCAATAAACAAACGCAGGAGCGGAAGTTTTGGTCTTGCTTACGCAAGCCGGTTTACACGTCATCCAAAAGTTTCTAAGCGCAAAGGGACCCATTTTCAGGGCTGTCACATCTTGTATTTCCCGAAAGCATCCGGAGAGAGATTATCGAGAAACTCCACCAGTTTTTCTTTTTCCATTTGGTTTATATCAGACAATTTGACGCCAAAGTCAACCTTCCGGGATTTTTCAATAACCTTTTGTTCGACAAAGACAGCCGCTCCGACGCGAAGCGCCACAGCGATAGCATCGCTTGGGCGGGCGTCAACGACAATCGTTTCTCCTTCATAAAGCAACTGAATATTGGCGAAAAACGTATTGTCGCGAAGATCATGAATCTCCACGCGAACAACCTCGGCTTTTAACGCCTTGATGATGCCGGCCAACAGATCATGGGTCATCGGGCGGGGGAATTTGATATTTTCAAGCTCCGTTACTATTGCGCTCGCCTCAAAAATTCCTATCCATATCGGAATCGCCCTTTTCCCCTCAAGGTCTTTGAGAATCACTATCGGCGTATTCGTTATGGGATCTACCGTCAACCCAGATACCTTCATCTCGATAAAATTTCTGGTTTGCACTTTGTCTATAGCTCTCCTCTTAATGAATGTGAAAAAGCATCAACTATCTTTACATTTACCATGCTGCCGACAAGCTCAGGGCCACCGGTAAAATTTACGATCCTGTTGCTTCTGGTCCGGCCGGTCATATCGCCGGGGGTTTTCCGGCTTGCGCCCTCGACAAGAACCTCTTGCGTCTTGCCGATGATCGCGCGGTTTTTTTCAAGTGTATGCGTTTCTTGAAGCGACTGCAAGAGATTTAATCTCTCCCTTTTAATTTCGTCAGGAACCTGTCCCTCCATTTCTGCCGCAGGCGTTCCTTTCCTCTGTGAATACATGAAAGAAAAAAGGCCGTCAAAGCGCACCTCCCTCATCAATTCCAGCGTCTGATTAAAATCATCGTCCTCTTCCCCAGGGAACCCGACAATCATATCGGAGGTAATGCTTATGTCAGGCAAAACGCGCCGCAGCGCCGCTACCCTTTCTTTATACTGCTCCACAGTATAGCCGCGTTTCATTTTTCTAAGAACCTTGTTAGAACCTGCCTGAACGGGTAGATGGATATGCTCGCATAAGCCCTGAATCCTGCCAAAGGATGAAATCAGGGTATCCGAGAGGTCCTTTGGGTGAGAAGTCGTGAAGCGAATCCTCTTTATCCCCGGGATTTTTCCAATGGCTTCGAGCAATTGGGCAAAGTCCGCCCGTTGGGTCAGTGTTTTTCCATAAGAATTTACATTTTGTCCAAGAAGCGTAACCTCCTGTATCCCATGCAAGGAGAGATTTTCGACTTCCCTGACGATATCTCCAAGCGGCCTGCTCTGCTCCCTTCCGCGTAAATACGGCACAACACAGTACGTGCAGAAGTTATTGCACCCCTGCATGATCGTTACAAACGAGCTTACCTTCCCGGCAAGGGGCTGCGCCGGTATGTCCAGAGAGCGGACATGCCCGCAAAATTCCGTTTCGGCCAGCCTGCCCCCTGAACGACTGACAGAAGCCACAATCTCCGGCAGCCGGTCTATCTGGTGCGTGCCGACGACCATGTCGAGAAAGGGAAACATCTTAAAGAACTTATCGCCAAGCTGCTGCGCCAGACAACCGGCTACACCCAGGACAAGATGCCGCCTCTTTTGTTTTAGTTCGCGGAACCTCCCCAGCTGACTGTACGCCTTCTGCGCGGCCTTTTCACGAACGCTGCAGGTATTGACGATAATAAGATCCGCTTCGCCAGGATTGTCCGTCGTTTTGTATCCCGATGCCTCCATCAGGCATGCCATCTTCTCGGAATCCTGCACATTCATCTGACATCCAAATGTCTGAATATACAGATTTTTTGTCTCCAAACTTCCCTTCCTTACCTTAAACAACGCGAGAGCTTTGAAAAACGGTTTTTCTCCGGTTATGCAAAGCTCTCAGGTTAAAGGCATTAATATAGTAACAGGGGATAGTCAATATATTTTTGACCGGATGGAAGTGGGGGATGGTCGACTGGTTTTATTTTCGGCGCACCCAGAAATACATCGCGAAGGTCTGAACGGCCGAGAGGATTACAAAGTGATAAACCCACGCCGGGACCCCGAAGACAAGCGGAAGGCTGCGGCCCCATGCCCAGAAATCCATCGCGAGAAAAAACAGCGCCGTCAGAATCCAGAAATAAGGATCGCTCAGCCACGCCGGTAAACTGAGCCGTGGGCGCAGCAGCAAAACATGAGAAATCATATAGGTCACGAATGTTACTATGATAACTGGAATAACCGGCAAAAACGGCGCCGCAGAGAGCCACTTGATATAAAACGCAACAACCATGGCTTCACCAACCACAACGGAAAGAATCGCCGGAAGTGGATGAACCCGCTTCAGATAAAGCCCGAAGATCACCGTGGGAAAAAGTACTGCAAGCCCGGTAAAGGTTTGCGTGGCGATCTGCAAAATGGTAGAGGGCGGCTTATAGGCAAGCGCCAGACCACAGAGACTTAAAAAGATCACAAAGATCCTGCCGACGAGGCCGTAGGATTTTCTGTTTTTTGACACCAGCGCAAATATATCAAGGGTAAATATCGAGCTTAAGGTTAAAAGCTGGCTGTCCATCGTGGACATCAGCGCTGCGAGTCCCCCTGCGATGACAAGAGCCGCCATGGCATCGCCGGAGATCAGCGCCACGACCATCGGCAAGATCTTGTCGGCCTCGATGTCCGACAGGGCCGGAAATGCCAGTCGTCCCAGCACGCCGATCGCGACCGGCATAAAAAAGATCGCCGTGCTGAGAAGCGGGTAGGCCAGCATCATCCAAGACAGCGAGCGCCGGTCTTTGGCCACAAAGAAACGCTGGAACAACTGGGGAAACATCGGATCGCACAAGAACCACAGCAGCATGTAACTAAACCAGATCGCCGGGGCGTAATGGCCTCGACCTCCCGGGCGGGAAAACAAATCCGGGTAAACGCCCATCACCTTCTGGTTGGCCGCCTCCAGACCGCCATGGTGACCAACGATGATGATCAGCGCAACCAAAAGCATAACGAACATCAAACCGCCCTGAAATACATCGGTCCAGGCGACGGCGCGCATGCCTCCCCGTAGCGTGTATAAAACAATAACGCCGGCGACAAGCGCGCATCCGTAAAAATAGGGCAGGCCCAACAGGGACTCCAGCGCGTATCCCGCCGCCATCGGCTGCAGTGCCAGATACGGAATCGTAAAGACGATCATCACGACAGCAAAAAGGACGCTGAGGGTTTTGCTGTTATAGATGGAGAGGATCAATTCGGACGGGGTAACAATCCCGCGCGACTTTCCAACCTCCCAGATGCGGCGGCCCAGAAGCCAGAAACTGATGGCCATGAACCCCGTGCCGAAGCCCATGATCGGGAAAAAGGCATACCCGTCCCGGTAGCCGGCCCCGGATGTGCCAAATACCGTGAATGCCGAAAAGTTCGTGGCCGCCATCGTACCGAGAAGTATAATCGGCCCGAAGCTCCTGTCGGCGAGAAAATAGGTTTCCGGCGAAGACGTCCAGCGTGTCCGGGCAAGAAACCCGATGAGCATCACCAGCAAAAAATAACCACCTAATACCAAGAGTTTAACTGTCATCGCAAGGTCTCCTTTATCATGACAAAACAGAGTAAAAACGACTTTTAACGAGAGCCTCTTATTTAAAGTTCTTCAAGCCTTTTACTTTGCTTCTTAAACAAAAAAGCCATCCCGGAGGTCGGGATGGCTTTGGCCTGGCATAACCTCAATGATTGCGCCTAAAAATTGTGCGGCAATCGCTAACAGATTAGGCGGACTTTGTCAAGAATTCAAAATTTCTTAACTTGACAATGCCAGGAAAAAGATTAGAATCCGATCCGTCCGATGAATCAAAGAGAAACCATGGAAAAACGGTTTTATGAAATTACCCAAAGAGAGCTTCTGGGGCATCCATGCTGCGAAATTCACGAGAGAATGACAGCCTGATCCCAAAAATATGGTTTTGTTTAGCAAAACAAAGGAAGAGAATTCCATGAAGCATCACGAGGGGTTTTTAAAAGACAGCGGCAACCGGAAAATCTATTACCAGTACTGGCTGCCGGATGCGGATGTCCGGGCCGTGCTCTTGGTGGTTCACGGCTTCGCCGAGCACAGCGGACGTTATATGAATCTCGTCAACCGTTTTGTTCCAAAGGGATACGCCGTTTACGCGGCCGATCACCAGGGACACGGACGTTCCGAAGGCACGCGGGCTTATGTGGAGCGGTTTGAAGAATACACCGATACGCTTGAGCAATTTCGGGAGATTGTACATCAAGCGCAGAAAGACAAACCGCTATTTCTCATCGGACACAGCATGGGCGGATTGATCGGTGCGCTGCATCTGCTCAGCCGGCAGGGCGAATTTCGCGGCGCGATCCTTTCGGGACCGGGAGTCAAGGCGCCGGACAATATATCGAAAGCCACAATCTTCGTCGGAAAGATCATCTCTGCCGTTTGGCCCCGTCTGGGCATGATCAAGTTAGAGGAGGACGCGGTCAGCCGAGATCCGGCGGTTTTAAAGGCGTATAAGGAGGATCCGCTGGTCTTTCACGGAAAAATCACGGCCCGTCTGGGCGCCGAGATGCTGAAGGCGATGGGGAAAATCGAGGCTGAAGCCAGGAAGATAAAGCTTCCCATGCTGATTTTACAGGGAAAGGCGGACCGCCTCGTCGATCCGTCCGGCGCGCAGATGCTCCTTGAAAGCGTCTCCTCAGTTGACAAGCAGGCGATATTTTATGACGGGCTCTACCACGAGGTTTTTAACGAACCGGA
>DYLD01000227.1 GCA_020722315.1 Syntrophus aciditrophicus
GTTCCCATGCGCCGCATGGGAACCTTCATGACGGATGCGTTGGGAGAAAAAGGGGGTTGGATGTATATATTCGATTAACCCCGTCCTCAAAAATTATCAAAAAAGGACGGGACACGTGAAACTTATTCGTGTATAAAGGGGGCATGGAACAAATACTTGCCTCTTCTTTCCCCGCTTCTTTGTCATCGCCACCTGCGAATGACTCTTTCCCGGTGATTCCGCCAGCGCTCGATCTGGTGACAATCACTCAGAAGGAACTGACTCGCCTGAAATGGGAAGGATCCTATTGGAAGGCCCAACATCAACGGGCCATTGAACGGGAAGCGCAGCTCAAGAAAGAACTTGAGCAGAAAGAAGCGCTGATTCGCGATCTCCAGCACCGGCTATTTGGAAAAAAAAGCGAAACCGGCGCTTCATCTGAAGCCTCAAAAAAGTCACATGAACCATCGCCCAAACATCCAAGAGGACAACAGCAAGGCAGCCCTGGTCATGGACGCACGTCCCGCCCCGATCTTCCCGTCATCAACGAACACCATGAACTGCCGGACAGGTGCTGTTCCCAGTGCGGCCTTCCTTATCTTCCTTTTCCCGGCGATGAAGAAGCGGATATCGTTGAAATTGAGGTTAAGGCGTACCGCCGCCGGGTCTGTCGTAAGCGCTATCATAAAAGCTGTTCGTGTCCCTCGACGACGAAGGATCCCGAAATCGTAGTCGCGCCGCCACCACCGAAAATCATTCCGAAAAGTCCCTACGGGATATCGATCTGGGCGCATCTCCTGCTTGGCAAATTTCTCTATGCCCAACCTTTGCACCGCATCCTGCAAGAGCTGCGCGGCCACGGCTTGCCCATAGCTTCCGGGACCCTGACCGGCGGCCTGCAAAAAATCGCGCCGTTGTTTAAGCCGCTATTAACGGCCTTTCATGAACACCAGATGACCGAATCGCGGTTTCATAATGACGAAAGCCGCTGGGAGGTCTATGCCCCCGTGGAGGGCAAGACCGGCCATCGCTGGTATCTCTGGGTCACCAGATCTCCCGAGGTTATTTATTATCAGATGGCGCCAACACGGAGCGCGGATGTGCCCCTGGCCCATTTTGTGGATCTGAAAACGGCCCTGGTAATCCTTGTCTGCGATCGTTACAGCGCCTATAAAAAGTTGGCCCGCTTGAACGACGCCATCATTCTCGCCTTTTGCTGGGCGCATGTGCGCCGGGATTTTCTGGAAATCGCCAACGGCTACCCCGCCCTGAAAGAGTGGGCGCTGGACTGGGTTGACGAGATCGGAACCCTCTATCATCTCAACCACCAGCGTCTGGCCCAGTGGCAGAAAGAACTGCCGTTGGCGGAGCAGAGTTCGGCGTTTCAACAAGAACAGAAGCGGTTAGAGAGCCGGTTAGAGCAAATGATTACCCGTTGCAATCTGCTCTTGCAGGCGGATCAAGCGGCCATCGAATCTTCACCGGCCCCAATCGCTGCCAAAACCGTCCCGGCCCCAGAGCGTCGGCCTGGAGAATTGCACCTGGCGCAACGTCAGGTTTTGACCAGCCTGCGCAACCACTGGCAAGGGCTCATCGTTTTTGCGACTTACCCGGAAGTCCCCATGGACAACAACCCCGCTGAACAGGCGATACGCAATCCCGTTCTCGGCCGGAACAATTACTATGGCTCCGCTAGTATCTGGAGTGCGGAATTGGCCGCCATGATGTTTTCTCTGTTTCAGACCCTTGGACTCTGGAAGATCAACCAGCATCATTGGCTGCATGAATACCTCAACGCCTGCGCCCTCCTGGGAGGAAACGCGCCCGCCGACCTCACCCCCTTCCTGCCATGGTGCATGAGTGAAGAGCGGCGAGCGCAGTTGAGCAAGCCTATCCCCATTCACAGCAATTCCTCATGACCTGTTACTGCGGACGTAACTTCAGCGCCCTGGAACAAAGCGAAATCCGGCAGCTCATAACCGACCATCCGGAATGTCATCGGGCC
Source organism: Syntrophus aciditrophicus (assembly GCA_020722315.1). Taxonomy (GTDB): domain Bacteria; phylum Desulfobacterota; class Syntrophia; order Syntrophales; family UBA5619; genus DYLD01. The sequence goes on from DYLD01000227.1 coordinate 1,985, forward strand.
GACCTGTCCCGGATGGTATGCCGGATGCTGCAATGGTACAAGCCGGATGGCGGCCTCAAGGAGATGTCCTGCCGGGTGGCCATGTTGCGCATGCAGGCGGACGGCTTAATCACCCTGCCGCCTCCCCGCCGGGCAAAAGCGGCTTTACGAACCATCACGGCCACCCCGGCTACCAATCCGCAGAAGCCCATCACCCAACCGGTGCAATATCTGGGTCCATTATTGCTGCGCAAGGTCGAACCTGCCAAGTCATCCCTCTGGAATGAATACATTGAACGGTATCATTACTTGGGCTATACGCCGCTTCCTGGCGCGCAAATACGGTATTTTGTTCTGCTCGATCAGCAAATCGTGGCGCTCCTGGGATTTGGCGCTGCGGCATGGCAGACCGCACCCCGAGACCATTATATCGGCTGGACCCATGACCTCCGCAAACACCATTTGCCACTGGTCGTCAATAATGCTCGATTTCTCATTTTGCCATGGATCCAAGTGAAAAATCTGGCTTCTAAAATCCTCGCCATGGCCGCCAGACAGATCCCCCAAGACTGGCAAAAACAGTACGGGATCAAGCCAGTGCTACTGGAAACTTTTGTCGAAACCGATCGTTTTGCCGGCACCTGCTATAAGGCTGCCAACTGGGTGCATGTCGGCGCCACGAAAGGTCGCGGCAAACTCGGACCGTCAGGAAAGCAAAGCGTGCCGATCAAAGATATCTGGCTTTATCCTTTGGACAAAAATTTCAAAAAAAAACTAACCGCATAATTCGAGTAACGGGGTTGGCCGAATATTTACGCGAAAGGTTGACTAACCACCGGAAATGACGTTGATTTCAACGATTAACGCGTCC
>DYLD01000042.1:0-9230 GCA_020722315.1 Syntrophus aciditrophicus
CTCTACAGGCTAAACGCTCTCTAACGCTTGCGTTCTTAACGCCTTTAGAGCCTTGCTGCGACGGCGGGGTACCCCGAAAAATCAATAAATTTGCGCTTCAGGCAGCATTTTTCAAAGGTCTCAGTACACCGATGATAAAAGGCTTCCCGGGCGTGCATGAAACCGTTTTGGGTAAATTCTGTAAAGCTCTCATTATGTCATGGAAGAAGCGAGGTTTTTTAAACCCAACAGAGAACTGATTACCGGCTTTTAATCTGGGAGGGAATAGCAATGGGCGAGGGAATATCGGATTACACAAGGTACATCGTGGATTTGCGTCGGCACATGTGGCTGGAAGGGGTCGAAACAGAGCTTCGCAGGCTCATCTGGCAGATCGCCGTCACCGGCAAGTATATATCGGCCAAGATTCATGAATCGAACAGAAAATTGGCCGGCTTCCGGAATATCTACGGCGAAGAACAGCTTTCGCTGGACAGAAGTTCCGACGAAATTCTCAAGAACCAGCTGCAAAACTCGGGATTTGTAAGGGAATATGCGTCAGAGGAACAGGATTCCGTCGTCCAGATCGGCAAAGGCCATGAAAAATACTATATTACAGCCGATCCGCTCGATGGATCCTCGCTGGTTGACACAAACCTGGCGATCGGAACGATCATCGGAATTCACAGGGAACCGATCCTCTCCCGGGGCAGGGATTCCATGGTGGCGGCGCTGTATATCACGTACGGGCCGCTTATCACGATGATCTATTCCGCGGGGACAGGGGCGCATGAGTTTGTCCTCAACAGAGAAGGCGAATACGTGCTTTCACAGGAAAACGTCCGGATGGATGAAAGAGGCTCGATATACAGCCCAGGCGGACTCAGAAAGGATTGCACGGACGGGCATATCAAATATCTCGAATACCTCGAGTCTGAGGGATACAAGCTCCGTTACAGCGGGGGATTTGTCCCGGATTTCAATCAGGTTTTGATCAAGAGAGGGGGCGTCTTTACGTACCCGGCGTTGAAAAAGAGCCCCAACGGCAAGTTGAGACTCCTCTTCGAACTCCAGCCGATGGCCTTCATCATGGAACAGGCCGGAGGAATGGCCACAAACGGAAAGGAAGACATCCTTTCTCTGAAGGTCACTGAGATCGATCAGCGCTCCCCGGTTTACATCGGCAGCCGCTTCGAGGTCGAAAAGGCGCGGGAGTTTTTGTAGGGTTTCAGCGTATCTTCGCGCCGATTTCCGGAGGCTTATCGAAAGTAACAAGCGTCAATCCTCCACCCTCTGCGTCTGTGGCCAGAAGCATACCGCGGGATTCTACGCCCATCAGCTTCACTGGCTTGAGATTTGCGACGACAAGGATTGTTTTTCCCTCGATTTCCTCCGGTTTGTAATCCTTTCCCATACCGGCGACAATCTGTCTTGTTTCACCGATATCAACGGTCAGTTTTAAAAGTTTGTCCGATCGAGGAATGGATTCGGCCTTGACCACCTTTGCCACGCGGAGATCTATTTTGTCGTATTCTTCATAGGGGATTTCGGGCTTGATCGGCAACGGAACCTTTTCTGCGGCAGGATTTTCGGCCTGTCTCATTTCAATCCTCGGAAAAAGGGGGTCCCCCTTTTTCAGCTTATTACCGGGTCTGAGGCCTCCCCATTCTTTGATGCTTTCAAAATCCTGTCCGGCCGCGCCGGCGATTCCGAGCTGCTCGCCGATCTTCAACGAGGTGGCGGGCATAAAAGGAGAAAGAAAAACGGCAATGACCCGCAGGGATTCGAGCAGATTGTAGAGGATCGTTCCGAGGCGCTGACGGTTCTTTTCGTCCTTTGCCAGCGACCAGGGCTCCTCTTCGACGATGTATTTGTTCGCGGCGTTTATGAATTCCCAGATCGCGATTAATGCCTTGTGAAAAGCCAGATCCGCGAAGCCGGCCTCGACACTTTCCAGTGTCCGCGAGGCGGTTTGCTTCAAAGATAGATCCCCGGCAGTTTCTTCCGACGGGGTCGGCACCTCTGTATTGGTAAACTTCTCCGCCATCGACAGCGTCCGGCTGACCAGGTTTCCAAGGTCGTTCGCCAGATCCGAGTTGATGCGCTGGATAAGCGCCTCTTCGCTGAAGTTCGAATCCAGGCCGAAAACCATCTCACGAAGCAGAAAGTACCTGAACTGGTCAAGACCGTACTTGTCCTCTAAATCGAGCGGTTTGACGACATTGCCGAGGCTCTTCGACATCTTGCTCTGCGATATATTCCAATAACCGTGGACGTTGAGATGCTTGTACGGCTCGACGCCAGCTGCCTTGAGCATCGTCGGCCAATAAATGCCGTGCGGTTTAAGAATATCCTTTGCGATCAGGTGCTCGGCCGCCGGCCAGAAATTGCGGAACGATTCACTATCGGGATAATTCAACGAAGTCAAATAGTTAATAAGGGCGTCAAACCAGACGTATGTGACATAATTTTCATCAAACGGAAGGGTTATGCCCCACGAAAGGCGGCTTTTGGGCCTGGATATGCAAAGGTCCTCCAGCGGTTCCTGCAGAAACGAGAGCACCTCGTTGCGGTAGCGCTCCGGACGGATAAAGCCGGGGTGTGTCTCTATGTGGTTGACAAGCCATTGCTGGTATCGACTCATTTTAAAGAAGTAATTGCTTTCCTTGCGGACCTCCGGATACGTATGATGATCGGGGCATCTTCCGTTCACCAGTTCCTTTTCAAGGTAGAAACGCTCGCAGCCGACGCAGTAGAGCCCCTCGTACTGACCGAAATAAATATCGCCTTTGTCGTAAACATTTTGCAGAATCCTCTGAACAGTCTTTACGTGGTTCTGGTCGGTTGTTCTGATAAAATAATCATGGGTGATATCCATCCGCGGCCACAGGGAGCGGAACTGTTCGCTGATTTGATCGGCATATTCCTGCGGGGTAAGGCCGGCCTCTTTTGCCGCCCGGGCAACCTTGTCGCCATGCTCGTCCGTTCCCGTCGTAAAGAAGGTCCGGTAACCCAAAAGGCGGTGATAACGGGCCAGCACATCGGCGACGATCGTCGTGTAGGCATGCCCTATATGCGGCGAGGCGTTTACATAGTATATCGGCGTGGTGATATAAAAGGTTTTTTCCATAGACATTCCCTGAAAGTTTTTAACTGATCCGCTTCACGTCGCCTGATTTGAAGGTTGCCTCCTTTTTATCTTCGAGCATCACGACAACCTCGTCCTTGAGGATATTCTGGCGGATAACCTTCCCCTGGCCGTTCGCGGTCTGAACGGTCTTTCCACACTTCGGCATTTCTTTTTTCAGCTCGAGATAGGTTTCGTATTCGAAAGCCAGACAGCACATAAGTCTCCCGCAAAGACCGGATATCTTTTCCGGGTTCAGCGGCATGTTTTGCTCTTTCGCCATCTTCACGGAAACGCGGTCGAGGTTATGCAGAAAGCTCCCGCAGCATACTTCCCTTCCGCAAATCCCGATCCCTCTGAGCATTTTCGTTTCCTGCCTGGCGCCTATCTGCCTGAGTTCAATGCGGGTCCTGTATTTTTGCACCAGGTCTTTAACAAGTTCTCGAAAGTCAACGCGGTTTTCGGAGGCAAAAGAAAAGATGATCTTACTTTTGTCGAAAAGACATTCGACATCTATGAGCTTCATCGCGAGCCTGTGTTCCAGGATCTTCTTCGCGCAGTAATCCCTCGCCTCCATTTCCAGCATGCGGTTTGCGTCTATGATCTTCAGGTCTTCGTCCGTCACCAAACGGATGACCTTTTGTATCTTATCCTTGTGCAGGGGAACACGCCCATCCTTGAAAGTGTCGGTGACCGTCCCCATTGCGATGCCGTTATCGGTATCAACCAGAACAATGTCGTTGCGTTTCAACAGCAGATCACACGGATCGAAATAGTATGCCTTCCCCTCTTTTTTAAACTTAACCCCTACCAACGCGTCCAATTCCGCTCACCATCTTTTTTATAAAAGTTTAACCAGCATCGATTCCAAAGTCAAGGTTGGATTGGCGTTTCTGGAAAGCGCATCCACGGCTTTATCTATCATGTTTATATTCCGGAGAATCGCCCTGCTTGAAAGACGCTCCGCAATCGCGTGAATCTCTTTTCGATACCCTCTAAAAACCAAACGGCTGTCCTCGTGTGTTTCTCTAAATGCCAGGCTGTCTCTATAGGCACTGTTTATGATTGCAAGACGATGCATTATCTCGTCCCGCTGTTTACCGAGCATTTTGGCGAACGCAATTCTGCCGGTCATATCTTCGGGATCATCCTCGGCGAGCCGTCTGAATATTTGTTGAAGAGTCGTCAGGAAATCCTCCTTTTTCATCTCCAATGCCCGCCCTATGCTTCCGAGCGAAGCCGCGGCAAGTTCTTCGGCCTCGTTCTTCTCAATACCCTGTTTTTCCTGAAGATACCGAGAGACTTCGTCATCATGCAGCGGCGCAAAACTAAGAGACTGACAGCGGGAAAGGATCGTCGTCGGAAGCGCGTGGGGTCTTGCGGTCGTCAATATCAAAACATTGTCCGGCGAAGGTTCTTCAAGGGTCTTGAGAAGGGCGTTGGCTGCGGGAACAGTCGTTTTGTCGGCTTCTTTCAGGATGAAAACCCTTTTTTTGTTTTCGGGTCTGAACGCCATTTTCGAGCGGATTTCTTTGATTGCCTCAATTTTGATAGACTGCCCCTGGGCCTGAATGCTGACGATGTCTGGGTGATTGTTGTGTTCAGCCCTCAGGCAGGAGGGGCATGCGTCGCAGGGCGGATCTTCCCCGGAGCAGTTCAAGGCCCTGGCAAAAACAGAAGCGACGGTTTTTTTCCCGACCCCTTCAATGCCGTAGAACAGGTATGCGTGGGCGATCCTGTTTCTTGCGATCGCGCTCTTGAGAATCGCTATCAACTTTTTGTGGCCGTAAATCTCTTGAAACTTCAAGTCTGACACCTGTCGCAACGTTGAAAGAGCTGTTTTTTATCCGTCCAAGGCCCGCTCCCCAGAAGGCATGCCCGGCAAAAGGCTAAGAAAACGACAAACCTCCTGATGGATTTCTTCAGGCAATCTGTCCGCGTTGATGACGCGAAATCTTTTGGGGTTTTCGCCGGCGAGTTGCAGATAACCGTTTCTTACCGCTTCGTGAAACGCTATTTCCTCGTGCTCGAATCGATCCTCGGCCCTTTCGGGAGTACGGTTTTCGGCCCTTCTCCTGGCCCGTTTAAGGCCGATCTCGACCGGCAGATCAAACAGAAATGTGAGTTTGGGCTCGAGCCTTCCGGTAGAAAAGTCGTTTATGACTTTTACCAAATCCGTGTTCAGTTTACGGCCGAATCCCTGATAGGCCCTTGTCGCATCGGTATACCGGTCGGAAAGAACCCACTTTCCGTCTTCGAGCGCAGGGATAATTGTTTCAGCCACATGCTGGGCACGGGCAGCGCAAAAAAGGAGAAGCTCCGCCTCAGCACCGATGTTCCAGGAACCCCGGTTCAGAAGGATTTCCCGTATCTTGATGCCAAGTGCAGTTCCGCCCGGCTCGGCCGTAGCAACAACCCTGTGGCCCAGATTGCGCAGCCATTTCTCGGCGAGCCTGATCTGCGTGGTTTTTCCAGATCCCTCAATTCCCTCGAATGTAATGAAATAGTTCATTCCGGACATGCCTACTCTTTGTCCCGGCGGCTATACAGGCGGCGCGTGCGTTGAAAAAACACAAAAAAACGAGCAGGATTATTAACCCGTTCACCATTGCCACTTCAGTGCGGCATCATCGCGGTCATCTCATATATGAGATCCTTTGCGACGCCGGCAATGTCGGGTTTCAGAACAAGATATTGGCTGGTTTTGCTATGCGTTGCCTTCCAGACGGTCTTTCCGGTTTTGGCATCTATCATCGTTATGCTGATACCCGCTTTTGCGACCTTTTTGTCGTCCTGGATTGTATAATTCCAGTAATCAACCTGGGGAATCAAAAAGGCCTCAGCATCGGCAAGAGAACCGATCTGGTCGCTGAGTGCCTGATCGGAAAAGCCCAGATTCATAAATTTTGCCAGATAATCCGTCACCGCGCGTCGTAATCTCTGATCCTGGTCGATTTGTCCAGCGATCCGACGCCCGCCGTTGATCGACTTAAACCATTTACGTTCGGAAAGAACCTCGACGAAAAGATTATCAACTATCCCTTTCGCCTTGGGGAACAGTGTTACATCGGCAGGCAAAACAGCGATGGTTTTGGGATGAAAAGCGGCGGCATCGGGAGAAACCTCAGAATAACGGACCCCGGCGCATCCAACTATGAAAAACATCAAAGCAATAATCGCAAACATGCTCGTTCTTCGTGCTAACACATTTGCCCCCCCTCACCGGGCAAAAACCCCGATCACTTCCAGCCAGATCAGGGAACCTGCACCGGCAACAATATAGCTGCTTTCTAAAAAACCTTCTAAAACGACGCCCGAGATTGCAGACCTTCTATCATAGAGCCAAAAACAAATCCATAGATAAAAAACACTGAGGAATTGAATGTAGGCAACAGATGTCGAACAACCCATCAACGGAGAAACAAACAGCAACAACATTAGCCCCCCGCCGATAACCTTGAGCATCACCAGCGTCTTTTTCTCTCCAATAAAGACAGGCAGCGTTTCCTGTCCGATAAGTCTATCACGCTGGATCTCAAGCATGTCCGACATCGCAGAACGAACAAAAACGATGCCCGCCACGAAAAAAAAGGCGGCAATAAGGGCACAATCGTAAACCGGGGGACCTCCGAGCCTGGGAAGGAACACGGCGGCAACGGCCCATGCGAACGCGGTAGAGCCGTTTTTGGACCCCGGAATGTCCCTGAGACTGCGGAAACGTGACCCCGAAGGCAGAAGTCTCATATTGTAAATGGCGCCGAGCAGTGAGATGGAAAAAAGAACCAAGAAAGGCAAAAAACCTATCGTCGATGAAATACCCAGTGCCCCGACGATGGAAAATCCCGCGAGCGTCAGGTACAGTTTTTCGTGCGTCAGGTAGGATTCCTCCCGAAATGAGCTTATATTGCTTTTTTTTCGGTTGATAAAACGGTTCAGCACATGCATCCCGTAAACATAAAAAGATGCCACCAAAACAGGCTTCAGGCTTAGCGTTATTTCCTGCATCAGCATCGCGGTAAATGTCAGGCATCCGGCGCCGATAGCGGAGTAGAGATCGTTGCGCACAGCAAAAACCCATATTTTGAACAACCGGTAAAGGAACTTTTTCTGTTTGCCGCTTTTGATATTCAAATGATCGACCACGCGATCGATGATCCAGTTCGGGGTTGAGGCTCCGGCCGATACACCGATACGACTATACGATTCCATATCGAGGCCGGCCAGCTCATCGGCTGTTTCTATATGAAAGGTCGGCTTCCCTTTCGTTCTTGCTATTTCGACGAGGCGTTTCGTATTGGCACTGTTTTTCCCACCCACGACGAAAACGGCGTCCGACTCGTCGGCAAGGGTCTCCACCTCGGCCTGACGTTCTTCGGTGGTGTCGCAGATCGTGTCAAAAATCACCGCGTCGGGGAATTTTTCTTTAACCTTGCCGGCCAGAAAATTGTAAGTGCCCATGCTCTGTGTCGTCTGCGCTACCAGACATACCTTTTTGTAATCCTCAAGCCGTTGAATCTCTTCAGAAGAGCCGATGATAATCCCGTTTTCCCCGGCGAATCCCAGAAGGCCGTTCACCTCAGGGTGACCGGGATCTCCGACGATCAAAACCTTAAAACCGGCAGAAGCATATTTTCTGATGATTAATTGCACCCGAGTGACGCGGGGGCACGTGGCATCGACGATTTTGAATCCCTTTTCCTCAATATTTCTTTTTTCCTGCGGAGGGATACCGTGAGCCCGTATCACAATCAACGATCCGGGAGGAATCCTCTCGAGTTCTTCAGGACCGCCAACAGGTTCAACACCCCTCTGACGGAGAAGCTCGATTGTTTGCGGGTTATGAATCAGAGGACCGTACGTATAGATGGTTTCCTGACCCTTATTACTTGCGATCTCAAGAACCATGTCAACGGCCCTTTTGACCCCCATACAGAATCCGGCCGTTTTCGCCAGTTTTACAACCATAATTCATTCCCTTGTTCCGGACCACCGCTGGTCTTCGCCGCCCTTTTGAAGAAACAAAAAGAACTCCCTGTTCCCGGCCGGCCCGGTCAGAGGAGATTCGCATGTGCCTATTACGGCGAGCCCTATTTCCCGGGAGAACATTTCGATTTCAGCAACTACCCGTTTGTGTATCAGCGGATCTTTTATAACACCTCGTTTTCCGACCTCTTTTCTGCCCGCCTCGAACTGGGGCTTCACAAGAGCTATCATGTGGCCCCGTTCCTTTAAGAGAGGGACAACAGCGGGGATCACGAGGCGAAGGGAAATGAAAGAGACATCGATAACGGCCAAATCTATTTCGTCGGTGATCCCCGCCCCGTTATAGAAGCGGATGTTTGTCCGTTCGATGTTGACGACACGGGAATCGTTGCGGAGCCTCCAGGCAAGCTGTCCGTAACCGACATCAATCGCGTAAACCTTCCTCGCCCCCGCCTGAAGGAGGCAATCGGTAAAACCGCCGGTAGAGGCGCCGACGTCGAGGGCGACGAGATCCCTGACAGGAAACGAAAAGGCCTGAAGGGCGGCCTGCAGTTTCAGTCCTCCCCTGCTGACAAACGGGTTTGTTTCTCCCTTTATGCGCAGATCGGCATTCGGGTTCATAAGGATGCCGGCCTTGTCGGCAACTTGATCCCCCGACAAAACCGATCCGGCGAGAATCATTGCCTGGGCGCGCTGACGGCTCGCCGCAAGGCCTCGTTGTACTAGCAGACTATCGAGTCTGATTTTCTTTTTCATCGGCAACCGGAAATCCTCCCCAGGCCTGATAAAGATCTGTGGAAAAAGCGGCCGGATTAACGATGGACTCCGCATAATCCGCGTACCGCAGCGGCAATGCCCTCCGTGTCTATTTTGTGGAGGCGAAGCAATTCGTTTCGCGTCCCCTGGGGTGAAAATTCGTCGCCAATCCCCAGGCGGGCGACCGTTAAACGGTTTGCACCACTGTTCGCAAAGAGCTCCAGAACAGCGCTTCCAAAACCGCCCATAAGCGCGTTCTCCTCTACCGTCAAAACGGATTCCATCCGTTGCGCTATATTCAACAGCAATTCCTCGTCAAGCGGTTTGACGAAGCGGGCATTGACAACCGCCACAAGAATACCCTCCTCCAAAAGGCGCTTGGCGG
>DYLD01000042.1:9330-15486 GCA_020722315.1 Syntrophus aciditrophicus
AAGCGGGCATTGACAACCGCCACAAGAATACCCTCCTCCAAAAGGCGCTTGGCGGCTTCCAGGGCCGGATAAACGCACGCGCCTATCGCGACGATTGCAATCCTCGAATCCGGCGGGTCAAGCAGGATTTCTCCCTTTCCTATCGGCAGGGAATGGAGGGTATCATCCATTGGAACGCCGATGCCGGAACCTCTCGGGTATCTGATCGATACGGGCTTGTCGCATTCAACCGCCGTCTTCAGCATATGTTGAAGTTCATTTTCATCCTTCGGTGCCATGACGATCAAATTCGGAACGGTCCGCAAAAATGAGTAGTCAAACGTCCCGTGGTGCGTGGGACCATCCTCCCCGACCAATCCACCCCGGTCCATCGCCAGCACGACATGCAGCTTTTGCAGGCATATATCGTGAATCACCTGATCGTAGGCCCGCTGCATAAATGTGGAATAGATCGCGACGACAGGCACGATGCCCTGCGTGGCCATGCCGGCGGCGAATGTCGCCGCATGCTGTTCGGCTATTCCAACATCGTAAAACCTCTCCGGAAATCTTTCCGCAAATGCATCAAGACCGGTCCCTTCCGGCATGGCTGCCGTGATCGCGACGATGCGCGGATCTGTCTTGGCCAGTGCAATCATCGTATTGCCGAAGACTCGGGTATAGGAAATCGGTTGGGGTGGTTCGTTTTCCGCGAGAGCCTTACCGGTTGTGATATCAAAGGGAGGAGTTCCGTGAAACCGCGATGGGTTCTCCTCAGCGAATCTGTACCCTTTGCCTTTTTTCGTCAAAACATGAACAAGGACTGGTCCTTCCAACTTTTTTATGTTTTGCAGATTCCTGATAAGATGGTCGAGCCGGTGTCCCTCGAGGGGTCCTACATATGTAAAGCCCAGTTCTTCAAAAATAGCACCCGGCACAAAAAAGGTTTTCAATGACTCCTCGGCCTGTTGGGAAAATTTGATCATCTGCTCGCCGACGCCGGGAATGGATTTGAGAAGACTTTTTACCTCCTGGCGCAGTCTGTTGACGGTCTGTCCGGTCATGATCCTGTTCAGATAAGACGAAAGGGCACCCACATTCGGGGAGATCGACATTTCGTTGTCATTGAGAATAATGATCAAATCCTTATCACGGTCCCCGGCCCAGTTCATACCCTCAAAGGCCATCCCCGCCGACATCGCCCCGTCACCGATAACCGCGATGACCCGGAATTTTTCCTTTTTCAGACAGCGCGCCTCGGCCATCCCGGCGGCCGCCGATATCGATGTTCCGCTGTGGCCGACATTAAAGGTGTCGTAAGAACTCTCTTCCCTTTTTGGAAAACCGCTGAGGCCGCCCATCTGACGGAGCGTAGTGAATTGTTCCCTTCTTCCGGTGATGATCTTATGGGCATAGGTTTGGTGTCCGACATCCCAAACAACCCGATCCCAGGGCGTATCGAAAACATAGTGGATCGCGAGGGTAAGTTCGACGGTCCCGAGTGAAGAAGCGAGGTGACCGCCACGTTTGGAAACCGTGTCGATCATAAACTCTCTGATCTCACGGGCCAGCTGCTCCAGCTCTGTGAGATCAAGTGTCCTGATATCCTCCGGACTGTTGATCCTCTTGAGAAGACCAAAGGTGCCTTTTTTGTATCCGTCTTTTTGAGTCATTGCCGCGTCTATGATCTCCTGTCCACGATGTATCGAGCAATTGCCTTCAGCGGCGTCGCCCGGCCTCCAAAAACCGTCAGAAAGGAAACGGCCTCCGCGATCAGATCCCTCGCCCTCTCGCGCGAGGCCTGAAGTCCCAAAAGGCCAGGAAATGTCGTCCTGCCTCTTCTTTCGTCACTCCCGGTTTCTTTCCCCAGCAGTTTGGGGTCCCCCTCCACATCAAGTATATCGTCGGTGATCTGAAACGCGAGACCGATTCTCTCCCCGTACTCGGAAAGGTTCAGAAGCGCCTTTTTGGTTGCGCCGCCGAGAATGGCCCCGGTTCTCAGCGAGGCGCGCAGCAGCGCACCGGTTTTACGTCTATGCAGCGAGTAGAGTACCTCCAGCGTTCCCTTTTTGTCTTGAGGGCGAACGTCAAGTGCCTGCCCCCCTACCATTCCTCTGTAGCCGGCCGCCTCGGCAATCTCCCGGGAGGCAACCAGAAGTCTTTGCAAAGGTATCTTCGGCATCTGCTCTCGATCGGCAAGGATTCTGAATGCCTCGGTAAGCAACGCGTCCCCGGCGAGGATCGCGATATCCTCTCCAAAGGCCTTATGCGACGTCAATCTTCCCCTGCGGTAGTCGTCATTATCCATCGCCGGCAGATCGTCATGGATCAGGGAATAGGTATGAATCATTTCCAGAGCACAGGCGGCGGCAAGCACATCTTCTGCCTTTTTCCCGACCGCCTCCGCGGCGGCCATACACAGAATCGGCCTGATCCTTTTGCCTCCGGAAAGCAGACTGTAACGCACCGCTTCGGATATAAGCCGAATCTCCTGTTCGTCCTCGGCAAAATATCCGGCAAGGGCGTCGTCGACGAGTTTCTTGTGGTCTTTCAGGTATTCCGAAAGGGAAAATTCAGGCTTCACTTTCCTCCCCTGCAAAAGGCACGGCTGTTGTTTCCCCCTCCTGCTGCAAGAGGATTTCGACCTTTCTCTGCGCCTCGTCGAGCTTTTTCGCGCACATCCGGGAGAGCTTGATTCCCTCCTCGAATGCGGCAAGGGACTCCTCAAGCGTGATGTTACCCCCTTCCATCTTGTCAACGATATCTTCGAGCCTCTTGAGCATCTCTTCAAATTTTTCTTCCGGCATAACAGATCTCCTTCGGGTCCTTCTATAATTTGGCAATCCTTGCGCCCAGCTTCCCCTCGGAAAGGAGGATTTCAATCTTGTCACCTACTGCCGCGTCGCTTTCCTTTCGGATGATGTGGCCATCCGGAAAATGCCGGGCGATGCTGTAGCCCCTTTTGAGCACGGCAAGCGGGTTCAATGACGACAGCAAACCAAAAACCGATTCGGCGCGGTTTTTCTTTGTCCAAAACATCATCTCCCACGCCGCACGCATCCCCTTCCGGGTGTCGTTCAGACGGTTTTTTTTCTCGTTGATCATTGCACGCGGGTCCTGCTGTTTTAACCTGTGGTTCAAGGCCGCCCAGTCGCGGTATCGGCTTTCCCGGATGCGGAGAACCGAAATCCTGGCTCGGTCGCTCAGGTCATCGACATTGAGCCTTAAATCGGTCAGCACCTTTCTCGGATCACGGATTCTTTTATTCAAATCCGAAACATCTTCGCGGCGCTTTGCTATCTCCTGGTAGAATCTGACCACGAGGCGCTTTTGGAGCGTAACGACCCTTTCGAGAAGTTCGGCCCTCTGCGGGACGACAAGCTCGGCCGCCGCGGAAGGGGTCGGGGCGCGCAGATCGGCGACAAAGTCGGCGATCGTAAAGTCCGTCTCGTGTCCGACGGCCGAAATGACCGGGATCCGCGATGCCGCGATAGCCCTCGCAACGCCTTCATCGTTGAACGGGGCAAGATCCTCCAGGGAGCCTCCTCCCCGTGCAACAATAATCACATCAACCCTGTCCGCGGACTGTAGCAGGTCTATTGCGGCGATGATTTCAGCCGGGGCTTCACTACCCTGAACACGCACCGGCGCGATCAGGATATCGACGGCCGAAAAGCGGCGGCGCGTCACTGTCAGGATGTCCCGTATGACGGCTCCGGTAGGCGAGGTTATCACGCCGATCCTGTTGGGAATAAACGGAATTTCCCTCTTCCTTGCGGGATCAAAAAGACCCTCAGCGGCAAGTTTTTCCTTAAGCTGTTCGAAGGCCTTCTGGAGTGCACCCAATCCACGGGGTTCGATCATCTCAATGACGAGCTGGTACTCCCCCCTGGGCGGGTAAACGCTCAGCCGGGCGATGCAGACGATCTTCATCCCCTCCTCAAGGTCGAATCCGGGCGAACCCCTTTTGCCGGTTGCGTAAGGACTCCGGAAGATAACGGCACGGATCTGGCTTTTGGCATCTTTAAGCGTAAAGTAGATATGTCCCGAGGCGGGACGGCGCAGATTGGACACCTCTCCCTCAACATGGACAAACGCAAATTCCCCTTCCAGAAGGGATTTTATTCTGTCGTTCAATGCCGAAACGCTAAGGATTTCTTTTAGGTATCCGCCGTTCATGGTTAGGAAATATCAAATAACCCGGTTCGTTACAAGGACGAATTTCTTCCGTGTCAAGCGTAAGTAAAAATGCCCGCATCCCCATTCCCCACACCTTTTTCCGCTTTAGAAAAATGAACTTTTTTTGAACAGGGGAAAACGGCTGACGTGTGCAGTCTCATCCACAAAAAACATTGGACAGGGCTCACCCAGCGCGTCGCCCATCGTGACTATCAGATACCCCTCCAACCTCCGCCGCTTACTCCTGGTTCCACCTGCTTGTGTTTCTCTCTGAATAAGCTTCTTCAAATCTTATTTTCCGGATCTTCTCTAGTATCATAACTCCATTTCACATCCTTCACCTTCCTAGGCGACCAGATGAAAACCGGAGAGATCACGTGTTACTGACAATCGCGAATTCTGGGCTTGACAATAAAGTTTTCCCTCGATATAGTTTCGCCGTCAAAAGCAACGTCTTATCAATTGCTTCAACGGCCTATGATCAGGGTTTTGCACTTGAGGCCATAACGAAAAACAGGTGCGGGAAAAACACACAGCAAGGCCGCGCTGGCAAGACGGCCTGTAGCGGGCCGTATGGGTAAGCCAAGAAATGACCGATCGACTGCATAGCCAAATAATCGACCGGCTCCATGCAGCCGGCTGGCAGGTGAGTGATACCGATGACAAACTTAATGCCAGCCGCGAGGCGATTTTGGCCAAGTGGTGGTTCGGCAGCCGCCGCTTAAGCCTGCACCTCAAATGCCGCTTCGATGCGGCCAGCCGCACAGTGTTCTATCGTGAGATGATGAAAGAAGTGACCTTTGGCGTTCCGCCCCCGACCCTGGGCGTCAGCCACCGCAGTCAGCACGGCCTCGATGTGGACGAGATCCGCCGGGACAGCGGTCCGTTCGGGAGTGGTGCGCTGCACTACGGCGAGGTGCGTCATTGGTTACAGGCCCTCTGCACCGAGGCTGGCTGGCAATTAAAGCAGCGCCCCGTCACCGGCTGGTAGACCGGCTTTTGTTCCACCGGTAAAGTTTCAAACAACAAAGGAGAAATGGCATGAACACCGCCCACGCCTTGAAACTCGTAATTCATTTGCTGCTTATATCGTGTCTTACTTGGCCGATATCAGGATATGCCGCCAAAGAATTCTATTTAGAAGGCAGCCCGGACAAATACCTGCCGGATATGGTGCCTCCGAATGTGGAGCGATCGGAATTCAAAGGCCCAATCGGGGGCCAGGGACCACCGGCTAACTACGACTACCGTTGGTATATCAAAGACAAAAAGGGCGTCTCCCGGATGGTGCGGATGCTGTACACGCGCTACGAACCTTTTAGTACCCTCTACGACTATGCACGCTACACCAAGTCGAACACGATGGCGGCATTTCTCCACACCGTCGGCTCTGCCCGTTACCACCTTTGCTTCAACACCAAGAGCGGGGCCCGGCAGAACTACACGCTGCGCGCCACCGATATCGAACGCCGCTACCTCACCACCTGCAATGGCGATGTTTCCGCCGAGATCGCGCGCAAGCCGGCGCCGGTGAGTTCCTATGCCTACATTACCCTGCACGACAATTCAGACAAGACCCTGTTCGACCAGGAATTCTATGGCCACTACGGTAACGTCATGGTTTCTGTGACCATAACATCGGCTGACGACTCGATCGATGCCTCAAGTATCGGTCTGGCTGCCCTGTCTAAACTGTCTGGTAAGCTTGTGTCTACTGATCCGGAACAGACAGCCAAAGAACCTGAACGCACCCCCGTACCGGCTGAAAAGGAACAGCGTTTAGAGGTATTTGCCCTGCCGTCAGCCGTGGGCGACACCGAAAGCCGCCACGCCTATCTGCCTGCTTCCAGGATGCTGCCGGCCAAGCTCACAGCCAAGGCCAAGCCTGGTACCGCCGTTACCTTCACCATCCGCAGTGGCACGCACGGTCTGTTGCGGGCAGCTGCCGGCAAGGGCCAGCAAGTCACGGTGAAGGCAAACGCAAACGGCCTTGCCGAG
>DYLD01000042.1:15586-18643 GCA_020722315.1 Syntrophus aciditrophicus
TGGTGGTCGCCCACAATGAGGCCAAGGGTGAACCGCAGTATTACCTGACCAACTATCCATACCCTGCCGTCGTCATGCAAAGCGACGGCCGTCATGCCTACAAGATCGACGGCGAGCTGGTCCTGCTTAACGCCGCCGGCCTGAGCGTGGGCACACTGGAGGAAGCGCTACAACAGACCGACGCTTTGGCCATTGTCGCCCGCGACACGCCGGAGCACTGGCTGACCAGCCTGGCCTGCTCGCTGGAGGTTTCCAGCACTGAGCAGTACGTGATGCTGGAGACCGCCAAGATGCTTCCGGTGGGCGGCACTGCGGTAGAACTGCTTACCTCCGCCACCGGCCTGATGTGCAAATTCGGCCAGGCCGAATACGAATCGCTGTTCTACGACATCGGCACGATCCTCGGCGGCAAGTACCTCGACCACCTCATGGAACCCGAGGTATTTGACAAGCTTACCCCAAAACAGCAGACCGCAGTAAAGCTGGCAAAGAAGGCCTACGACGACTTGGACGAATACAAGGCCAACCAGGAGCGTGAGAAATGGCTGAAGCGCCCGGTGAAAACGGGCGAGCCGGCGAATGAACCCCCGCAGAATGCCGAGGTGCCCAAGGACTTAAAGGACCTGGGTAAATCCATCGAGAAAAACATCGGCAAGTCGGTGAAGGATCTGCGGGATACCTTTAAGGGAATCTTCAAGAAATAAGCGGCTGGCTACCTGGCCAGCGCAATGAAAGGTTCGGTGAGTTTTTAGCTCAGGCAATTTCTCCCACAAGCACCAGATGCTGTCAACCACCACAGCAGTTGCCCAGTATCCCACCACGGTACGTGCAGGTACTAATCGTGCTTGTCTTCGATATAGAAAAACAGCACGCCTCAAGCCACGTAGCACAGGGAGCGTCCATTAGAGTGGGTTCCTGCCTAAGTTTGTGCATTGCATGAACAGAACACAACATTATTTTTGTGTGATCGTAATCAGGAGTCCAGGTCAAAGGGCCCGATGGGGGCAAGAATGAAACATAGGGGATTTCGTCTCGTCAAGATCAATCGGGGATGGTGGGACACAATGGACTGATTGACTTTTCCCGGTTGTTCTTCCATAATACCGAGCCAACAGGCTGGGGTACGGTTCCACTTGACGGTTATCGGGGCAGCCAGCCCAAACCATATTTAGGAGAAGAGATGAAAAAAAAGGATTTGTTAAAAAACCCGGTTCGGCACATTGATATGACGTCGTTTGACGCGACACCCATTATCAAATCGATGCAGGGGATGTCTTTCACCGCCCGTGATCTGGCCACGGCGGCCAACATTTACAAACGCATGCTTTCGGAAAAGAACTGCTCCATTATTCTGACGATCGCCGGCAGCACCAGCGCGGCCGGCTGCATGCAGATCTACGCGGACATGGTAAAAAACAACATGGTCGATGTCATCGTTGCGACCGGCGCGGCGATCGTGGATATGGATTTCTTCGAGGCGCTCGGATTCCGCCATTACCAGGGCACGCCTTTTGTCGATGACCGGCTTCTGAGAAGCCTCTATATCGACAGGATATACGATACCTATATCGATGAAGAACAGCTCCAGATTTGCGACAGAACGATCAAAACCATCGCCGACGGACTTGAACCGAGACCTCACTCCTCGCGCGAATTCATAAAAGAGATGGGTCGCTACCTAGTTCGCCATGCCGTTAAAAAAGACTCACTCGTTCAGGTTGCGTTTGAAAATGATGTGCCGATCTTCTGCCCGGCCTTTTCCGACAGCAGCGCCGGTTTCGGCCTTGTCATGCATCAGGTCGAAAATCCCAAGAAACATCTCTCGATCGACTCGGTAAAGGATTTCCGCGAGCTGACAGAGATAAAAATAAAGGCAAAGACAACCGGACTGCTGATGATCGGAGGCGGAACTCCGAAGAATTTCGCGCAGGACACCGTCGTATGTGCGGAGGTTCTCGGCCACGAAGTTCCGATGCACAAATACGCCATCCAGATAACGGTCGCCGATGTCCGGGACGGTGCCTGCTCCAGTTCAACACTCAAAGAAGCAAATTCGTGGGGAAAAGTGGACAGCACCAACGAGCAGATGGTCTATGCCGAGGCCACATCCGTGCTGCCGCTTCTGGCAAGCTACGCATACCATAGCGGAACATGGAAAAAGAGAAAGAAACGTCATTTCAATAACCTTTTTACCGGCTAAATTACTGCAATATTACTGCAAGGCATGCCGGACGAGGATAAGAGGGGTCAACTGGATCAGCTAACCCCTTGATTTTATTGGTGCCGGAGGTCGGAATCGAACCGACATGTCCTTGCGAACGGGGGATTTTGAGTCCTTTCCAACGAAAAATCCTACATCGTCAGAACCCTTATCAATTCGAACATTTTGCAATAGAATCAATATGTTACTTATTTGTCAATGTCGGCTGGCGTCGGGTCATTTCGGAAGGTTTCGGAATATGACGGGCACAATTTTGGGCACAATCGAAAAGCCAAATCATGCCGACCATGGTGTAAGATAAAAAAGGGCGAGGTATGACTAGCAGCGGCAATGGATCGGCTGACCCCTGAGCGCTGCAATCGCAACGGACGACGGGCCATGACCGAAAAACTTGTGAACTTTAAGATCGACATCTTATTGATGGGTATGGCCTTCCTTTCCACGAACCCTTTATGAAGGACGTACCGCCAATCAAGAGTGTGGTCACACAATTTAACACCCCCCTGTCAAGCCTTTTTTAAGTATAAATCGAGTTTAGGAAATCATCCTTGGGGACAGTGACCCAATGCCGCTGGTAATTGTCGCCCAATATCATAAGTCTTTTCTTCAAGAAATTGCCCTCCCCTACTTTCCTGAAATTATAATTTCAGCGCAACCCTGAAGATTCTCTGCCTCCAACGCCTATAGTGTCTGTGTTCTTTGACTTTTCCCATCCATGAGCTTCTACTGTCCCTCAAAAAGGAAGGCCTTGGATGAAAACAGACCGGCGGAAAAGGAGCAACCAGATACCCAGACGAAAGCGGATACAAAAATCATTTTTATTGGGAAGCAAGCGA
>DYLD01000228.1 GCA_020722315.1 Syntrophus aciditrophicus
GATGTAAAAATGCGTTTATAACCGAGCTGGAGCGCCTGTTCCAGAATACGGCGAGAGCCATCCCCATAAGGCAGGCTCAGGCAGTCTACGGGTATCGACAGGCGGTCTTCGATGGTTTTTTTTGATCTGATGAGTTCTTGCTTCGTTTCTTCCCGCGTCAAGAGGCTTAGGTATCGATGGGTTGCCGTATGTGATTGGATTGACATGCCTGCGTTTATCATCTCTTTCAGGTCACCCCATTGCATATACCCAGATTGACCTATCCTGTCAGATATCACAAAAAAGATTCCAGGTATCTGGTGGCTCAACAATATGGGGAAGGCCCTGGTGAAATTGTCGACGCGGCCGTCATCAAAGGTGATCATGACTTGCGGGACATCCGCAACAACACGGGAATGGGCAGCGAGGATGTCTCCAACGGCCAAGTAGCGTACGCCAAGCGCCTTCATTAACTGGACGTGTCTTGCAAGTTTTTCTTTCGGCAACAGATACTTGCCGACGGTTTCAGTAGCGTCTGATATGCCATGATAGATCAATACTGGGAAGCGCATTTGCTAAAATCTTCAGTATGGTACTGTGATCTGCCCCTGCTTTCCTGTTGCCTTTCTATTGGACGAGTTCCTCGTAAACAATTTCAATTTGTCTGACGATTTTCTTTATGTCAAAAAAAGACTCAGCCCGTTTACGTCCTGCCTGCGAGAATCGGGCTGAAAGGGTTGAATCCTCGAGAATTCTCCGGACCGCATCGGCAATTTCTTCGGAGGAGCCGGGGCGGACCAGGAATCCCGTTTCGCCATCGACCACGATCTCCGAGGGGCCGGGGATGTTCGTGGCCACGATGGGTATCCCCTGGGCGGCGGCCTCAATGCATGTAAGGGGAAATCCTTCCGGAAAAAAGGTAGTCGGGAATACAAAAACATCCATAAGTTTCATCAGGTCGATGGCGTCGTTCCGCCACCCCGTGAAAAGCATATTCTCCGACAAGCCCAGGCGACTGGCCAGATCGACCAGCTCCGCCTTGAGTGCGAAATCTTCTTTCGTGAGTCCGTCACCAATCACAAGAAATCTCATCTTTTCCGAGAGTCCCTGTAGCAGGGCCATGGCTTGTACAAATTCACGATGCCCCTTCCCTGCGGTAATCCGAGCAACCATTCCGACCACCCTCTCATCCCTGGCGATGTTTAACTCTTGCCTGAGAATCTCTGCTGCAGGGGATGGCCCCGGATAGAGTTTCCCTAGATCCATGCCATTGTAGATGCGGATGAGCTTGTGAGGGGAGACGTAGGTCGAATATTTCTGGCGGGCGCAGTCTGTGAGACAGACAAATCTGTCCACGGCACGCCCTAGTACACGCTCGATGCGGGACCAGGGCCTTGTATCGTGGAGATGGCATATACAGGGAACACCAGTGAGGGCAGCTGCCAAAATCCCCGGCAACCCTGTGCGAACAGGCGTGTTTATATGAAGTATGTCACCTTTGGTGCGGTGGATAATGCGGGCGAGCTTGAGGCCAACAGGCAGCGTATGCACAAAAGCATGAAAGAGGAACCTCCCATAGCCTTCTACCTTTTTCGGGAGGAAAGAAGGGTTTCCCCGCGAGGCATCAGCGCTTCCAAGGCGGTAGAAATCCACTCCGGATGCCTCGATTTCCTTGATGACAGGTCCGTAATCAGATGCGGCTACCACCGGCCGGAAGCGTACGCGATCCATGTGCAGGAGCCAGTCGCGCAGGCACCGGGCGGACCCTCCAAAGCCGCTTGAGGGCTCAAAATACACCACGGTGAGGGGAAGACGGGTCATAGGTGCATGCCTCTTTTTCACGTCGCCCGCCCGGCCTGGGCCACAGAGACGCCCACATCACGCACCGCCGCCCCCTGTGCGGTCTCCTGGCTAACCTTGTCAGGAGACTCGTCCGGGAAGCTTGCTGCCTTGTCGACCAACGCCCAAAATATCCAGTAAAAACTCATCAGGGTAAATTGGGTCCAGCGGTCACCGAATATATTGTTCACCATACAGGCAAGCACACAACCGCAAAAACCTAAACCCATACCTTGAAGAAATTTGTCCTTGCTCTTCACAAAAAGGCTCCAGCCACTTCGAAATCCGCAGGCAAAAAGACCCAAGAAGATGAGAAAGCCGACCAACCCGGTCTCTGCCAGAAAGGCAAGATATTGATTATGCGTGCTCGTCCAGACCTGCGTCCCGTCAAAAAAAGAAAAGGAATAGAGTCCATGTCCAATAAGAGGGCTTTGGGAAAAAAGTTCATAGGCATGCGACCAGATCTCTATGCGATGTTCGGAGGCCCCATCAAGTTGCTGGCTTTGCGCGAAATCTGCATCGGGAGGGCTGGTCGTCATCTCCAGACGTTGAAACACACTCTCAGGAAGGATCATCGGCGAGAAAAGAAAAAATAATAATAAGATGGGCAGTAGTCGCCTTCCTTTCACAAGACTCATAAATCCTATACCCAATACCCCGCCCATCCACGCACCACGGGAAAAAGAAAAGAGCAGTGAATAGATATTGCCAACTATTGCTGCGGCAAGGAGATAGTTTTTCCAATCCCTCCTTTCAAGCGTAATAGTTGTCAAAATTCCGACAAGGATCATCGTATATTGTGACATATACGCGCCAAGATGATTTGCACCAAGTCCCTCGGCACCAAATATGCCACCAGGGCGCTGTGCAGAAACGAAATTTGGATGTAAACCTAATCCGTATTCTCCGTAAGTAGTTCGATCAGCGGCAAGAAAAACCAGGGCTGAAAGCAATATAATGCCCTTGACATGATCTGGCTTACTAAGGACACTATACG
>DYLD01000229.1 GCA_020722315.1 Syntrophus aciditrophicus
GGTCTCATTGTCTGTTATCGAAAGTGGGCAAATCAACAATCACCCTTGTCCAGCCCGGCGTCTCACTTTCCAATCGGACACTGCCGCCGTGAAGCTCGATAATCCGCTTGACGATGCTCAGCCCGAGTCCTGATCCGCCATATTCATCCGCCCGAGATTTTTCCACCCTGTGGAACTGATCAAATATTCGAGGAATTTCTTCCGCGGGAATACCGGATCCGGTATTGGCGACGATCACTCTCAGTCCGTGCTGCGAAGGGATACCGGTCAATTCTATCTTTCCTCCATCGAGGTTATATTTGACGGCATTATCCAGAATATTGGAAAATGCGCGGCGCAGCTTCTCCTCATCACCATGAATGACAAGCCCGTCGGGAAACCGGACGTCAATTTCGATGTTGCGGGCATCCGCCAGAAACCGGTATTCCTCAAGCAGCGAGGACATCAGTGCGCTGATTTGAACCGGCCTGGGGTCGATACCGGTGATCGTTTCGAGGGATGACAGGCTAAGCAGATCCTTGACAAGCCGTTCCATCCGCAAAACCTGATTTTTCAACCTGAGGAGATTGTTTTCGATGGAAGGGGAGAGATTTCCGTCGTCGCCGGAAACAAGCTCATCGATAGCGAGACGAATGGTCGTAAGCGGCGTTTTCAATTCATGCGAGGTATCAAAAAGAAAATTCCGCTGCCTTACAAAAGAATACTGCAGGCGATCCAGCATCCGGTTGATGGTTTTTGCCAGTTCGCTGAATTCATCCCTCCCTTCTGCTTCAGTCGGTATGCGCCGCTCAAGATTTCTTTCGCTGATCTCCTGGGCCAAGTTTTTCATCTCACCAATCGGCCGCAGAATTTTACCGGCGATGACATGACTTATCGCGATCAGGGCCAGCGTGGAAAAAACCAGCCCGGCCAAAATCCCGTAAAACAAATCCCATATCTCTTCGTTGAGCTTGTCCATCGAACGCGCGATCCGAACAAGAAATGTCCGTCCGTCCATTTCGAGCGAGAATGTCCTTGCCCTGAAGAACTTATCCTGATTTCGGGGATGGCTCGGTGTGGTTTTCTTCTCTGAAACGAGGGGGCGGACAATCGCTTTGGCACCGGGGTTTACTTGGGGCAGCCTGATCGATTTTGCCAGGCTGGAGCGGTAGATGGTTTTGCGCGCGGTCTTGTCGTAAATTTCGATCCAATAACGGTCTGTTTCTCTGGAAGCGGACTCCGGAAGCCCCACGTCTGCATCTTTTTTCTCTTTTACAACCATCCCGATTGTTCGATGGGCTTCCTCCTCCAACTGGGTGTCCAGGATATCAAAGGGCTGCTCGAGCAGCTCGTAGAAGACGACAACGGAAAACAATAGGCTGGAAATGAATCCGGCTCCGACAATGAAGAGGGTGATCCTTGTCTTGACGGTCATTTTTCGTTTGTGTCTTTGATGATATATCCGACCCCGCGCACGGTTCGAATAATCCCGGCGTTTCCGGTATCCCCAATTTTATGACGCAGGTTCTTTACATGGACATCCATGAAATTGGACATGCTGAAGGGATCGAAATCATCCCCCCAGACATGTTCCGCCAGGCTGAAACGAGACACCACCCTGTTTTTGTTGTGCAAAAGAAACTCCAGGATGGAAAACTCTCTGGGGGTCAACTCAACCGGGACTCCCCCCCTGGTGACGCTGCGGCTTGCCGTGTTAAGCGCCAGGTCCCCAACCTGCAGGATCGATTCAGATTGACCTCCGGCTCTCCGGAGCAAGGCGCGCACCCGGGCCAGCAGTTCATCCATCGAAAACGGCTTGCTCAGATAGTCATCCGCGCCGAGATCGAGGCCCTTGACTTTATCGGCCGCGTCTCCCTTTGCGGTCAGCACCAGCACAGGGGTATCGATCTTGAGCTGTCTCAACTGCGCCAGCGCCGTAAATCCGTCCATTTTCGGCATCATGATATCGAGAATAATGAGATCAAAAGGGTTTTCGCATAGTTTGTCCAGCGCCTCCTCTCCATTTGCCGCCGTCTCGACGAGGTAGCGCCGGCTCGTTAAAATTTGCCGGATCTGCTCCCGCAACGCGTTATTATCGTCAACAAGCAGGATTTTCACTTCCGCACATTCCCTGAAATTGGTCTCGCGAGACCTTTTTAAAAACGCCGCCTTTCGCGCTCATAAATCTTTTTCGACCCCGCGGCGTCTCGGGACTTGGCTCTAGAAGGCTAAACGCTCTGGGATCGTTCGCGTTCTTAACGCCTTTAGAGCCTTGGCTTTGACGGCGGGGTACCCCGAAAAATCAATAAATTTGCGCTTCAGGCAGCATTATTCAAAGGTCTCCTCGCACCATCCTCGATTGTCTTGACCTGCACGCCGGAAAAGCGAAGCTTAATCTTCCCAGCAGGACTTTTCATGCGGAGCGGGTAATCAGCCAAACGCCAACGCATATGACGATAATACCGGCCCATCGGGTAGCGCCGATACCCTCATGGAAAAAGATTTGACCGGCGAACGCCGTGACAATATAGCCGATGGAAAGAAGCGGATAGGCATAGCTCACCTCAACCCGCGAAAGTACCATTAGCCAGACCGCTACGCTGACGATATAACATCCGAGTCCGATCAGTATAAAGGGGTTTAGCGCAACGGCAAAAAGAATGCGGCTTAAGTTTTGCAGACCGAAGTCAAAATAGCCGATCTGTCTCATTCCCTGCTTGAGGGCCAATTGGGCCGACGCGTTGAGCAGAACGCCAAAAATAATAAGAGGTAGGTATCTGGCCATGATCATCCCTTTTCAGTAAGC
>DYLD01000230.1 GCA_020722315.1 Syntrophus aciditrophicus
CTCTATCGTTCGCGTTTTTAACGCCTTTAGAGCCTTGCTGCGACGGCGGGGTACCCCGAAAAATCTTTGAAATCGCGCTTCAGGCAGCATTTTTCAAAGGTCTCATGGCTCGATACGTCCGAGAAATCTATCATGTTAAGGATCTCGAACAACTTCAAGGTGAACACGTTGCGGGATATTTACAAAGCAAAGCGATAAGGGACTTGCGCACAGCACCTTGCTATCCTATTCTGCAGCGATAGAAAAGCTTGAAACAGCTCTGAAAAAGAATTGCAGGCTCACGCCATGACTTACAACGAAGCCTTGGCCCAGGTATCCCAAGAAATGGGGCATGAGCGGGCGGATATTACAGAGCGCTATTTGCGGTGAGGATAGGTTAAGGAGACTTTAGAGTGCTGTGGGTGCCAATGGTTCTTAGGATATAGTAGTCGCCGTCGATTTGAAAAGTGAAGCGATACGAAACCGTAACCCGGGCCTCCCAGATGTTGCGGGAATCCTCCATCTTCTTTAAGTGGAGGGACGGATGATGAGGGTTACTCAGCAGAAAATCTAATTGCTTTTCGGCCTCCTTCTGGATAGCTTCAGGCAGTTTTTGATATTGCTTTTTAAATTTTTCCGTGGCGTAGAGTTTCATGCTTGTAAGATTAGCTCTTCATCGCTTTGGCAAAATCATCGACGTTGTCGAAAGGACCAAGCATCTTACCAGCGGCAATATCTTTATCGGCTTCTGCCTCATCTACCTGCCATTCCTTGCTGTAAAAGTAAAGCTGTTCCTTCTGCACTACCTGGACCGGTCTTAATACTATGTTGCCTTCCTTTTCCTCGATCTCCAAATAATCGCCCTCCTCGAGGTTAAACTTTTTTCTGATGGGTGAAGGCAAGGTTATTTGGCAGTATCTTTTTATTTTTACTAAAGACATATTTTTTACCTCCATATTTTTCTTTATAGTTTTCAAGTAATAAAAAACTTTGAAATTCATAGTTTCAT
This sequence comes from Syntrophus aciditrophicus, assembly GCA_020722315.1. Lineage (GTDB taxonomy): Bacteria > Desulfobacterota > Syntrophia > Syntrophales > UBA5619 > DYLD01. The sequence goes on from DYLD01000230.1 coordinate 989, forward strand.
AATAATAGTGCATAAAAAGTTTGTCAAGCATTTTTATAGCAACCGACCTAAATAAGGGAACATAGCTCTTTTATCTTTTTTGGTTTCCAGCGTTGCGACCTTTTGAAAACGGCATGATCGAGATCGGAGATCGTTTCGAAATAGGCATTGGTTGTTTCCTCTTATCTCATAGCATGCCATAGGCGCTCCTGATAATTCAGCCCAGGACGATAGGGCGGCAAATAAACCCCTCCGCTCTTATACCTTTATGCAATCGCGCATTGTCCACCCAAAGATCGATGGTCTTTCCTTTGAAGTGATGAATAATCATTACAATTCTGCGACCTGAGTCGATTTCCAACCCGACAGAATCAACAACATGCCCGCAATGCGGATACCGATCCATGCCCCCGGCGTTTCATCCGCTTTCTGCAAAAGGGTCTCTTTGGTCAAAGAGGGATTGTGTAATGTCAGTGCTTTCACATGGCACCTCCCGATATTTTTGGAAGGTAGCAGATCAAAGAACAAAGTATCTGTCTGCTTATTATTGTCGTTTACTATGAGGTATAACGATCCACGAGAGAAGTTACATATTGCGCGATAGGTATACAGCAGGTAAGCCCCGGACATTCCATGCCGACAAGATTGATAAATCCAGGATATCCCAGAGCCGCTTCATCCTTGATGACGAAGTCACGATACGGCTCACCGGGGCCATGGAGTTGCGGCCTGATTCCGCACATCGACACCTTGAGCGACTCCGGGGTTATTTGGGGCAGATACGTCTTGATCGATTCATAAAAAAGTCCTCTCTTGGATTCATCGCAAGTGTAGTCGATCGTCTCGACGTAATCCCACAACGGGCCGAATTTGACCATACCCGAGAGATCGATTTCGGCGTGGATACCCCGCCTGCCGGCCTTCTTGTTCGGCGGATTGACGGGCCAGACAAGATGGCGAAGCTTTGGTGACGGCGACGCGTAGTAAAAAATTCCTTTGTTGTAATGAATTTTATATCCCTGTTTTTCTATATCTATTCCGACAAGACTGGCAATGTGATCGGAGTACAGGCCCGCGCTGTTGATCAGCACATTTGTCTTAAATGAATACTCGCCGTTATTCACTTCAAGGACGTAGTCCTTTCCGGTGAATTGAATGCCTGTAACCTCCGAGCGGTAAACCACGACAGTCCCGTTGGATTCGGCGGCCTGAAGGAAGTAGGCCATTAGCCTGTGGGAGTCGATGATGCCGGTGGACGGAGAGAACAGCGCGGCGTCAGCCCTGACGTCAGGTTCGAGTGAATGGATCTCTTTTTGTGAGAGAAACAAAAGGTCATCGGCGCCGTTTTCTTCCCCGCCCTTTTTTATATCTTGCAGCCGCTCGATTTGCTCGGCTCCATTGGCTACAACCAATTTTCCTGTTCGTCTGTAAGGAATGTTGTGCCGGGCGCACGTTTCAATCAGCGCGCTATTTCCAGGGCGGCAGAAATCTCCCTTGAACATACCCGCCGGAAAATAAAGCCCTGAATGGATGATTTCCCCGGCGCGGCTGCTAGTTTCCATACCGTAAGTATCGTTCTTTTCAAGCAGCACCAGATTCTTGTGTCTTGCCGAAAGCTCTCTCGCAGCGGCGAGCCCTATGACTCCGGCGCCGATAATCGTGATATTTACTACCTCATCTATCATGATAATTCGACCCTTTCGGATATCCCGGCATGCGCTATCACGTCTAAAAAACTTTTAAAATGCATTACAAAAGCTTTGCACAACCAAAAGAAAAACACTGCCTGAAGCGCAAATTTATTGATTT
>DYLD01000043.1 GCA_020722315.1 Syntrophus aciditrophicus
TTCATAACCCCGATCGGAAGATTATTCCATAAGAAAGTTGGCGGAAGCTTACGCTTGAGTCGAGCCGGGCAATAAAACCTGTTTTTACTGATCACAATGAGAGACCTTTGAAAAATGCTGCCTGAAGCGCAAATTTATTGATTTTTCTTGAGCTAACCCGCCGTCAAAGCCCAAGGCTCTAAAGGCGTTAAGAACGTGAAACTTTAGAGAGCGTTAGCCTTCTAGAGCCAAGTCCCGAGACGCCACGGGGTCGAAAAAGATCCGATCAGCTTGGAAAGGCGGCCTTTTGCCAGGGTTTCGCTCATCGCAATGGCACTGTCAAGGGTTTTATAGTTGCATTGGGTGCAATTTCTGCTTTCGCCATCTCCGCAGTTCCATCTCGAACGAATCATCTTCAGAAAGACCGAGATAGTCCCCCCCCGTTTCATAGATCAGTCTTTTAACGTGGAAGGCCTGTCTGGTTATATCGCGGAGGATGTCGGCCGTCTGCATGTCGGCTGCCGCGCATACGGCGCCGAGGCCGGGCATCAGAAGAACTCTCGGCATAAATTCGGAATCATCCGGCATCAATCCGTGCAGTCGTTTGGCGTGCCGTTTCAGATAAGCGGCGTATCCGGCCCTGAAGGATTTCAGCCCTTCGACGATCTGGCGACGAAGGATATCCTCATTTTCATAATCCGGATTTTCGATGAACAGCGGCGAGATCTTTATCCTCAGCAGATGATCGGGGTTCAGCGGTTCGGTGCAGAAAATCTCTCTTGCCTTTGGTCCATCAACGGCATCAAGTATTTCTTTCGAGATCAACGGCGAAAGAACGGATGAATAAGGCGATAGAAGCTCGGTCAGCAGAGGCGCATATTTTTTGTATCGTCTCATCGCGGTGTTGACCGATGTCTTGCTTTCGGGGATTGCCGAAAGCCCTTTTGTTCTTTTAAGATGGCTTTCCGCCCGGCTGACAAGCCCGATCGTCTTTTTATAGGCTTCTTTCGCGCTTTCGCCCCAGGTTACGAGGCCATGCTGCGAAAGGACAATTGCCTGAAGACCTTTTTTCTTCATTTCTGTTGCTACAGCCCCTCCGAGATCAAGGCCGAGACTTGCGTAGGGAATAAACCCGGCTTCGGCACCCAGCGCGTCGGTGACGATCTTTTCTCCGCCGATTCTATTTGAAAGCGCCAGAATGGCCGAGGGGTGCGTGTGAATAACGAATCTGTTTTCGAGCAGTGCGTGCATCGGTGTCTCTATTGAGGGTAGAGTATTCGAAGGCTTCAGCATGTGCTGCCGAAACATCGCGGTAATTTCTTCGTCGCCATGGGCGCGAACCGAGCGTAAGCTTTTCATCAGAGACAAGAGATCCAGCGCGATAAAATCTTCAGGGAATACCGTTTTCATATCGGCTCCCGACGGCTTGATGAAAAGCGCGCGTATTTGATCTTTCGAGGCCGTTCGGAAAATTCCCTTGCAGGATGTATTTCCACCGCCGTGCATCGCCAGATCCGGGATAGCTCCGACCAGACGCGTTGCGTAGGCGAGAACGGCAAGCTCCTCGTTTTCTGCCGGGCCATGGGTCTTTATAAATTGTCTGGCATCAAAATCTTTCCAAAGATCTTTCATCGGATAACCCTTCTAAAAAAAGAAACATCCAAGAGGGCGATTGATGCCGGAAGCAGAGGAACAACCTTTGCCCAACCGCTGAAAAATGCCGCCTCAAACGCGATTTTAAAGATTTTTCGGGATACCCCGCCGTCGCAGCAAGGCAGCAACGGCGTCGAGGACCCGAACAATCGTGAGCATTTGACCCTTGGGGCGCAGCGAGACGTCGTGGGGTCGAAAAAGATTTCATGAGCGCGAAGTTGGTATTTTTCAAAGCTCTCAGAGAGAGATATAAACACCGGCATCACAGGGGCGTCGTAGCAGGATGTGTTCTTAGAGGTTCGTGAATGCTACATGAAAATCTGGGATGATTTGTATGCTATCATTAAAAATGTCCTCGGGAATATGCCCAGATGGAAGACAGCCCAGACGCTGATTGCAATCGCGACCGCGGAGCCGACGGAGAAGTCCGGCAAGCCGATATCGGTTTGGGCTTCCTTGAAGTACATGTACATGACGACTCTTAGGTAGTAATAGGCCGCGACAACGCTGTTGAGAACACCGATGATTGCCAGCCAGTAATAGCCCGCGCGGATCGCGTCGGTGAGGATATAGAATTTACCCATAAAGCCTGCCAGCGGCGGAACACCGGCCAGCGAAAAGAGAAAGACGGCCATGACCGCAGCGACAACCGGATGCCTCCCCGCAAGGCCCGCATAGCTCTCGATGCCGGTGTTCGGGGAATCCTTCCTCCCGATTATGATGACGACCGCAAACGCCCCTATCGTCATGAAGCTGTAGACGAGCAGATAGTAAAGAACCGTTGAGGAAAGTGTTCGATCTCCGACGGCGAGCGCGATAAGGATATAGCCTGCGTGTGCGATGCTTGAGTATGCGAGCATCCGCTTTACGTCATCCTGTTTGAGTGCGGTGATGTTTCCGAGCGTCATCGTCGCGACTGCCAGGATCCACAGCATAATCGTCCATCCGGAGAAGAACGGATGAAAAGCGGTGAAAAGCACCCTTAAGAAGGCACCGAAGGCCGCTGCCTTGACACCCGTTGCCATATATGCGGTGATCGAGGTCGGTGCCCCCTCGTAAACATCGGGGGTCCACATATGGAACGGCACCGACGCGGTTTTAAAGCCGAACCCGACGATCAAAAGCGCCAGCCCCGCCATGAAGGTCGGGGTCACAAGGAATCCCCCGCCCTTTACGTAAGTTGCGACCTCCCGGATGTCGATCGTTCCGGTCGTCGCGTAAATCAGCGCGATGCCGTAAAGGAGAAATGCCGTTGCAAACGCGCCGAGGAGGAAGTATTTCAACGACGCCTCGACGGATTTCAGATTTCCGGCCAAAAGCCCGCAGAGTATATAAATGGAAATCGACATCATTTCGAGGCCTATAAACATCGTGATAAAGTTGTTCGATGATACCAGTATCATCATCCCCAGTGTCCCGAACAAAAGCAGCGCATAATACTCCCCGACAACAATATCTTCCCTGTCGACGTATCTGAACGAAAGCAGAATAACGAGGATCAGGATGATCAGAGAAACGGCCTTGAAGAACGTGCCGAAGTTGTCGATCGTGTACAGACGGTTGAATAGATCCAGGTTGCCGTTCCAGAGATGAAATGTGTAGTAAAGCGCCACTACTGCACCGATCAACGGTAGAACTCCCAGAAAGGGTTTCAGGCCTCCCTTTTTCCAGAGAAGCGATAGAAGCAGTGTAATGACCGCAAATACCGCGATCGTTATCTCCGGAATCAACCATCCGAAGTTCATTTCAGGTATCATGACAACCATAATTTCCTACCTTTTGTCTATCGTTCAAGCAGTTTAAAAAAACGTATCTTATCGGGCTTCCGGCCCCGCCGTCTGAAGCATTTCGACCTTTGTCTGGAATTTCTGGAGGTAGTCGGCTGCGGAGGTGTCCATCTTCTTGAAGAAAATCTGGGAATAAAGCCCCATCAACAAAACGAAGAAAACGATCAGAACAAGGATTGTCGCCTCTCTTTTATTAATGTCTTTCAGCGCCCGGTTTTCGTCTTTCGTTATCTCTCCGTACATCACCCGCTGGAACATCCAGAGCATGTAAACCGCACCCAGAACGACGCCTGTCGTCGCCAGGACGCCGAAAGAGACGTTATTCCTGAATGCGCCGAGCAGGATCAAAAACTCGCCGACAAAGCCGTTCGTCCCGGGAAGCGCAATCGACGAGAGCGTGATAATCAGAAAGAAAACGGCAAGCTTCGGCATGACGGTGCTCAATCCTCCGAAATCGGCGATCATGCGGGTATGCCTTCTTTCATAAATCATGCCGACGACAAGAAAGAGTCCGCCGGTACTGATCCCGTGGTTCAGCATCTGGTAGATCCCCCCCTCGAGGCCCTGCATATTGAAGGAGAAGAGTCCGAGCATGATGTAGCCTAAATGGCTGACCGATGAGTATGCGATCAGTCTCTTAAGGTCGCTCTGCATGATGCACATGATCGCCCCGTAGATGATGCCGATTACCGCAAGGGTCAGGATGATCGGAGCGGCGCGTAAAGCCGCCTGCGGAAACAGAGGAATCGCAAAGCGCACAAAGCCGTAGGTTCCCATCTTCAGAAGGACGCCGGCAAGAATGACGCTGCCCGCCGTCGGCGCTTCGGTGTGGGCGTCGGGAAGCCATGTATGGACGGGGAACATCGGTACCTTTATCGCAAACGAGAGCGCGAACGCGGCAAAAAGCCAGTACTGCTTCACAATGGGGATATTGGCATTGTAAAGATCAAATAGATTAAACGTATAGCTTCCCGACTCCGCGCCGTAGTGGAAATAGAGCACCATGATTGCCAAAAGCATCAGCACGCTTCCGACCATCGTGAAAAGGAAGAATTTTATCGCCGCGTATATCCGGCGCGGCCCTCCCCAGACGCCGATCAAAAGGTACATCGGAACAAGCATCAGCTCCCAGAAGATGTAAAAGAGCACAAGGTCGAGCGCGCAGAGGGCGCCGATCATCGCGGTCTCGAGAACCAGAAACGAGATATAGTACTCCTTGACCTTGTCCTTGATGGATTCCCACGATGCCAGGACGCAAATAACCGTGAGGAAAGTCGTCAGCAGCACAAGCAGCATGCTCAGGCCGTCGACACCGATGTTATAGGAGATCCCGAGTTCGGGAAACCACGGAACATTTTCGACGAACTGCATCTGGGCGGTTTGTTCGTTGAAATTGAAGAAAAGCGGCAGGGATACGATAAATTCAATGATCGTCCAGACAAGCGCCCATTTCTTTGCAAGGGAAGGATTGCTCCGCGGCAAAAACATCAGCACAACGGCCCCGGCCAGCGGGAGAAAGATGATCACGCTCAAAAGGGGATATGTCATATTCATTCACCAATCCAGTATAAAAAATCCGTTAATCTTCGTTCTTCAATCGATCATGCCCGGCATCGCTTAGAAAACCGGCGAGAAGACAATATAACCGACAACGACAATCGCGCCGATAATAATTCCGAGTGCGTACTGCTGGACAATCCCGGTTTCGATCTTCCTCAACTGGGACCCTGCCCACTGGTTTAATGAACCGAGACCGTTTACGATGCCCTCGATGATTCCAATATCAACGACCTTGAGAAGCAAGTCGCCGAGCCGCAGGAGGCCCCTGACGAAGACGAAGTCGTAGAATTCATCGACATAGTACTTATTATGAACCACTTTGAACAAACCCGGAAACGCGGCGGTGAATTTTCCGGGGAGACCTGTATTGCGGATGTAGAGGATATAGGCGATCGCTATGCCGATAAGGGCGATGATGACGGAAAGGACCATCAACATTATCTCGAGAGACGTTTCGTGTGAGGCCTCCGCCGATGATGCCCAGGCGCTCGACAGCAATCCGAATCCGGGTGATGAAGCCGCAGCCGACTGATGCGCACCCCCTAAAACCGGAGCAAGAAAATGCTCAAAGAGGTTACTTCCGCCGAGGACATGCGGTATGCCGACATAGCCGCCGACCACGGCGAGAAAGGCCAATATCATCAACGGCACCGTCATCACGTGCGGGGATTCATGGATATGCTTTTTTACCTCTTCGGAAGCACGGCACTCTCCATGAAATATGCCGAAGAACAGCCTGAACATGTAGAACGCCGTCATGCCGGCGGTTAATGCACCCAGCCCCCAGATCAGAAGATGCCCGTTTACCGAACTGAATGCCTTCCAGAGTATTTCATCTTTGCTGAAAAAGCCTGAAAAGCCCGGGATTCCGGCAATCGCGAGGCAGGCAATCAGAAACGTCCAGTACGTGATGGGTATCTTTTTTCTCAGTCCTCCCATCTTCCTCAAATCCAGCTCGCCGCTCATCGCGTGCATGACACTGCCGGCTCCTAGAAAGAGAAGGCCTTTGAAGAACGCATGGGTCATCAGATGAAAGATGCCCGCTGCATACGCGCCGACTCCGACGGCGACGAACATGTAGCCGAGCTGGCTGATTGTCGAGTAGGCGAGGACTTTCTTGATGTCATACTGCGCAAATCCGATCGTCGCCGCAAAAAAGGCTGTTAAAACGCCGATTACAGCTACGATCATCATCGTTTCCGGCGACATGCTGTAGAGGAAATTAAGACGGGCGATCATATAAACACCTGCGGTAACCATTGTCGCCGCATGGATCAGGGAGCTGACCGGCGTCGGACCTTCCATTGCATCCGGCAACCAGACATAGAGGGGGATCTGTGCGGATTTCCCCATCGCGCCGACAAAAAACAGAAAGGTTATGATGCCGACCAGACTGCCGTTGAGCAGATGGGCGTGTTGCTGTATTTCCCCGAAATTGAGCGTCCAGACTCCGTGCGCCCCGAGACTGAGGAACAAAAGGAATATCCCCAGTAAAAAGCCGAAGTCCCCGATCCTGTTGACGATGAAGGCCTTCTTGCCGGCGTTCGAGGCGGAGTCCTTTTCATACCAGAATCCGATCAGCAGATAAGACGAAAGTCCGACCCCTTCCCACCCCACGAACATCAACAGCATGTTGCTTCCGGTAACCAGTGTCAGCATCATGAACACGAAGAGGTTCAGTTCGACAAAAAAGCGCCTGAAACCGGGGTCATGTTCCATATAGCCGATCGAATAGACATGGATGAGAAATGCAACACCGCTGACCGTCAGCGACATCACAAGCGAAAGCGCATCGATCCTGAATCCAATCGGGACACTCAGTTCACCTGCGGCAATCCAGTTGTAGAGATTGATTTCATAGATCCTCGCTTCGGCCGGCAGATCCAGAAATTCCAGAAAGACGCCGAAAGACGCCAGAAAAGACATCAACACGGCGAGACACGCGATCCAGGCGATTGCCCGCTTCGACATCCACGCGCCGAACAGTCCGTTGATAAGAAATCCGAGTGCCGGGAAAAAGGGTATCAGCCAGATGTATTCAGCCATTTATCCGTCCTTCATGAAAATGTTGTGCAAAAATCCTGTTTCATCCCTTCAGGAGATTGACCTCGTCGGCGTTTACCGAGCCTTTAAGCCGATGAACCATGACGAAAATAGCCAGGCCAACCGCCGCTTCAACCGCAGCGACCGTCATCACGAAAAACACGAAAACCGTGCCGTCCATTGAAGCGAATGCATTGCCGGATGCTATGAAAAGAAGATTGACGGCGTTAAGCATCAGTTCTATCGACATGAAGATGACGATTGCATTTCTGCGCGTGATCGCCCCGACGGCGCCGATCGTAAAAATGATCGCGCTCAAGATATACGAGTAATTGGGAGGAATTTCCTGCAGCATGACAAACTCCTGATTAAATCACTTGTGTTTTTTGGACAGAACCACCGCTCCCACGATGCCTACGAGAAGAAGAATTGACGCGATTTCAAAAGGGAAAAGGTACTGACCGTAAAGCAGGCTTCCGACCGTCTTTGTGTTTCCGACGCTAAAAACCGCATCGGCCGGGTACACACCCGGCCTGGCCGTTGCCTGATACAATATTGATGCGAAGAGCAGCTCGACGGCAAGGATCACTATCACTAAAGCACCGGCAACCTTTTTGGCGACCGAAGGTTTCTGTTCTCTTTGTTCCTCCTGATGGCCTTTATCCAGACTTACCATCATAATCACGAACAAAATCAGCATCATGATCGCACCCGCGTACACCATGACCTGAGCCACGGCGATGAATTGCGCATTGAGAAGCAAATAAATGACGGCCATGAAGAAAAAGGCCAGGATCATCCACAGCGCGCTGTGAATCGGGTTTTTCCTCGTGATCATCAAGACCGAAGACACAATAACCACGACCGCCGAGATAAAAAACACGACAAACTTAAATCCTATTGCACCCATCATCCTATCCTTTTTGCGGAAAGCAGTTTCTCTTTCGTCAATTTGAAATCGTCTCTCGTATAATGCACAAACTCATAGTCCAGCCCCAGCTTGATTGCGTTGACCGGGCATGCCTCCTGGCAGAAGCCGCAAAAGACACATCGCGCCGCGTTTATTTCGTATTTCCCCGGGTAACGCGTTCCATCCTCCCTTTCCCTGATTTCAAGCGTGATGCAATGGGAAGGACAAACAGCGACACACAGCCCGCAGGCCACACAGAGAGGCTCGCCTTTTTCGTTCTTTTCAAAGTAGTGCATGCCGCGCCAACGCGGCGAGATATCCCTTTTCTGTTCCGGGTACTGAATCGTCACCGGTTTGGAAAAGAAAAACTTCAGCGTCAATTTTAAACCTTTGAGAAGAGGAAGGATCATAATAAAGAGCCTCACTTATCGTAGAGCGACAATAAAAGCGGTCACGACAACGTTCGCAAGGGCCGCCGGAAACAGGAATTTCCATCCCAGTTTCATGATATGGTCGTATCTCATCCGGGGATAGGTTCCTCTTATCCATATGAAAATAAAGATGATCACGGATGTCTTGAGCGAAAACCATATCCAGCCGGGGAGAACAGGGCCGAGCCATCCGCCGAGGAAAAGGGTGGTTATCAGGGCCGCCACCGTGACCAGATGCAGATACTCGGCGATCATAAAAAGGGCGAACTTCATGCTGCTGTACTCTATATTGAAACCGCAGGCCAGCTCGCTTTCCGATTCCGGCATATCAAACGGGATACGGTTGATCTCGGCCAGGGCCGCGACAAAATACAGCAGAAACGCAAACGGCTGATAGACGACAAACCACATGCCTCTCTGGGCCTCGACGATTTCGGTCAGGCGCAGCGAACCGGCAATAATGATCGTTCCGATCAGAATCAGGCCGAGGGCCACCTCATAGCTGATCATCTGCGCCGCGGCGCGCAGCGAGCCCAGCAGTCCGTATTTGTTGTTTGCCGACCACCCTCCCAGCACAATGCCGTATTCTCCAAGGGTTCCCATTGCGAAAATGTAGAGAAGACCGATGTCAACATCGGCGAGAACGAGTTTGATCTCACGGCCGAAAAGCGTGAAACTGTCTCCGAACGGGATGACCGCAAACATCGAAAGAGCCGCCGTGAACGTGATCATCGGCGCCAGAACGTAAACAGGCTTGTCGGCGTTGTCGGGTATGATATCCTCTTTGACAAACGATTTGATCCCGTCGGCGATCGGCTGCAAGAGCCCCCACCAACCCACCCTGTTAGGCCCGACGCGGACCTGGAGATAGCCGAGGAATTTTCGTTCGATCAACGTCAGATAGGCGACGAACCCCATTAATACGGAGACGACGACAATGATTTTTATGATTGATTCAATCACGTAATAGTAAGGTTCCATTGTTCACCCGGTCAAAGTGTTTCATTTCCTTCATTCTTTTCTCTCGACGATCAGGAGGCCTTCGAGATCTCAACATCGATCAGCTTGGCTATCCTCGGACTGAGCAGCAGCGCCTCATTACGCCGCCGAAAGACAAGCAGTTCGACAACGCCTTCCTTCATTTCTTCCTTAACCAGAACGGGACTTGTCATTGTGCCGGAGGCAGTCTTGATCAGCACGCTGTCGCCGGACGAGATATTCAGCTTTGCCGCGTCGGCCGAAGAGATTCTCAAAACGTCTTTCTGCACGCGGGCGATGCCTTCGGAATAGGTATCCCTGTCGCAGAGATGGTGGTTCATGAAGATATCTCTGAGAATCAGCCTGTAGGCGGCAGAACTGTCCTTGCCTGCTTGATGGTTTTCTGCGAAGGCCGCCTTGCCTGTCTTTGTCGCGAGCTTTGGGGCCCCTTGCTGATCTACCGCGAACAGACCGTTTTTGTGCATCTCAGCGGTAAGATCTTCCGCTCTTTCGTAATACGTTCCGCCGACAAGTCTAAGGAGACCGGCCAGGAATTCAAAACCGCCGGGCCGATGATTTACGGCCCTTCTCAGTGTTCTCAAGACCCCGTTTCCCGATACCACCGTGCCGTCCTTTTCGGAAAATGCGGCCGAGGGTATGACGAGGTCGGAGCTGTCTGTTGCAAATGTCGGCAGGATATCGCATGTTGCCACAAAGTCCTTTTTTGCAAGGGCGTCCTTGACGAATCCGCCGTTCAGATACGAAAACGGATCATCTTCGTAAAGCAAAACCCCGGCGATCCCTGAATCTTCAAGCAGGCTGTCCGGCGAAACCATTCCTTCTACAAGCGCGGCCGCGCCCATTGCGTTGGACTGCGGCGAGGCCGGCATGACGAGATTCTTTTCCGCGATCCCCTTCAGCAGACAGAAATTGAGGAGCGCGGCAAGGCTGTCGTCATGGGCGGTTATCCCGGAAGCAAAGATGACGGCTACATTATCAGCGTCACGAATCAGGCGGTATGCCTTCTCCAGCGTCTTTTGATCGACTCCGCCGACGTCTGGAGCATCCGTTTTTGGTGTCTTCGAGAGGGTGTCTTTTAATGCCGAAAAGCCTTCAAATCCTTCGGCTTCTTTACTGTATTTGCCTTCGTCAAGCAGTTTTCCGGAGAGGAAATTGAAGACATCGGCGTCTTGCCCGGGGGTGACCTTGAGGTGGGCGTCGGCGATGCGGGCGAGAGAGCTGGGAAGAGGATCGATGACGACGATTCTCGCCCCGTGTAGTTTGACGGCGTCCCGGATCTTGTTTGCCAGGACGTGGTTGTTGAGCAAGAGATCCGCTCCGGCTACGATGATCGTCTGGCAGCCTTGAATTCTTTCGTAGTCGTAAACGGGACTGATCCCCATCCGCTTGAATGCATCGGTTACCTTTGCCGTATGGTAGTAAGCCGGAGAGGCGACGAGGGCATTGTTGAAGAGAGACGCTATCTTTGAAATCAAGACGATCTCTTCATTGGTCGCACGGGCGGAAACCAAAAACCCGATCCCCTTGCCCTCTGCGGAAAGGCGTTTCAGGTTCTCGGCGGTCAAACGAATAGCTTCATGCGTATCAATGCCTGTTTTTGCACCGTCTTTGTTCAGATAAGGTTCTTTTATCCGGGCCTCGTTGTTGACGAAGTCATAGCCGAAGCGCCCCCGGACGCAGAGAGAGTCGTTATTCGGCGGGAGATGCTTTTCGGTGATGACCTTCGTGACCGTTTTTCCGTCAAAAACGTTCAGCGTGAGCTGGCAGCCGAAACCGCAATGGGGACATGTCGTGTCTATGCGTTCGGACTGCCAGATTCGGCTTTTGATCGGGCTTAACATTTCGGTCATTGCGCCGATCGGGCAAACCGAAATGCACTCCCCGCAGGAAATGCAGTCATCCGGATCAACAACCGCCACCCTCGCCTCGAAACCGTTGCCGATAATATCAATCGCCGCGCGGCCGGAAATTTCCCGGCAGGCATGCCAGCATCTGCCGCACAGCACACAGCGCTTCTCCCAGTAACGGATCAGCGGGCTGGGATGTAATTCCTTGTGGTCTTTGCGGATCGCCTCATACTCGGCTTTTTCTATCCCGAATTCATAGGCCAGGTTCTGAAGCTGACATTCCCCGCCCTTGTCGCACTGCGGGCAATCCAACGGGTGCGATGTCAGGATGAACTGGAGGTACTGCCTTCTAAGTTCAAGGAGCTTTTCGGAGTGTGTTCTGACATTGAGGCCTTCCAGTGCCGGCGTTGTGCACGACGTCATCGGTTTGTCGTATCCTTCCACCTCGACAAGACAGAGGCGGCAGGAGCCGATGGGCAAAAGTTTTTCATGGTAGCAGAAGGTTGGTATATAGATGCCGTTTTCGCGGGCCGCTTCGAGGATCGTACTTCCGTCTTCGGTTGCGACTTCTTTTCCGTCTATCATCAAGTGTATCATATCGTTTCCTTACCGTTTGGGCTAAAGGGCGATCATTCCTATTCTATAACAGCGCAGGCAACGCGCGGCCTCTTTTATCGCCGCATCCGTTGTGAAGCCCTCCTCAACCTCGTCGAACGTCCATTTCCTCGTTACAGGATCGAGCATCGGCAGGTGGGGTTTTTTCAACCCGCCGACGATGCCGATGGTTTCGTTTTTATTGTAGACGCCCAGCGTGGAAAAGAGTGTTCTGAATCGTTCTTCCATTGAGGGCTCGATCTTGTTTCTGTTAAGATACTGGTTGATTCTTTCGGCGGCTTTTTTGCCGGAGCCTGTGGCCCTTACCAGCACGTCGGGGCCTGTAACGCAATCGCCCGCCGAAAAGACGCCGGGCTGGGATGTTTCAAATGTTTCCGGATCGGACGCGAAGGCGCCTCTCTTTGTTATTTCTATTCCGTCTGCCGATGTGATGAATGAAACATCGATTCTCTGACCGATGGCCGGGATCACGATGTCCGCATCGATGACAAACTCCGAACCCTTGATCGGTACCGGGCTGCGTCTGCCGCTCTTGTCCGGTTCACCGAGTTCCATCCTGATCAGTTCGACGCCGACGACCTTTCCGTCTTTCGCGATGATCTTCGTCGGATTGCAGAGGTAATGGAACTTAACCCCTTCATCTTCGGCGTCTTTGATCTCGACAGGGTCGGCGGGCATCTCCTTTTTTGTCCGCCGGTATACGAGATTCACATCGGGCTTCCCGATGCGGAACGAGCAGCGTACACAGTCAATCGCGACATTCCCGCCGCCGACGACAACGACCTTTTTCCCCTCCGGGTACGGATCCCTTCCCTGGTTGATCTCGAGCAGGTATTTGACACCCGGTATAAATCCTCTGTAGTTTTGGTCTTCTCCTTGGGCCCCCATCGGTGAACTTCCCTGTGCGCCCACGCCGATGAAGACAGCGTCGTGGTCGCCGCGTATTTCCGAAAAGGTGATGTCCTTCCCGACCTCAACGCCATAGCGGATCTCGACGCCAAGTTCCCGGACAAGCTCCACCTCGCGGCGAAGAATCGCTCTCGGCAGTCTGTAGTCAGGGATTCCCATCGCCGCCATTCCACCCGGCTCGGGGTGCCTTTCGAATATAATCGCCTTGTGGCCCATCTGGGCCAGATAATACGCACAGGAGATGCCCGCCGGACCGGCGCCGATGATTGCAACCCTCTTGCCGGTTTTCTTTGCTGTCGGGATAGACTGGTGTTTATTTTTTTCAATCTCGTAGTCGGCGACAAAACGTTTCAGGTACTTGATCGAGACCGATTCGTCGATATTGGCCCGCCGGCAGTTCGATTCGCACGGGCGAACGCACACCCTGCCCAACGTTCCGGGGAAACAGATGCTTTTGCGTATCGTTTCGAGCGACTGCGTGAAACGCTGCTCACGGATTTCCTCCAAGTATCTTGGTATATCCAGAGAACTGGGACAGGCGCTCATACACGGAGCGGTTACGGCGTAACGGTATTTGTTACCATTCACCGTTTTTCTGTTCGATATTGCATCCTCGAAGGCCTTCGGAAAATACTCCAGCGCATGAAGAATCGGAATCATCCCCGTTTGACCGATGGAGCACTTCGACCCCTCGCTTACCGAAGAGGCGATTTTCTTGATTTTTGGGATGTCCTCTTTTGTGCCGTTTCCGGATGCTATTTTTGCCAGCAGGTCGCTGATGATTCTGGTTCCGACGCGGCAGGGAAAGCATTTTCCGCACGATTCGTTTTGCACGGCTTCGGCGTAACTGGCAACCATGCCGACGATATCGACGCTGTCATCACGGACGATGATGCCGTCCCAACCGATAAAAGCCTTGATGCGCTCGCCGGGGCTGAACTCTTCAAGAAGCTTGGCATTAACGGGGGATCGGGCCTCGGTCGCAGACGTTCTGTTGTCTATGATGTCATTCTGCCACGAACTGAAAATTGCTTCTGTCATAATCTCTTTCCAAGGGGTTTTAAAAGGCACACTTTTCTAAAATCTCAGCATCAGCGGTCGATTTCACCCAGAACGATATCGATGCTGCCGATCGCGGCGACGACATCGGCTACCAGAGCCCCTTCAATCATCTTCGGCAGAGCACCGAGGTTGATGAAGGAAGGCGGTCTGACCCTTACTCGGTAGGGTTTGTTCGAACCGTCGCTGACGATATAAAAACCGAGCTCGCCCTTGGATGATTCGATTGAACTGTAGACTTCACCCGGGGGCGGCTCAAAACCCTCTTCCATGATCTTGAAATGTCTGATAAGCGAGGCGATGTCGGAGGTTACATCGTTCTTGTCGGGGGGGACGACCTGCGGGGCGTCCGTCGCGCTGACCGGACCCGGAGGGAGCTTTTCCGCCGCCTGCTTTACGATCCTTGTCGACTGTCTCATCTCCATGAGTCTTACAAGGTAACGGTCGTAGACATCGCCGTTTTTCCCGAGGGGGATTTCAAAGTCGAAATCCTCATAACTTGTGTAGGGATAGGCCTTTCTAACGTCATAGTTGACGCCCGAGGCTCTAAGCACCGGGCCGGTAACGCCGTAGTTGATGCAGTCTTCAGCCGACATCCTTGCTATGCCGGTTGTTCTTCTTTTCCAGATCGGGTTTTTCGTCAGCAGTGTTTCGTATTCATCGATCCTTTTCGGAAATTCTTGAACGAATGCCATCACGCGGGGCAAGAATGTATCCGGT
This sequence comes from Syntrophus aciditrophicus, assembly GCA_020722315.1. GTDB lineage: Bacteria > Desulfobacterota > Syntrophia > Syntrophales > UBA5619 > DYLD01. The sequence goes on from DYLD01000043.1 coordinate 14,513, forward strand.
ATGTCCGCTGCAAGGCCGCCTATGCGGATGAAGCTTGGTGTGATTCTTGCGCCTGTTGCCAGTTCGAGGATCTCCAAAACGGTTTCCCTTTCGCGGAAGGTATAGAAAAGAACCGTCATCGCCCCGAGGTCAAGGGCGTGGGTTCCGAGCCAGAGAAGGTGGGCGGCAATCCTTTGGAGTTCGGACAGAAGCACCCGCAGGTACTGTGCCCTTTTAGGTATTTCGATATTCAGGAGCTTCTCGACGGCAAGGCAATAGGCCAGGTTGTTGGACACGCCGCTTGTATAGTCCAGCCGGTCCGTCAGCGGCAGAGCCTGGCGGTAGGTCATGGATTCGAACAGCTTCTCTATCCCCCTGTGCAGATAGCCTATGTGCGGTTGGGCGTTGACGACATTCTCGCCGTCCAGCTCCACGACCATCCTCAGCACCCCGTGGGTTGCGGGATGTTGCGGCCCCATATTAATTGTCATCGTGCGTGTTTCAGCCATCGTTTTTATGCCCTCAAAATATTTCTTCCTTTTCCAAATCGATTTTGAGCGGTTGACCGAAATCAGGCCCTTTGACATCGTATTCCTTGCGCAAAGGATGGCCGACAAAGTCATCGGTCAAAAGAATATGCTTTAAGTTCGGATGGTTGTTAAAATGGATTCCAAACATCTCGGCAGCCTCCCGCTCCATCCAATTTGCCGCTTTCCAGATATCGCAGACACTGTCCACCGCAGATCCCTCGGCCACGGCTGTTTTTATCCGCAGCCTGTTGTTGAATTTGGTGGTGTTTAGAAGATAGGAAATGATGAAACGCATCTTCTGGTCGGGGAAGTCGACAGATGTGAGATCGACGAGCATGTCATACGAAAGATCGCTGTTTTGCTTGAGGAATTTCATGATCTCGACGAGTCTGCCGGATTCGATTGTAACGCTTGTTTCTCCTCTGAACTCCTCGATTTTTAACACCGCATCCGAAAATGTTTCCTTTAACAGATTACCGGCTTTGCGACTATCCATTCTTCCCCCATGGCAAACTGACAAGTTTTCTCTGGCCGGGTGCTTCGGCGGCGATCTTTTCCTGAAGCCTCATGATGGCTTTCAGCAACCCTTCCGGGCGGGGAGGGCAGCCCGGAACATAAACATCCACGGGCACGATCTGATCGACGCCCTGGACGACATTGTACGACTGAAAGATCCCTCCGCTGCATGCGCAGGCCCCGTACGCGATAACCCATTTAGGTTCCGGCATCTGCTCATAGATCCGTCTCAGAACAGGCGCCATTTTCTTCGTCACGGTGCCGGCGACGATCATCAGATCCGTTTGGCGCGGGGATGGACGGAACACCTCGGCACCGAAACGAGAAATGTCATAGGTCGCTGAACTTGCAACCATCATTTCGAGCGCGCAACAGGCAAGCCCGAACGTAACCGGCCAGATCGAATTCTTTCTTGCCCAGTTGATAACGTCCTGCAGTGTCGCGGCCGTTGTGTTCTCTACTCCCATTCCAATGCCCCTTTCTTCCAGATGTACAGATACCCGACGAGAAGAATGACGACAAAAACCAGCATCTCCAGGAACCCGAACATCTTCAGGTCCCCTGTCACCAAGGCCCATGGATAGAGGAACATAATTTCTATATCAAAGATGAGAAAAAGCATCGCAACAAGATAATAGCGGATATTCATCTTGATACGGGTAGGACCTATCGTCTTCATCCCGCATTCGTAAACGGAGAGTTTTGTTTTCTGGATTATTCTTTGTCCGAGGATGTAGGAGCCCCCCACGATGAGCGCCGCGATAAGAACTGCAAGGGCTATAAGGACAAGGATGGATATATAATCAATCATGCTTTAAAACCCCCTTTTATCGTTTAAGAGCGTCCTACTACTCTTTGACGGATTTTCGTCGTTCAAGGGGCGAAACCCGGCCCGAAATGCAATAAAACCGGCCACATGCGTTGACGCACGGGAGAGTGAGTTCATCATTTCTCAGCAAGCTAGGCCTTCCTACACTTAAAGGCTCCTGTCTGTCAAGGAAAAAAACACGGTTTCTTTTACGCTTGACAAAAGCCTGTTTAAAACGGATCGTAAATTTGGTAAATGAGAATACAGCCCGCCGTGACCGGGCTGGTATCGGGAAGGAACTGAAGAGCATTGTAGAATGAGAGCTTTGCATAACGCTCCTTAAGACGGTCTCGTTCGCGCTCAGGAAGATTTTGCGACCCTGTAGGGTCTCGCTGCATTCGCGAGTTTGCTCAGAACGACAGGGTGCCCCGCAAAACCTTCAAATCGCGCTTCAGGAAACCATCTTATGGGTTTTCGGCAAAGCTTTTGAGGTTTGTTACGTTCGAAGAGGAAGGGGTTGCGAAATGCATCGTATGCCGGTACGTCGTTTTCATATATGGAGCAGCTTCTGGATAAGCCCCCCCGAAGTGCGTGCAACAGGAGCATTGTTTTGTTTTTTTGTATTCCTGATTTTAAGTTGTTTCTCTGCCGCCGCAGGAGATCTTCAACCTCTGAGCCTTGAAGACAGTATCCGCGTTGCCGTAAAGCAAAGCCATCTCCTTCATGCAGCGAAGGAAGGTATCCGCGGCGCGGAGGCACTAAAGCGGGAAGCCTTCACGGCCTTTCTTCCGAAATTCAGTACTTCTTATAATTATACGCGGCTCAACGAGGCCCCGGAGTTTACATTCCCCGGTGCGACTGTCATTCCTCCCACCACCTTTAAAACAGGATCGAAGGACAACTACAGCTGGTCTGTCGAAGTAAAACAGCCCCTGTTCGCCGGAGGGGGCATCAGGGCCGGTTATGAGGCAAGCAAAGCAGGCGTTGAAATCGCGCATGTCGACGAAACAAAAACCCTGCTGGATCTCGTCGCCGAGGTTAAAACCGCATATTTTAGAGTACTTAAGGCGCAAAGAGGTATTGAAATTGCGCGTCAGTCCGTCAAACGCCTGACCGCGCACCGGGATGTTGCCAGGGCCTTTTATGAAGAGGGCATGATCCCGCTGAATGACCTGCTGCGCGCCGAGGTTGAAATGACCCGCGGTGAGCATGATCTGCTTGAGGCAGAAAATCTTTTGGAGATCGCAAACACGCAATTCAATACGCTGCTCGGTCGCGCTATCGACACCCCCGTCGTGATAGAGGATATACTCAACGAGACCGTTTTTGAAGGGTCGGTTGATTCCTGCATCGAGAAGGCACTGAGAAACCGTCCGGAAATCAAATCGTGGCAGCTCCGTCTGGATCAGGCCAAAACCCTGGTAAAACAAATCCAAAGCGAGTATTATCCATCCCTGTCCCTTGTCGGCAATTATCAGAAATACGGTGATTCGGCAAATGTAGCCGGGAGCCCTTACCGTGATCAGGAAAGCTGGTACGTCATGGCTCTGGCCAACTGGAATTTCTGGGATTGGGGAAAAACCACAAATCGCGTCGAAGCCGGTAAAAGCCGTCAGGCTCAGTATGCCGGGATGCTTGCCCACACGAAAGATCAAATAGTGATGGAGGTCAAGAACAGTTTTCTGAGATTGCATGAAATTCAGAAGCAGATACCTGTGGCAAAAAAGGCGATAGAACAGGCCCGGGAAAATTTCCGGGTCAGCACGGAGAGGTACCGAGAGCAGGTCGGTACCGCGACGGATGTCATCGACGCCGAGACGATACTGACAATGGCATGGACCCATTATTATCAGTACCTGGGGGATCTCGGTATAGCGAGGGCCAGGCTGGAAAGGGCGATGGCAGTCGGCACGGCGGATGACGGGAGTTGATTTTTGTTCGGGATGGGAGACTTTTGAAAAATGCTGCCTGAAGCGCAAATTCATTGATTTTTCTTAGGTACCCCGCC
>DYLD01000231.1 GCA_020722315.1 Syntrophus aciditrophicus
ATTTTCCCCCTTAGCTGAGGACTTGTTGCCCCGTCCTGATAAACCCGCGGTCTCTCCTCATGACATTCCTCTTCAGGAACCACCCCTGTGAAGATAACCGGATCCATAGGAAACGCCTCCGGACGAAGATGCGTGTTAAAAAAATGTACGGTGAAAATAAAACCTGTAGCCAAAAGCGCTTCATCACTGTGAATAATCGCCGCGACGTTAACCAGCCAACCCGGGAAAAACAGGCTCGAAAACTCCGGAAACCAGAGGATTAAGCCGGATAGACCTATGACGGGCACACCCCAGAATACGGCAAGATAATCGAATTTCTCCCAGTATGTCCAGCGTCCGTACCGGGGTCTTGGTCCCTTTCCGGCAAACCATTTCACCGTGCCGAGGAAATCCTTTACATCCTGCAGATTAGGCAACATGGAGTTTTTCCCCAGCAAAAACTCTTTCAGCGGTGTCTTATCACGAATTTTCATCCTTATCAGATAATAAATATGAGAGAAAAACAGGCCGAACATCACGACCGCCGAGATACGATGTATCTTGCCCGCCGATTCCGCTCCGCCCAGAAGATTTGCTACAAACCGGGCCCAGGGCATATTGGCAAATTTCAAGGCCATCCCGGTAATCGCCAGGCCGAGAAAACTCAAAATAAGAATCAGGTGAGTAATACGATGGTAATTAGTGAAACGTTGCACATACAGCTGCTGAGTCATTATAAGCCCCCTTATTTATCTTGTTTTGAAGTCCCGGCGGCGCGCTTTCTCTTTTTTTCTCTCATGCGGGCAAATGATCGCGGAATCCAGAGTATCGTGTGGAGTCCGAAGAACCCGAACGTTCCTACGAGAAGGGCGCTCATCGCCAAGTAGGTATAGTAAAGAACGGGGAATTTCACCTTGTCATGGTGGGTTGAATGCGTCAGGTATCCGGTAAAACGCCTGTTTGCATCGGGATGGCATTTTTTGCAGGTCTGCACTACGTTTTTGAAACCAACATGCGAATGGGGGTCATTGACCGGCAGTATATCATGAGCCCCATGACAATCGGAACACTTCGCCGCCTTGACATTGCCCAACAGATATGCCTTGCCGTGCATCGTATCCAGGTATGTCTTCGAAAGGTCTTCATGACATGTTCCGCATTGCTGCGTAACCTCGGTCATGAATTTGTCCTGCTGAACCAGTTTTATTTGATGCGAGGAGTGGCAGTCCTCGCATGTTGGAAGTTTTTCTTGGGTCTTGCTGACTGTCGGACTGTGAATGCTGTTGACAAATTGCCTGTAAATTCCGACATGGCAGACCCCACAAGTATATGAGACGTTACTCTTGTGGATGGTAGAACGAGAGTCCTTATGATCCAATATTAGATGCTTCGCATGGCAATCAGTACATACGGCAGCCTGAATAAGACCCTTTTTCTTAAGTCCTGCCCCATGGACACTTGCCGCGTAATCCACCACAACATTGCTGTTTTGCACCTTTGAGACCCGAGCGGCCTGTCCCGTCTCACCATGGCAGTCGCCGCACAGTTGGGGAATATTTGCGCGATACGTAGGAGCCTTTGCATCTTTGGGAGTCAGAACATGGTGCGTTCCATGGCAATCCGCACAGGAAGGGGCGTCTTTTTTGTTCAGCGCATGGGCTTTTCCATGTGCGCTTTCAGCATATTCTTTGCCTATTTCGGCGTGACAGCTTGCACAGTTCACCTTGCCGGCGGTGTCGCACGGCCGCTCGTGGGTTGGGTTCACGTCTGCATGGCATTTGACGCAGGGGATGTTTTTATGCGCCGAATCCTGTAATTCCGAAACTCTAACATGCAGCGAAACTTTTTGACCGTTAACGACCTTGTGTATCGCATCCCTCGCATGGCATTTCAAACAATCGCTGTCGGCAAGATTCGTTGTGACCCCTTCTTTTCGTATTTTATGCGAACGATGACAGTCCGAACAGGCAGGAATCGCCCCAGGCTTCTTTTCCCATAATTCTCCCCGGATAACCTTTGCATGCACACTTTCTATGTTTGCGTGACAAACCATGCAGGTATTGGCAATGTTTTTGGGAGCGACAGACGATTTTGGATCGGTGTGGGGAAGAATAAGATGTTCGCCGTGACAATCGCTGCACGCCGCGGTAACTAAAAGGCCCTTTTTTAAAAGACCAACGCCGTGAATGCTTTCCGAATAATTATCCAGAATATTTTTCTCCGGTATGTCGTACATTCGTGCAACAGGCGCGCCCTCCTTGTGGCATTTTCCGCAAAGAGAGGGAACATTCATTTTGTAGGTAAGGGAGCGCGGATCTTTGTAAGAAAATATATAGTGATCTCCATGGCATTCAACACAAGTCGGGGCATACGGCTCCTTTTTTGCCAATGCCTTCCCATGGATACTGGCCTTGAATTCCTTCTCGACCTCTCCATGGCAACTGCCGCAATTAACGGGTTTTAGTTGTTCTGGATGGGGGAATTGAGCAACGTCGGCATCAGGATGGCATCCGGTGCAGCCGACCTTGCCGTGCACCGACTTTGAGTACCTCTGTAAGTCTACAAAGAGGGAAACAGTCTTACCATTTCTTTTTGTTGTCAGCTGTTTATCGGAATGGCATTCGAGGCATTCTTCATCTGAAGCTGCGTAGAGTAAGTTCGAGAGTGTAATGACAGATAAAATAAAAACTGCCCACACCGCCGCCTTTATCATCGCCTTTATTTGTTTTTCGATCATAAAACCTTAGCCTCTCTTT
>DYLD01000044.1 GCA_020722315.1 Syntrophus aciditrophicus
TGAGCGTCCGGGATGAACATGACAAGATCGCCGCGGCGAAAGCCAAGATCGTCAAGCCAAACGACATCATCCCGATGAACGACCACGATGAATTCAAGGATTTTTAATCTTGAAACGTAGGGGGCTCGTTCTTTCGTTAAGATCTTTTTGAAAACGCTGCCTTCGCGCTCATAAGCCTTTTTCGACCCCGCGGGGCCGAAAAAGATCCGATCAGCTTAGAAAGGCAGGGTTTTTGCGAAGGTCTCACTGTGTGGCGTTTTGCGATAAAGGACAAAAGCAAAATTTTTCGTGTGGCGTCGGTAATGTCGCGCCACAGCAAAACTTTGACAACGGCAACCTTCCTGTGGTTTACTCGGGCGGCCAAATCCAGAGACCGGAAGCGCCCGGGCGAACGTATTTTTTGTCTTATTACAGGGGTCCTCTGTCATGAGCTGGGTTAACTTTCACAATCACACAAAATATTGCGACGGGACTTCGGACATAAACGACTATGTAATGGAAGCCCTTAAATTAAAAATGAAGGCATTGGGGTTTTCGGGACACGCCCCTGTCCCGTGGAAAACCACATGGAACATGACCGATGAAAACCTCGAACGTTATCTAAACGATGTCGCGAAGGCGAAAGAACTCTTTGGAAACGAGATTGAAATTTATCGGGGGCTTGAAATAGATTATGTTCCCGGAAGGACGCATCATTCGTCGTATTTCAAAAACATGGGGGTTGATTTTCTGATCGCATCGATCCACTTTGCCGGCGTCTTCGAAGATGGGATCCCCTGCGAAATGGATGGACCGCATGGGCTTTTTCTCAAAGGGGTACGCGAGATATTCGGGGGCGACAGCAGGGCTATGGTGGAGCATTATTTCCATACAACCCGTCAGATGATCGACAGCCTTGATTTCGACATCATCGGGCATTTGGATAAGATCAAGATACAAAACAGGCCGGAAAGCCCCTTTTCGGAAAACGAACCCTGGTATAAAAACGAAATTCTGCGGACACTCGAAAAAATAAAACAGAAAAACTGCATCGTCGAGGTGAACACGCGCGGGTTGTACAAAGGGGTTTGCAGCGAGACGTACCCGTCTGAATGGATTTTGAAAATCGTATACGAAATGGGGATTCCGATCGTGCTTTCCTCCGATTCCCACGCGCCCGCCGAGCTCAACGGATTTTTCCCCGAGGTCGCGCAAACACTCTATAATACAGGCTTCAGGGTATTCAGAATCCTCTACCGAGGGGCGTGGCGCGATGTGCCTTTCACCCCCCGGGGCATGGAATGGGTCTGATACGGTTTCCCTGGAATACAGGACGGAGTGAACGGAAGCTGTGTTATTCGGCCCGGCATCGGGAGGCTCCGCTCCGGCCGCTGACGTCCCGCCTTCTCGTTTCCGGTTGCCGCATGCACGGTTGTTTGTGATGATGATTGACGCCCCCGGCTTGAGCGCGCCCGCGGGCGGTTGATTATCGGGTGTATTGGGGATAAGTGGGATCGTACATGCACGACTTGATCAAACCGCGCATATCGTCCGGCTTTTCTATCCAGGCGAGGCGGCGGTCGGAGGCGATTTTCGCGACGGCGACGGCGATAGTAAGCGAAACCTCCCTGATCTGCGACAGGGAGGGGAAGATGCGCCCCAAATCCAGATCGTCCGGGGTCACCTGTTCGCTAAGAACTCGCGCCGCCACAAAAAACATCTCATCCGTTACCGTTTTTGCCTGTGAGGCGACCACCCCCAGCCCCACGCCTGGAAAAATGTAACAGTTGTTGGCCTGACCAGGGACGAAGGTCTTTTTGCCAATGACAAGCGGCGCAAAAGGGCTGCCGCTGGCGAAAACCGCTCGCCCGTTTGTCAGACGGTACACTTCCTCGGCCGTGCATTCCGCTGGGGGATATCGGGTTGGAGAGGGCGAAAATGATCGGCCGTTCGTTGATTCCGGCCTATGACGGCTTCGCAAGGCTGAGCGGTATTTCCTTTTTGGGCCGTTGTGGATGGGAATCGTTGAAATTGTTTCGTTTCCTCGCTAAAGGGGCAACGAAAACCGTCCGTTTTGTTGTTTTCATCTTCTTATATGGCCTTACGTTGCCCGTTTTTCTTTACAACAGATACAAATATTGCTAAGAGGATCCCCGAAAGGGCTGCGAAAGGAACTTCTTGGATAACCAGAACATCACCCGCATAACGCTGGCAAGCAGGGAAATCGTTATTGTCGGCACTGCGCATGTATCCCGCGAAAGCATTGAGTTGGTAGAGAAGACGATCAATGCCGAAAGGCCGGATACCGTATGTGTTGAGCTCTGCAAACCCCGCTTTGACGCATTAAAACAACAAAACAAATGGCAGGATACCGATATTCTGAGGGTCATCAAGGAAAAACGTACGGGCGCCCTTTTGTCACAGCTTATTATGGCGTCGCTGCAAAAAAAGATCGCCCATAAATTCAGCATAACCCCCGGCGAAGAAATGATCAAAGCTATTGACGAGGCACAAAAGCTCGGTTCTGAACTTGTCCTTGCCGACAGAGAAATCAGGATCACGCTGCTTAGGGCATGGCGGCTGATGGGTTTTTGCAGCAAAATCAGATTGATCACAGATCTTGTTATGTCCCTCTTTTCCGAGGAAGAGATAACCGAGGAAGAAATAGAAAAACTCAAGCGAAAGGACGTCCTTGAGCTCGCACTGGAAACAATCGGCGAAAAACTGCCCGGCCTGAAACAAACCCTGATCGACGAGCGGGATTTATACATGGCGCACACGATCGGACGTGCTCCAGGATCACGCATCGTAGCTGTTGTCGGCGCCGGCCACGTTCCCGGAATCACGAAACATCTCGGAGAAGATATTGATATCGAAAGGTTGCAAATTATCCCTCCCAAGGGAATCCTCGGAAAGGCCGCCGGATGGGTTTTCTCTCTCGCAATAATCGGAATATTCGTGGCCGGCTTTCTGACTTCCGGATCCGCGGCCAGCTTCAAAATGATCGGATGGTGGTCGGCGATCACGGCTTTCTTTGCCGGGATGGGAGCCCTTATCATGCTTGCCCATCCGCTCACGATAGCCGCATCCGCCATTGCCGCGCCCATAACAACCCTTCATCCCCTGATTGCGGCCGGATGGATCGCGGGGCTTTTGGAGGCAACAATCAGAAAACCCCAGGTGAAGGACTTTCTTGCCCTGCCCGATGATATTATCAGCATAAAGGGGTTTTTTCATAATAGGATTACCAGACTGCTTCTGTTGGTGGCCGTTGTGAATTTAACCACATCAATAGGAACTTTCCTTGCGATTCCGATGATTATGAGATTTTTATAGGGTCGAAGATGATGGGAGAAAAAAAGTCAATGCTCTGCCCGAACTGCAGGAGGCTGATCAGCAATGATGAGCCATTGTGTCCCTATTGCGGCTATCCCAATCCCGGCGCAAGGTGGAAACGAATATTCGTCGGCGGAGCAATTCTCGGCCGTCTTGATCTGGTAACATCCATAATTATGGTCAATGCGTTTCTCTACCTTTTATCACTGCTTCTGGATGCAAAGGGGCTCGGCTTATCGGTTAATCCAATGACATTTTTGTCTCCCTCGGAAAAGACTGTTTTTTTGCTCGGCGCAACAGGCACTTTTCCTATTGCCTATGGGCGATGGTGGACGCTTCTGTCGGCATCGTATCTCCACGGTGGGCTTCTGCATATCTTCTTTAACATGCTTGCATTCAAACAACTTGCCCCGTTTGTTATAGAGGCATTCGGCCCTTACCGCTTCGCGATACTGTACGTGTGGACCGGAGTTGCTGGTTTCTTTCTTTCTTTCCTGGCCGGAGTTCCGTTTACGCTGGGAGCGTCAGCGGCGATCTGCGGTCTGATCGGCACGATTTTATACTATGGAAAAAGCCGCGGGGGCATCTATGGAGAGGCTATCTACCGTCAGGCTATGGGCTGGGTGGTAGGTCTTGTCATCTTCGGCCTATTCGTACCGGGCATCAATAACTGGGCTCATGGTGGAGGCGTTCTCTCGGGCGTCGTCATTGCGTTTTTGACCGGCTATCATGAGCGAAAACAGGAAACCGTCTTCATACAGCTATTCGGAATGGCAAGCATCCTCTTAACGGTTGCAGCCCTTCTCTGGGCCGTATTCGAAACTTTTTGGTACTCCTTCTAAACAACGGATCCGGAGGATTTCCAAGTGTTGTAAACTGCACCGGATTCTTGACAACCTCCCTTCAGGGAGGTATAAAAACCTTAAAATAACTCGGTCGAGAACATACCAAACCCGAAAAAATTGAAAGGCGAAACGATGAAGTTAAAATCATTGGGATTCATCACAGCATTTTTTCTGCTGCTGTCCGGCTGTGACACTGCATTAACCCTTGGCTCGAAAACCGTCGGAATCCGTTCGGGCGCATTCATCTATGAAGATAGTTTTCTGACGGCTTCCTACAATTTTCCTTTCGACAGAGTCTATACCGCATGCGAAAAGACCCTGAAGGATATGAAGGCAACAAATATGGAATCTATACGGAAAATCTCCTATGGCAGTTTTGTTGCAATCCTTCAGAATGAAAAGATACAGATCAACGTCAAGTATGTTGAAAAAGAAATAACCTCCGTTGCCGTCAAGGCCGGAATATCCGGAAACAAGATTGCGGCGCAGCTTATCCACGACAAGCTTGAGGCAAATCTTAAAAGGCAGGGAATGGCTCAAACTAATTAGAGCAGACCAACGGCATTGACCCAAACACAGCAGCGCCTACACGCTTCGTCTTGTTGGACGGCGCCTGTTCATGTTGATTCAAGGCTTTGTAATAGAAACGAAGAGCCCTTTAAGATAGCGTCCCTCCGGGTGGCCGAGACCTACAGGATGGTCAGCACCGGCCCCGGTCACGAAAAGGGTACGAGCGATTTTCCCTGCATCAAGAACCGCTGCAAGAACGATCTCTCTGAAAAGTTCCTCATCAACGTGGTTGGAACAGGAAAAGGATGCAAGGATACCGCCCTCGGAAATATGCCTTGCGGCTTGAAGGTTAATTTCTCTATAGGCGCGCACGGCGCGCGTTACATCCGTGCGTGATTTGGCAAACGCAGGAGGATCCAAAATCACCAGATCAAATATATCCGTTGTTTTCCGAAGATAATCGAAACAATTAGAGGTAATGACGGGATGTTCCTCTGCTTCCAGTCCGTTGCGAAGGATATTTTTTCTTGTAATTTCATTCGCCACGCGGGAAGAATCAACCGAAATAACCCTCCTGGCCCCTCCAACTGCAGCATATACCGAAAAAGCCCCGGTATATGAAAAACAATTCAATACAAACGCACCGCGAGAGATACGCCGGATGATTTCCCTGTTGGATCGCTGATCAAGAAAAAAACCGGTTTTCTGACCCGAAGCGATATCAACCTCAAAAGACAGGCCGTTTTCCAAAATATCGACTACCGGGGAAATATCACCGATCACCGCGCCGATCCGATCGGAAAGGCCCTCCCGCTGACGAGAGACGCCTTCACTGCGCTCGTAAAGATTCCGCGGCTTCAGTTCATCGACAAACAGCCTGATCAGTGTGTCTCTCCACCTCTCCATCCCCGCCGTTTGAATACTGAAGACAAAACAATCCCTGTAGCGATCCACAATCAGGCCCGGCATTCCATCACCTTCCGCATTGACAAGCCGGTAGGCGTCGGTCCCCGGAGGAAGGATCTTTGCCCGCAGATAAATTGCCTGTCTCAACCGTCTCCTCCAGAAATCATCATCGATTACCGCGGAAGAATCGTTTGTGAGAAGACGAACGGCAATGTTGCCATCGTTGAAGAAACCGAGGCCAAGTTTACGCCCATCACCGGTTGTGACACAGACCACATCTCCTGATACAATACCGTTCTCGATAGAGGCCAGCGCACCGGAGAAAATCCAGGGATGCCCTTTCAAAACAGGGATTTCACGATTTCTTTTCAAAACAATATGTTTATAATTCATACATACTCTGAAACGTTTGCATAAATGCGAAAAAATTTTGGTGTCTAGATAAAAAACCGGCGCCGAACAAAAAAGCTGCCTCGGCGCCGGTTTAATTCAATTATCGATGGATCTATTTTTTATGACACTTCGCGCAATCGGCCTCGGAGGTCTGGGCAAAGGCCTTCTTACCATTATGGCAAACACCGCAGGCTGTTTCCTTGCCATGATCTTCCTTGCTCATCTTAAAATTGCCCTTTTTCATCTTAAAGATTTTGGTATGGCATTCGTTGCATTTCATCTTGTGCGCTTCATGACTGAAGGTTACAGGACCCGCGCCCTTAGGAGTATAGGTTATGTCACCCCCTCCTACCTTCTTGGCTTGAACGCCGGAGGCATTAAGGCCAACTAGCCCCAGAACAGCCAAGACAATGATCAAATACATCCAGGAACCCTTTTTCACTTTTTCACCCCCTTTCTTTTTCCTGACGGATTATAAGTCAGCTCCACCCTCCTTTTTTATATTTAACATACAATTTATGGGCAAAGCAACAGCGATTTCATGAAACATCATAAAAGAAAAGGTTTTACAAAAAAATAGACCGGTCTCATGAATAAAAAGCCCTTTGTCACTACATAGCCTGACGGAACATCTCCATGAATGTCAAAGGCATCAAGCCAAGGATAATAATCGCGATGCTGAAAAGGTAGCAGAGTGCCTTTTCGTAAAAGGAAAGGCCCACGGAAGGCCCTTGGGCTTCTTTGGAATAGCTCACACGAACGAGATTCAAATAATAAAAGAGGGAAATCACCGTGTTGACTGCGGCAATAATCACAATCGCCAGATGTCCCGCACGAAACGCATTGACGAACAGAAAAAACTTGCCGGTAAAACCGCCGGTGGGAGGAATCCCGGCCAACGAAAAGGCCGCGGCGGCCAGCGTAAACGCAAGCAACGGGGATTTTCGTGCCAGTCCCGTAAGGTCGGAGATTTTCAGGTTCTGTCCTCCCCGTGAGAGCAGCATAATGACATAAAACAGGGCCAGATTCATGAAAAGATAAACAGTGATGTAATAAGCTACTGCCGCGTTGCCGTCTTCGTTGAACGACAGAAGCCCGAGCATCAAATACCCCGCATGGGCTATTCCGGAATACGCCAGCAATCTCTTGAGGTCTTTCTGTACCAGTCCGACAAGATTACCGAGCGTCATTGAAAAGGCCGCAAGCACAATGAGCAGCAACGCGAGCTGAGACACCGGGGAGTTGGCCAGCATCGTAAGCCTTATCAACACAGCGGCGCCGGCGACCTTTGGAACCGTGGCGATGAAAGTCGTCGTTGCGTCGGAGGCCCCTTCATAAATATCGGGCGCCCAGAAATGAAGAGGGAACAGCGAAAGTTTGAAGAAAAAGGCTGTAAGCGTCAAAAGCAGTGCGAGCACCCCAAACGGCCTGGCAAGAAAGACCGGGGTCTTCTCGACAATATCAACCAGATAGGTGGAATGTGCGAACGCGTAGAGATAACCCATTCCGTATAGCATAATCCCTGTTGAGATCGCGCCGAAAAACAGATACTTAATGGACGCCTCCAGATGGTCTCTTGTTTGAGCCCTTCGCAGCGGTACTATCGCATACAGGCTGAAGGAAGATATTTCCAGACTGACCAGGATCGAAATCAGCTCGACCGAGCTTACCAGGATCGTCAAGCCGAGGGTCGAAAAACCTAGAAACATATAAAATTCAGGAACATTATCAACCTCATCGTCTTTATGAAACATAAAAACAACGAGGGTTAATCCTATATTCAACAAAACCTTAAAAATCTGCGAGAAATAATCAACACGGTAAGCGCCTGAAAAAAGAAGGCCTGAGGCATTGATTGATAGAAAGGAAATGACCAGTCCGATAACCGCAAGCGTTCGTGCAAGAATGAATAACGGCCTTTTTCCCTTGCCCAAAGACAGAAAGAGAAAGACAAGCGAGAATAAAAAGGTGTAAATTTCAGGCAACAGCGTCATTGCATTAACCCCTTAGTGGGAAACTTTCTCCAATTGCATTGCAAGATTGACGAGTGTCGTCTCCATTACATTGATAAACGGGCGCGGGAAGAGCCCGACCCAGAGAACAAAAACGGCAAGCGGCAACATATAGATAAACTCCCGCAGGCTTACATCCTGGATGTCTCTTTTGTCCTCCCTCCCCCATGCTATCTTTTTCAGGAGGTTCAACATATACGCCGCGGCGACGACGGCCCCGATAATCGCGAAAAAGCCAACGATCCTATTGGTTAAAAAAGCGGCGATCAAAACATAGAGCTCCCCGACGAAGCTGTTCGTTCCGGGAAACGCAAATGCGGAAACACTAAAAAGGCCGAAAAAGAACATATAGACCGGCGTAATTTTACCGAGGCCGGCATTGTCGTAAATCTGGCGGCTGTGCGTCCGTTCGTAAACCATGCCGACCAGAAGAAACAACCCTCCCGTCGTTACGCCGTGGTTAAGCATCTGGAGCATCGCGCCGACAAACCCGTAGAGACTGAACGTAAAGATACCAAGGATGACAAAACCCATATGCGCGACACTGGAATAGGCGACCAGCTTCTTCATATCGGTCTGACCCAGACAGACAAGCCCCCCGTAGATAATGCCGATCAACGCAAGAATGATCATCAACGGGGCGAAATAGAAGCTTGCCTGAGGAACGATAGACAGACAAAACCGGATGAATCCGTAAGTCCCCATCTTGAGAAGGATACTGGCCAGAAACACGCTGCCCACGGTCGGCGCCTCTGTATGCGCGGCCGGCAACCATGTATGAAACGGAAACATAGGAACCTTGATCGCAAATGCAATTCCAAAAGCGAGAAAAATCCAGAACTGGAACTGGAAGCTGTACCCCTTGAACATGGCCTCCGGTATGCTGAAAGTCCCATTCACCAGATAGAGCGCAATTATTGCAACAAGAAGAAATACGCTTCCTGAGAGCGTGTAGATGAAGAACTTAAGCGACGCATAGTCTTTGTTCGGTCCGCCCCATACAGCAATGAGCAGATACATCGGGATAAGCATTGCCTCCCAGAAAAAGTAGAACAAAACAAAGTCCAGGGAGCAGAAAACGCCTATCATCGCCGTCTCCATGATCAAAATCGAGATCATGAACTCCTTGACCCTAATCTGGATCGCATTCCATGTCGAAAGGATCGCGAACGGGGAAATGATCGTCGTCAGCATGACAAGCATGACGGAAATGCCGTCAACCCCAAGGATATAATTGATGTTGTACGACGCTATCCACGAAGTCATCTCTCCAAACTGGAATAACGCACTGGAGTAATCAAACCTTGCAAACAATAAAAGAGAAACGCCAAGGGCAAAAAGCGACGCGATGAAGGCCGTGATCTTTATCGCTCTATCATTCCTGAGGAAGAGGATAACGAGGGCGCCGACAAGGGGCAAGAAAATTGTCGTTGTCAGAATCGGGAATCCAAAGGGATTCATTATCAGATATGACGGCATAATTTTTCTTCCTTAAGGCGCATCCAACCTCTTGCTGGACGATTTTTTTCTATAATACAAACCATAAGATCGCAAAAAACATAAACAGCGAAAGCCCGATGTAGACCTGAACCTTTCCGGTTTGTAACTTTTTCACTATAGAGCCGAAGCCGACAACCGAATAGGCCGTGTTATCGACCACACCATCGATAGCCTTCTGGTCAAATTTGTACGACAGATCGGCACTGCCGAAAAGGCCCCTGACGCCTAAAATTCTGTAAAGCTCCCCCCAGAGAACATCGAGCGGGGCGATGATTTTTTCATCAAACTTCATAAACAGCCATGTACCCTGACGGTAGAAATAATCCATATCAAGATTGATTTTATCCTCCGGCGAGAGCTTGCCCACCAGCAAATAGAAAATGAGCCCGGTGAACGCCAGGATCTGCATCATTTCCGACAGATGGGAAAGGGTATACGGGCGGAACTCGACAGGGAACGGAAGCAGCACGTAAAGGGTCTGCGGAAACGTCCCGATGATGAAGCATAAAAGCGATGTCAGCCCCATAGCCCAGAGCATATTCGCAGGCGGTTCCTTCGCTGAAACAGGATTTGCCGGCGGCTTGCCGAAGAACGTAAAATACGTGACCTTCAGTCCGACGGAGAGAAACGTCCCTATGCCGGCGAGGTTCATAAACAACATGAGCCATATTCTTCCCTCGTGGTGCGCGGCGGCCACAATCATCGACTTGCTGACAAAACCGCTGAAGAGCGGAAAACCGGAGATCGATATCGCACCCACGACGTAGCCTATCATCGCAAGGGGCATGTACTTGTAAAGCCCGCCGAGCTCGGTCATCTTGGATCTTCCGGTCATATAGAGAACCGAACCGGCGCCCATGAAAAGCAGCGCCTTGTACAGAATGTGCGCAAAGGCATGGGCGCAGGCGCCGTTCACCGCCATCGCCGTCCCTATCCCTACGCCGGCCACCATGTATCCGACCTGGCTGATGATGTGATAGGCAAGCACGCGCCGGATATCATTTTCAATGATCGCGTAGCAAACGCCGTAGACGGTCATCGCCGTCCCTAGGATTGCCAGTATTTCGAACCCGGAAAAGCCCCTTGCAAGCACGTAGACGGCGGTCTTGGTCGTAAAGGCGCACAGAAAGACGGCCCCTTCAACGGTCGCTTCCGGGTAGGCATCGGGAAGCCACGTATGGAGAGGAATAACGGCGGCATTAAGCGCAAAACCGGCAAGGATAAGGTATTCCGGCCATGCCGCCTGGGAGGGGGAGATCGCATTGAACGCAAAACTCCCGACCTTGGCATAATAGAACATCATCCCAAAAAACAACAGCAAGCCGCCGAAGACATGATAGAGAAGATAACGAAATCCGGCGTCGACGGCCTTTTGCTTCCGTCTGTACCAGATAAGAAACACGGACGAGAAGGCCATGATCTCCCAGAAGACAAAGAGCGTAAGGTAATCACCGGCAAAAACCGCCCCTAGCGAACTGCCGACATAGAAGAAACCTGCGATATGGTGACCGTCCTCCTCGCGATGCAGTGCGTAGAGGGCGCCCAGAAACGCCATGATAACAAAGACCCACGCAAAAACCATGCTGAGCTTGTCAACCCTGCCGAACAGACCCTGGACACCGAGAAAATTGTAGGCGCCGTAGCTTCCGTACTCCGACATCGCAACGACAACAATTGAGGCAATAGGAATCAAAAGAATAAATATCTTTTTGGCGAGGCCCTTGATAAACGGTAACAGAAGGGCGCCGAGAAAATAGAATATCGCCGGATGTATCCAGTTATCCATAAAAATCCTCTTTTTTACCTAGGATGGTATGTGCCATCCCTTTAGAAAATCTGGCAAGCAAGAAGCCGCCGATGACGGTAAAAAACGTCCAGAAGGCGGGAACTTTATCAACTAAGAAATGGGCATGCCCTCTCGGCAAAAACAGATCAAACAGGATCAATAGAATAAGAACGAGATAAAACAATTTTTTCAGAAGCCCCGTTTCTCTTCTCAACTTCTCTAAAACCTCAACCAGATTCATCGGCATCCCCTATAAAACAACGTTCATGCTCAGCATAGGCCAGGCTGACGACGCTCAGAACAAATTCCCGATAAGCCGGACAAAGAAATCGGGATAAAAACCTAAAAACAGTGATATCAAGGCCGTAATCACAAGCGGGACGACCATCGTAGGCGGCGCCTCTTTGATATCCCGGGGGCTCCAGGGCTCCTTACTCCCCTTCCCCTGGAAGAATGCGGTTATCGTAATCGGAACGAAATACCCGGCGTTAAGAAGGCTGCTCAACATCAAAACAGAAACAATGATAATATTGTTGATCTCCAACGCCCCGTTGAGCAGGTACCATTTCGTGACGAATCCGGCCACCGGCGGGACTCCGATCATGCTGAGCGACGCCAGCGCGAAGGCCCCCATCGTGAACGGCATCGCATAACCGATACCTTTCATATCGCTGATCTTTCGCTTATTATGGGCGACGAATATCGCCCCGGCGCAGAAGAACAGCGTGATCTTGCTGAAACCGTGATTGATGATGTGGATGAGGCCGCCGACGATGCCGCTGTTATCCAGCAGGGCCACGCCGAGAATGATATACGAAAGCTGGCTGACCGTTGAATAGGCCAGCCTCGCCTTGAGATCGTCTTTTGTCAGCGCGACTATCGATCCGACCAGTATCGTGAACGAAACAAAATATGCGGTCACAAGTCCCAACCCGGAATCCTGGAGGATGCCGGTCCCAAAGGTTGACAGCATGACCCTTGAAATGCTGAACACGCCGGCTTTGACGACGGCAACCGCGTGGAGCAGCGCACTGACAGGCGTGGGTGCAACCATTGCCGAGGGAAGCCAGTTGTGAAGAGGCATGATGGCCGCTTTGGCAAACCCCGCAATAAAAAGTGCATACGTTATGCTCACCCAAAGGTTGCTTGAACCCCGTGGGAATATCCCGGTTTGTATGTTGTCCGCAAAATCAAGGGTTCCGGTCATTACATACGTAAGGATGACAGCCGGCAGCAGAAACCCCTTCGACGTCCCGACGAGATAGACGATGTACTTCTTTGCCCCGGCATAGCCCTCCTCGTCCTGATGATGCCCGACAAGGGGATACGTAAAAATGCTGATGACCTCGTAGAAAAGATACAGCGTGAAAAGGCCGCCGGAGAACGACACGCCCTGCGCTCCGAGGATAGCCGCGGCGAAACAGGTGTAATAGCGACTCTGCGCGTGCTCCTTGAGCGTCCGCATGTACCCGATGTTGTAAAAAGACGCGAAGATCCATAAGAATGACGAGATGAACCCGAAAATCAACGACAGCGCGTCAACCCTGAAATTCAACGAGATCCCCGGGGCAATCGTGGAAAGCGTATAGGTTATTGTGCCCCCGTGCCAGACGGTGGGTACCATGAATGCAACCGAACCGAACGTAAGCATCGAGCCCAGTACCGACCAGAACTCCCTTATATTGGGGTTGCTGCGATTGACCATGATGAGAATCGCAGTGATAAAGACGATGCCGATCGGCAAAAGTGGCAATGCGCTTTGAGTAACCATGGTTTAGAACTTCAGCTCCTTCAAATCCCCGCTTTCGATATGGTGGTACCTTTTCGAAATCAGGATGATTATCGCAAGGGCGAGCGAGGACTCCGCGGCGGCAATGCCCATGATAATCAGCGTAAAGGCCGCCCCGTACGGATTTTCCGGGGAGATAAACCTGTTTATTGCAACCAGATTCAGACCGGCACCGTTCAGAATGAGTTCCATTGAAATAAGCATGCCGATCAGCGTTCGCCTGTATACGAGCCCTGCAATGCCGCAAAACAGCATAAATAGAGCAACAAAAAAGTAGATATTTCCGTTGTTGTAAAACATATCGCTCATTTGACATTCCTCGCTATAATCGCAAGCATGACAGCCCCTATGATCGCCACGACAAGCAGAAGGGATATAAGCTCAAATGGCAAAACAAGATTTTCGGTAAAAACGCGCCCTATATCCTTTGTTGTCACCAGATACTTCGCAAAAGAAAGGGGGTTCATGTTCGTCAGAACGAATTTGAAAAAGATATAAACAGAAACAACGGCAGTCCCACCCGCGAGCGTCAGCTTCCCCACAGCCCTCAGATTGCCGGACATGCCGGAATAGGAACCCAGAAGCATAATAGCAAACGCGATAAGGATCGAAATCGCCCCTACATAGACGAGCATTTCCATCATCGCAAGAAATGTGCTGTTCAGATAAACATAAAGGCCTGCGATTCCAAACATCGTCGTAATCAGGCCCAAAAGCGCATGCACGATGGATCTCGCCAGAACGGCAGCCAGGGCTCCTATCATCGTTACAAAAACGGTAAAAAAGAATATGATTTCACCCACAGTCATGATGACTTCTTTCTTTTATTGAACTCCTGAACCAGATCGAAATAGAAATCCTCCCGCTTATATCCCGCGAGGTTGAAGTCGTCCGAGAACCCGATCCCCTTGGAAGGACAATTTTCGACACAAAGGCCGCACTGGCTGCACGTCGTAAAATCAAGAATAAACGAGGTCAGCCTCTTGCGCTTTTGGCCTTCGATTTTTTCTCCCTCAATCTTCTTTATCGAATGGGAAGGACACCCCGCCTGGCAAACGCCGCATACCAAACAGGCGGCCCATTCGGGATTTTCAGGGTCGGCAAGGAGTTTGATATGTCCCCGGAACCGCGGCGTTATATCAAGTACCTCCCTGGGATACTGCGACGTAACGACCGGCATGAAGAAGGATTTGATCGTGACGCTCAAACCGGCAAGCAAAGAAAGCGCGCCTTGAATAAAGGAGGAATATTGGACTGTCATAGCTTCAGAAGCCCTCCTGTCACCAGCAAATTCAAGAATGCAAGCGGGATCAAGGCTTTCCACGATATATTCAGCAATTGATCAAACCTGACACGGGGATAGGTCCACCTGAACCACATGATTACAAAGACCAGAAAATATACCTTGGCCAGAAACCAGATAAAACCGGGGAAGAATGGGCCGTTGTAGCCGCCGAGAAAAAATGTAACAGCGATCGAACTTACGATAAACATGTTCGTATATTCGGCAAGAAAGAACAACGCGAACATCATGCCTGAATATTCGGTATGGTAGCCCGCGACGAGCTCGCTTTCCGCCTCGGGCAAATCAAACGGCGTCCGGTTTGTCTCGGCAATGCTCGCGATGAAGTAAATAATAAACGCGACCGGCTGGACAAACACATACCACAGGCCTTTCTGGGCCTCGACGATGGTCTTGAGCGACAGCGAGCCTGACATCATCACTATCGAAAGCAATGCCAGCAACAGAGGGATCTCATAGGCCACGTTCTGGGCTACGCTCCTGATTGCGCCGATCAACGCGTATTTGTTATTCGAACCCCACCCCCCTAGAAGGATCGAAAGCACCGTGAAGGATGAAAAGGCGAGGATCACAACGATTCCTACATTGATGTCCTTGACGAGAAGGTACGAATCGAACGGGATAACGACAAAGGCGACGATAACCGGGATAAAAATCAAGATCGGCGCAAGATAATAGAGCGTCTTATCCACCGCTTTGGGTATCAGGATCTCTTTGCCCAACAATTTGGTTGCATCCGCGAGAGGCTGTATCAAGCCAAACGGGCCCACCTCTTTCGGCCCGATCCTGAGCTGCATATGGCCCGCCACCTTTCTTTCCATCCAGGTCAGAATCAACGCGTTGAAAACGACAAAGCCGAGCGCTAAAACCAAACCAACCGCCAGCCTTACCATTTCCGTATCCAGAAGTTTTACCAGTCCACCCATTTGCAATCCTTGACCCCCATCAGCGGTCAATTTCCGGTATGACGAGATCCAGACTCCCGAGAATCGCGACGGCGTCGGCAATCAAATTCCCCTTTGCCAGCTCGGGAAAAACCATCAAATTGGAGAAGGACGGAACCCTGAGTTTAAGGCGGTAGGGTCTGTCCGTCTCGTCGCTTACGATATAAATGCCCAGTTCACCCCGGGGAGTTTCAACGGTATGATAGATATCTCCTTTGCGGGGCTTGAGCTTTTTGGGTACCTTCGGTGTCATAAACGGGCCTTCCGGAATCTTCGCCAGTGCCTGCTCAATAATCTGTAAGGATGTCTCGACTTCCCTGAGGCGTATGTTGTAGATGTCCAACGCATCGGCGCGCTGACCGGACGGAATTTCAAAATTCATCTCAGAGTAGCAGGCATAAGGTTCGAGCTTTCTCATGTCGGTTGGTATTCCTGCAGCCCGCAGCACCGGTCCCGAAACGGCATTTTTCCTCGCACGTTCTTTCTCGATAACCCCGATGCCTCTGGTCCGGTTTACAAAAATCACATTGCCGGTCACAAGCTTTTCATACAGAGGAAAACGGCTGCGTATCCTGGAAATGACGGCCTTTGTCCCGGCGATGAAGGCATCGTCGATATCGTTGTAGAGGCCGCCGAAACGAAAGTAACAATAAGTCAGCCGGGAACCTGTAATGCCTTCAAGTACATCAAGAATCTGCTCCCGGTCATCGAAGACATAAAGAAACGGAGACAATGCGCCCAGATCGGCCAGATACGCGCCGAGCCAAAAAATGTGGCTGGAAATTCGGTTCAGCTCTGTGGCGATAACCCTGACATAATTAGCACGCTCAGGGACAGTTATCCCCGCCAGACGCTCAAGGGCCGTAACATAGCCGAGGTTAAAAGACATCGCCCCGATATAATCCAGTCTCCCGGTATTCGGAAGAAACTGAGGATAGGTTCTGTTTTCCGCCATTTTCTCATGCATCCGGTGCAGATAGCCGAGAACGGGGAAGGCCTCTTCAATATACTCGCCGTTCATCCGCAGCACGACCCTTAAGACGCCGTGCGTGCTCGGATGCTGAGGCCCCATATTGATGCATAGTGAGTCCTCGCTCTGCTCGGGGGAAAACGACGAAAGTTCGCGCTTGTCGTTATCCGTGACAGGAATCCTGTCCTTTCGCAGCGGATAAAAATCAATTCCGTCATGGAGAAAGAGGTAGGTCAGATTCGGATGACCTTCGAAAAGGACGCCGTAAAACTCGCGGATCTCCCTTTCATACCAGTATGCAGATGCAAATATGCCGGATATGGTTGGAAGAACAGGTTTCACAGGGTCTATCTTGACGGTGATTTTGACCTTGCATAAGGACATATGCAGGCTGAAGATATAAACGATCTCGAGATAATCTCTGTAATCAACGCATAACTCAACAGCCAGGTAAAACCGTCTTTCGTCAAAGAAACCCGCAACGGCAGCAATATCTTTGGGTGCAACATCACAGGAAAGATGGTAGCCTTTCTGGTTATAATCTTCCTTTACTACAGTCAGCTCTGAGAATGCCGCCTTCAGCTCTTCTTCTGTTTTATTTACCATCTCTGAACCGGCCCCGGAAATCTCCTCTTTCCTGTAATCTTTTCCTCCAGTTTTAAAAACCCCTCGAGAAGACCTTCCGGCCTGGGTGGGCAACCCGGCACATAGACATCCACCGGCACAAGCTTATCAACACCCTCGATGAGGTTATACTGTCCTTCGAAAACAAAAGGCCCCCCCGAAATAGCGCAGTTACCCATCGCAATCACCCACTTCGGGGAAGGCATCTGCTCATACAGCGTCACGAGAACAGGGGCCATCTTTTTGGTGACGGTTCCCGAAACAATCATCAAATCCGCCTGGCGGGGGGAAGGCCTGAACACCCCGGCGCCGAATCTGTCGATATCAAAACGGGCCATTGCCGCAGCCATCATTTCAATTGCACAGCAGGCGAGCCCGAACGTAACCGGCCACAGGGAATTGGCCCGGGCAAGATCCAGAATCTGATCCAGAACGGCAAAGCGGATTATTGGGAGATTTTCCTTTTCCAGGTAAACACCCCTTTCCCCCAGGCGTACAACAAAGCCAGGGCAATGATAACGACAAAAATAAGCAGGGCATAAAATTCGTGACTCTTCTCCCCCCTTGCATAGTTCACCGCGACGGGAAAGAGATAAAGGACGTCGACATCAAAGGCGATAAAAATAAGGGCATAGATGTAATAATGGATACCGTATTTGACCCAGGCGCTTCCAAAAGGAGATATACCGCATTCGTAAGGGGTAAGCGTTTTGGCGCCTCGTGTTCTCGGGGAAAGAAGGTAAGCGATAACAATAGGGACAACGGCAAAAAGGACTGCAACCAAGCTGAACAGCGCAACCGGCGTAAACTCTTCTAAACCAACCATAACGAAACTCAAATCCAGGAATGATGCTTTCGAGCAATTCTCGATGCTTCAGTTGTTGCAACGGGGAGTATACGAAGGACGATATCCGTTGTCAAGCCTTTTTTGAAAAAAACCAGCAAACCGTCGGCACAAACCAACTTCAGACGTCTGGCAACAGACGACGGCAAATTTAAATAACAAAAATCCGATAGATAAACACTATCGGCACAAAAACTCTTGACACAAAAATCAGGTATGTTAACAAGCCCGCAAATGGGTGCAGTGAATCATTCTTATTCTTTAGATAACTAAGAACGGAACCGTTGCGTCAGATAGCAAAATGCGATCTTAGGATGGATTGTTCAGCGAGAGCTTTGAAAAACGCTGCCTTCGCGCTCATAAATATTTTTCGACCCCGCAGA
>DYLD01000045.1 GCA_020722315.1 Syntrophus aciditrophicus
GCAGAAGACAATAGAGACGATGAAACGCTTTTTGCAGGTTTGTTAAGATAAAATTATTGGAGGGCTTTGCAAAATCCCTGGTTTCATGACCCGCGAAGGAAAACCGCATGGAGAGTTTTACATGATTTTTGGAGACCTTTGCAAAACGCCGCCTTTGCGCTGATCGGATCTTTTTCGACCCCGCGACGTCTCGCGGCGACTTCAAAGGATAGGCGCTCTCTAACGTTTTGCGTTTTTTAACGCCTTTAAAGCCTTGGCTTTGACGGCGGGGTACCGAAGAAAAATCAATAAATTTGCGCTTCAGGCACCGTTTTTCCAAGGTCTCTCTTGGTGGAAAGGAAATAATGAAAGAACAAAAGAACATCCTTGTCGTTGACGACGACACCGCGCACCGGACGATGCTCAAAACGCTTCTGACGAGCTGGGGTTACAGGACAATGGAGGCGGACGACGGGAAGAGCGCGATCGCCGCGGTGCAAAAAAGCGTGTTCGATCTGGTTCTGATGGACATCCGGATGGTGACGATGTCCGGTCTCGAGGCACTTCCCGAGATCAGGGCATACAACCCGGCCATCCCGATCATCATCATCACCGCGTACGCGTCGGTCGAAACTGCCGTCGAGGCGCTCAAAAAGGGGGCGTACGACTATCTGACGAAGCCGCTCGATTTTGACGAGTTGCGCCTGACGATGGAGCGGGCGATGGATCACAGCACGCTGAAGGAGGAAAACCGCATCCTCAGAGAAAAACTGGGCGACCGTTTTGACCGGCGGAACCTGATCGGACGCTCCGCTTCGATGATCCGTCTTCTCGAAACCGCGGCGCAGGTGGCCGAGTCGGACGCAACGGTGCTGATCACCGGCGAATCAGGCACCGGGAAGGAGATGATCGCGGGGCTAATCCATTTCAACAGCCCCCGGAGGGACAAACCTCTCGTCAAGCTGAATTGCGCCGCGATCCCCGAAACACTGCTTGAGTCGGAGCTTTTCGGCCATGAGAAGGGAGCGTTCACCGGTGCGGATCGGCGCAAGGAGGGAAAATTCCGCCAGGCCGAAGGAGGCAGCCTTTTTCTTGATGAGATCGGCGAGATGCCGCTTACGATGCAGGTGAAACTGCTTCGGGTGCTGCAGGAGCGCGAGCTTACCCGCGTCGGCGGCGACGAGGTGCTGCCGATTGACGTGCGCCTGATCGCGGCGACAAACCGCGACCTGATCAAGGATATCGGCGCCGGGCGTTTCCGTGAGGATCTGTTCTACCGTCTGAACGTCGTCACGCTCGCGGTCCCGCCGCTGAGAGAGCGAAGAGAGGATATTCCTCTGCTCGCGCAGGAGTTTCTGGCCGGCTTTTGTAAGAAAAACAAGAAGAGGATCAATGGGTTCACGCCGAGGGCGATGGACCGTCTGCTCCGCCATTTTTGGCCCGGCAATGTCCGCGAATTGATGAACACGATAGAAAGGGCTGTTGTCCTGTCCCGCGGCGATTACCTCGACGAAGAGGATCTATCGCTTTTAGACTTTACCGGAAACGCAAGAATTGCTGAAGCCCCTGCGGTCTCAACCGAAATGGCTGACAACGAAGAAAGCGTTGCAGGCGGCGCATCTGCTTCGGAAAAGCCGCCCGTCTCCCTCGAAGAGATCGAACGCGAAACGATTATCCAAACGCTTGCATCCGCCAATGGCAACAAGAGCGAGGCCGCCCGCAGGCTCGGGATCACCCGGCGGACCCTCCATAAAAAGCTAAAGAAATACAATATGATGTAGTTTGTTTTATGAGATTAGACGGCACTCCCCCGGTAAAAACAGGAAGGCCCTTTTACCCGCAATTCTTGATATTTGCAGGTAATTCTGTGCATGGGTTCTGCGATATGGACTTCTTTAAACTCAAAAATCCGGCGCTCCATGAAACAAGGTATACCAGTCGGATGAACCAAATTATTGATGTGCTATAACCATCAATGAAGATGGCCATGCTGCAAAAACTGCTTTCCTCAAAAGTCCGGATAGAGCTGTTGAACACCTTCTTTCTGCACCCAGAAAAGTCGTTCTACCTACGGGAATTGGAAAGGATCACCGGAAAGGACTATAAAAACGTCAGCACCCCCCTATCGGAAAATAAAATTGCCCCCCCTTTGGCGGTAGATTTCTATAGCTGCAGCAGTTATCAACAGCCACCCTTCCGCCCTGCTTTTTAAGAGCCGCTTCAGGATGGCTATTTCGAGTCCTCGCCGCCTCCCAATCGATACGCCGGCCCCGTTACGGATGTCCGGATGCTGAAAGAAGGCAATGAAGGTCAGGCCGAAGCATCCAATATATTCCCCGACCTGCCCCTCCACGTTCCAAATACCCGAGAGCCGCCCAAGAGCAAGGCATTGCGCAGGTCAGCAATCTTGACCGAGACCTTGGTTAGCCCGGAGAGTACCTCCTGCAAGGCGTGGACGAAGTCCTGGTCCAGATCATCCGGCAAGGTCCGTTTCCTGATGAAGCCGTCTACCAGCTTGCGTGGCTCAGGCTTGAGGAGGCTCAGGTTGCCCTTGGTGGTCGGATCTTCGAGATTGGCGAGCAGCGTCTGGGTCCAGTTCTCGACCAGCTTATCGAGCTCGGTGTCAAGGACGTCCAGTATCGTCGCCGCGGGAGCTGTGGGCGGTTCCGGGCCCGGTTCCCGGATGACGACAACCCGGGAGGGTTCCCTGTTGGAAGAGACATTTTCCGGGAAGGAAGGCTGTGCTGACGGCTGCCGACATCCTGGTGCAGAGCACCATGGACGGCCTTGATCTTCTGCTGAACCCGGTACGGCTCAAGGCAACGCTACGGATTTGAACCTTATTTATTTAAGCGCGTGCCGGATGGCGAGGCCGATGGCGCCCATCGTATAGGGCTTTTTGACGAAATCGCCCGCCCCGAGCCGTCGAGCAAGTTCCACCTCTTCCGTCATGGCGTATCCGGTGGCGATGATTGCCTTCTGGAGAGGATTGATCTCCAGAATTTTCTGATATGTCTCCCTGCCGCTGAATCCCTTCGGCATGACCATGTCAAGAATCAGCAGATCGGCGGGATGATTTTTGATAAACTCAATCGCGGCTTCGCCGGATGACACGGCCTCGGCCCTGTATCCGAGCCGGGCAAGCAACGCGCAGGCGATTTCCCGCTGCTGTTCTTCGTCGTCCACGACAAGAATGGTTTCCCCATGGCCGAACCAGTCCTCTGCTGCCGCGTCGGGCAGTTCTTCCGGCATCTTTTCCCGCGTTACCGGAAAATAAAGTTCGAACGTTGTTCCACTTTCGTTGCTGATTACATGGATATGGCCGTTGTGGTCCTGCACCGTATTCCAGACCACGGCAAGTCCCAGACCCGTGCCGCTCCTTCCCATCATTTTTTTGGTGTAGAAGGGCTCGAATATATGTTCCCTGTCCTCCGGGGAAATGCCCGTCCCGTTATCGGCAACGCTCAAAACGACATATTCGCCGGCCGGAATATCTTCGTAGGCAGGCAGCGGCTTGTCGATGTACCTGTTTTCCGTTGCAATAATGACATTGCCGACCCCTTTCAGGGCCTCGGCGGCCTTTGTCGTCAGGTTCATTATGGTTTTCTTCAGGTGGACGGCCGACCCTTGAATTTTTAACAGGCGCCCGTCAAGCCTTGCCTCAAATGTGGCGGACGGGTGGTGCTTGATCAGCGCCTGATGCTCCGGCGAGGCTAAGTATTCCTCGATTGCGGCGTTGAGGTTCAACGGCGTTTTGACGGCGGCAACGCCCCTGGCGATCGTTAGGAGATCCGCCACAACCTCGGCGGCCCTCAGTCCCGATTTGTGGATGGCCGTTAGAGGCTTCCAGAATCGGCTTTCCGGATTGAGGTCCATCAGGAGCAGTTCAGGGTAAGTTATGATGCCGGAGAGGATGTTGTTCAGGTCGTGGGCGATGCCGCCTGCCATGAGTCCCAGCGATTCCATTTTTTTTGCCCGTACCAGCTTTTCCTCGCTTTCCCGCAGGGCTTTTTCGGTTGCGATGCGCAAATCGATACTTGTTTGCAGTTTGTCGTTTGTCTCGCGCAAAGTACGGGTGCCTTCTTCCAGTTTTTCCATCATCCTGTCGAATGCGCGTCCCAGATCGCCTATTTCGTCGCGGCTTTTCAGAGAAACGCGGGCAGTCATATTACCGCTGGTTTCAATGGACAGTGCATGCTCTTTCAACGCGATAACAGGTTCCAGAATCTTTTTTTTTCAACACGAACAGCATGATCAAAAGAATAACCGCCATGGACCCGATCAGTGCAATCAACGCATAAAGCGCTGTCGTACGTCCCTGGGTGCTGACAGCCCTGTAAATTTTCGCAGTGACGAGAAAGCCTGATTTTCCTTCAATATCGGTAAGGATTGTGCGGACAAGCAGGTAAGAATCTCCCTGCTTGTCGAAGCGATAGAGAGCGTCCTTTTTGCTTCCTAGCTGAGTTTTCTCCGGAGATGGTGAAAATGAAGTCATTTTGACCGGCTGAAGGGTAAAATCCGTCTTGGACTGCTCGCCGATGGCTTTCAGCAGCTCCTCATCGAGAAGGCGGCCCATGATGAGCGTTCCTCTGGGCGGTCCTTCATTGTCGCTGTTCAGAATTGGTCGGGCGGCAACCAGAAGCGGTCCTTTTTCTGTCTGGATGATTCCGGAGACGGCAGCCTCTACCGTTTTGGGAAGAAGGGGGTCTTCAACAGGAAAATTTTTCCGCTGGAAACGTTCCAACGGCATCGGTTTTTCTGTTTTTAAATCGAGTATTTTCCCCCAGACTACCTTCCCGTTTGCGTCGATGAAGTAAAGGAGGTTGATGCGGTTTATGGTAAAGGTTGACAAGGGAAGGTTCGCTTTTATGTATTTTTCGGAACGGGTGGCGATGAATGCATAGGTGTCGTCCCATGATGACCAGTCCCAGCAGAGCTTGGAGAGGTGTTGATTTTCCCTTTTGATGGTCTCCACGACCCGCTGCAGATCTTTCTGCGCCTCTTTTTGTTCCAGTGCGGTAAACTCGGGCAACACTACCAGCATCTGGATCATAAGGAATGCAGCGGCGGAAACCGCCAGAATGGCTATGAATATCAGGATTGCTTTTGATTTTAAAGACATGACACTATCCACAGACCTCGTTATTTCCGGCTCAAAACCACCCTATTTTTTGGACACTCGCTTACTTGATCGGTGAAGCTCCGACTTCAATTTTGAGAAGCTTCCCGGCGGGCGTGGTGACACCCAATTCGGTCAGTTTCCGACAAAATTGTATTTGAGCAGCCCTCCGGCTCGGCAGCTCAAGCGCTTCAAGCCGAACGGTGACTTTCTGAGAGTCGCTTTTAACCCAGCCGTGACAGTTCGTAATCCCATAAAACAGATCAACCGTTTCGTTTTTGTTTTCATAAAACGGCAACAGCCATTGTGTCATTTGTTTACGCGCATTCCAGGCGCTGCTGGTGACAAAATCAAACAGGTTCTTACTTTCATCGCATATCTTCTGAAAACAGTTGTAATCCTCGAGTGATGAAATATCAATTCTATCCGGCAGCGCCTGGGATGTTTGTTTTAAATGCTCAATCTCATTTTTTATTCGTTGTATCTGCGAACGTAATCGCTGATGCACGCTATTTATATTTATTCGCACACTGCCATCTTTGTTTAGGGCCTGCTCGTTCTTTGACAATTTCTTGTAGAGCCTGTCCAGGTTCTTCTGTTTCTGCTTCAACTGGCGTTTGATTTCATCAATCTCCGGGTTGGCGATTTCCTGCTTCTCGCTCTTCACAAATTCGTAGTCCGGCTGGTAATCGAGCGGGTGCTTGTCCGATAAATGCTTGAATGTGTTCTCTGAAGCTCCCCATCGATTGAGAATTGCCCCGGCTTGATTGCGTGGCGCTCATCTTCAAAGAGAGATACATTTCCGGTTCTATGTGGAATTGAGTGGGTAAGGAGGTGTGAGGAAACTGCTTTGCCGTGTCCTTCCGGATAAGGATCCCGTTGATATTCGGGCAGCCCCGTTGCTTGTCGCCGCCGCTTGAACCGGTTTTCTATCATGAAACGATCCCGTAAAACACGACTCCCGCGATGGGAAAAACGGGGGCGGCTTTCGTTGATTCACGAATAACTTCGAATACCTTCACTCTACAAACAACCATGAGAGCCACAAAGGCTTACCGTTCATGGTTGCCGTCGCATTGTGTTACCCACTGTAAATCACATAGAACCAAAGATAATTAATCTGGCTCAGGTAGATTTTGAGGCGTTGAAAAAGAAGTTCCTCAAAGAACGTAAGCGTGTGGAAGTGGAAAAGCTCCGGGGGATCATCAATTCAGCATTGGAGCGCATGGTGCGCCTGAACAAGACCCGGGCGGATTACCTGGAGAAGTTTCAGCGCATGATTGACGAGTACAATCAGGGGGCGGCCAATGTAGAGGAGTCCTTTGAACGGCTATTGAAGTTTGCCAACGAGCTGCGGGAGGAGGAAAAACGGGCCGTATCCGAGGGGCTTTCCGAGGAGGAACTGGCTATATTTGATCTTATCACCAAACCAGACATGAAGCTTTCCAAAAAAGACGAGGCGCAGGTCAAGAAAATCGCCCGGGAGCTGCTGGAGCAACTCAAACGGGAAAAGTTGGTGCTGGACTGGCGCAAGACCCAGGCAACACGGGCGGCCGTCCAGGTTGTGATCGCCGACAAGCTGGATGAGTTGCCTCCGCTGTTCGTCAAGGACATCTACAACAGAAAATGCGACGCCATCTATCGCCATATCTTTGAGAATTACTATGGCGAGGGCCGCAGCGTCTATGCGTTGTAGCTATGTTATAGCTGAATCCGATGACAAGTAATTCCGTTCCGTTACCAATTGTTTTACAGTAGTTCATTGACTCTGTGGAATGGACTTTCGCCGAGACTATTCCGGAATGGCCTCATGAGTATATCGTCCGAGACCGGGTTTACGGTAATCTCTTTATGCTGTTCGTTCAGCATATACGATCCCGGGGATATGAGGCCAAATTCTATTATATGTTTTTCTCCTTGCCATGCGTCTAATTTAAAGTATAATATCAAATAAGTCGTAAAGGAGGTGTCCGTGGACCGCTATATTCACCGGGCATTGGAGAGACACATTATCAACGCATCCGGTCAATTTCCCGTTATTTTG
Source organism: Syntrophus aciditrophicus (assembly GCA_020722315.1). Taxonomy (GTDB): domain Bacteria; phylum Desulfobacterota; class Syntrophia; order Syntrophales; family UBA5619; genus DYLD01. The sequence continues at coordinate 7,143 of DYLD01000045.1, forward strand.
CTGACCGGTCCCCGGCAGACGGGAAAAACAACGCTGCTCAGACATATCATGGAGGGAACGAGACGTTACGTGACCCTCGATACGATGCAGAACCGGCTTCTGGCGAAAGAGGATCCGGAGCTGTTTTTGCAGAAATACCCTCCCCCAGTTATCATCGACGAAATACAGTACGCGCCGGATTTGCTCAGCGCCATCAAGGTCGTTTGTGATACGCGCCAGGCGCCGGGAATGTTCTGGCTCACCGGCTCGCAACCGTTTCATCTGATGCGGGGGGTAACGGAAAGTCTCGCCGGTCGTGTCGCGGTGGTCAATCTCAACGGTCTTTCGGAACGGGAACTGCAGGGCGGTATCGATGAATCAACCCCCTTTCTTCCGTCAAACGCGCCGGCGAAACGTAACAGTGATCCCTTCGACGAGCCTGGCCTATTCAAGAGGATATTCCGCGGCTCCTACCCGGCTCTGTTGTCCGGCAAGATCAGCGACATCAATCTTTTCTACAGCTCCTACGTACAAACATATCTGGAACGGGATATCCGCGAGCTTTCGCAGGTCGGCGATCTCAACGCTTTTTACACTTTTTTGAGGGTTGTCGCCGCGCGAACCGGGACGATCCTGAATATGTCCGATATCGCAAAGGACTGCGGCATCAGCGTTCCTACTGTCAAACACTGGCTTTCCATGCTTGCGGGCACTTCTTTGATTTATTTTTTAAGGCCGTATCGTTCCAATCGCACGTCCCGACTTATCAAAAGCCCCAAGCTGTATTTTCTGGACACGGGGCTTTGTGCCTGGCTTGCCGGATACACCTCTGCGGAAACACTCGCTTCCAGTCCGTTGCGGGGGGCGATCTTCGAGACCTGGTGTGTCGGAGAAATACTCAAATCATGGTGGTATGCGCTCCGGGAACCTCCCGTTTATTACTATCGGACAAAGGACGGAGCGGAAATCGACATGATTTTCGAAACGGAAGGCGCCCTCTATCCCGTGGAAATTAAATTAGGTGCCACGCCGAAGCGGGAATGGGTGCGTAACTTTTCTTCGCTGGCAACCTTGGGACATCCCGTTAAAACCGGTGCCGTGCTGTCCCTGACCGGAGAAATTTTCCCCATCGACAGGCAAAACATCGCCATCCCAGCAAACTGGATATGATAAACCAACCCATGTTTCGCACCTATTTTCTCACCTCGGGGACTATTTTTTGAGGGCGCCGTCAATGGCATCCGGCACGACTGGCCCCGCCCTTCATTGTGTTGGTCTTGCTGAATACTGACGGAGAGACATCCAAAGCGTCAAGATATTCGAGTTGAAACTTATCCAAGGGGGTAAACAATATCCTCCTGTTGCCCTTTACCCCTACGAAAACGGGAGAGAATTTCGACACCATCATGAATACCGTGGGTCTGGTCGTTCGTAGGAGGTTTCCCGTCTTTCCACTTGCCGGTACTTCTTCAATCCCAATAATCGATTCATCATCAATTATTATGGGATAAAAGCAATTCTTTGCATCTGTTCTATCTGATTCAAGGCCGCTATCTCTAATGTTTCTAACATCAGGGTCATCAAATTTGCGTTCACCTATGTACTTCTTTTGGTCCGACGGATACATGAAATATGCGTATTCATGGCAGTGAGAGAAGTTTTTACCCTGGATGCCTCTGGGATTATGGTGCACGCCAACGCAGACTCTCTTATAGGCACCTAACCAGCTTCCATCTATACGGTTGCATGAATATATTGATTAATCTTTTCCTGCTTTGCCGCATTGCTGCCGCCGCCGGCCTCAAATTTCCTCGCTTCCTCGGCAGTCAGCTCGCGATGCTGGAAGCGGATTACCAAGGTTTTATTATCGATTAGTTAATTTGACAAAAAAGAAACCCGCCCTAGATTATAAAAAAGGGAAAATGCATGTTTTCGGTATCAGAAAAAGCAAGCAAGATGATCAGGGAATTCCTTAACGGAGCAATTTTTCGCGGGTCTGCCAGCGCGATCTGGGTAACGTCTATATCTTACCGACCTTGTGCAGCGTCTCAAAAAAGACATGGTAAAATGCGTTGTTGTCGTCGACGCCCTGTTTGATTGCATCCCCTATATGGTCGATATCCGCTTTGTTGACGACCATATTCACGCTTTTGGCGTAGGCGGCCATCCTATCCATTGTCTTGAAATCCTTGCCCAGAAGGGCCACAAAGAAGCGCCTTCTCGTCGCCATGTTCTGCTTGCTTAAAAAGACAAGAAAATCATTGTTCCCCGAACCTTCCGTTCCGAAAAGCTCGTCCAGAACCACGACGTCGAAGATATGAAAGTTCATCGCCTCCTGCGCTTCCTGTGCGGTCTGCGGAAACCTCGCGCTGTAGCCCAGGTCTTGAAGATTCTTCGCGATGGTGTCACGCACGGCCTGATCCGGCACGCAGACAAGCGCGGATTTCCCCGTTGCACCGATCGGGGCGAAAGTTCCTGTTTGCTCTTCCATGTTCTCCCTCACAAGATCTAGAATGATTTTTTACCGTACCCTCGGTCGACCTGCAGTTTGCCGATGTCCGTCGTTTGTTGTCCCCGCGAACTCTTGACCGCATCAATCCCACGGCCGACAATGCCCTTGTTGGAGGCGTATGCCCTCGCGGTATCCTCGCTGACCAGTCCCTGGCTGAACAAATCCACGATATAGTCGTCGAACGTAATCATGCCGAAGGCCTTGCCGGCCTGGATGATTTCATAGAACGTCCTCCCCTCGGATTCGCCGTTCAGGATCGTGTCCTTCACACGCAGATTGGAGCCCATGATCTCGAACGCGGCGACGCGCCCGCCGCCCTCCTTCGGCAGCAACCGCTGGCAGACAATCCAGCGCACCGTGTCGGCAAGCCTGATTCGGATCTGCCTTTCTTCCTCCGACGAGAACATGCCGAGGATCCTGTTGATTGTCTGGCCGGCATCAACGGTATGCAGCGTGCTGAGCACCAGATGCCCTGTTTCTGCAGCCGAAAGGGCGATCTCGACCGTTTCCCGATCTCTCATCTCGCCGACGAGGATCACCTTCGGGGCCTGACGGAGCGCGGCGCGCAGACCGTTTGCGAACGTGTCAAAATCACTCCCCATTTCCCTCTGGTTAAACGTCGCCTTCTTGTGGGGATGCGAAAATTCGACCGGGTCTTCCAGCGTAATAATATGCACAGATTTTCGTTCGTTTATATCGTTGAGAAGTCCGGCAAGCGACGTCGATTTGCCGCTCCCAGTCGCGCCGGTTACGAGGATGATCCCGTTTTTCTCCTCAGCCATTTTGTGAAACGCCTCGGGCAGTTTCAGATCCTCCAGCGTCGGAATCCGTGTTTCCAGTTTTCTGAGGACGATCGAGTAACAACCCCGCTGGGAGAAGATGTTCACGCGGAAACGGGCCTTTCCCGGCAATTCATACGACGAATCGCAGGAACCCTCAGTAAGGAGGATCTCGGTAAGCCGCCGGTCATTTCTGATCAGGTTGAGCGCGAAGAGTTCCGTCTGAAAAGGCGTCAGTTCGCCAGAAAACAACGGGATGTCCACGTTGACAAGCTCTCCCGAACTTTCGACCTGAAAGGATTTGCCCACAGTGATGTTCAGGTCGGACACATTGTCATGAGAATCGAGCATCTTGCCCAGAATATAGTCTATTTCCTGCTTTCTCATCTCTTTCCCCCTGGCAACGGTTTTGGTCTCAGGCCTCGGTAAAGTCGGTCGGCGGGTTTTTCAAAAACTGCCGGAATTTCGTTTTGTCGTTTGCCTTTGCATAGGCCTCGTCGCCGCTGATCCAACCTTTGGTCACAAGTTCCATGATTGCGTCATCGAGAAGCTGCATCCCGTATTTCTTTCCGGTTTGCATCATCGAAGGTATCTGGAATGTCTTTGATTCGCGGATCAGGTTCCGCACCGCGGAAGTGGCAATGAGGATTTCCAGCGCGGCACAGCGCCCCTTTTTGTCGATTCTTTTGAAGAGAACCTGTGCAACGACTGCCCGAAGGCCGTCCGCCAGCGTCGAGCGGATCTGCATCTGCTCACTGGAAGGAAAAACCTCGATAATCCGGTCGACCGTCTTCGGGGCGCTGGTCGTATGCAACGTCCCAAAAACGAGGTGCCCCGTCGCGGCAGCCTCGACGGCAAGCGAGATGGTTTCCAGATCCCTGAGTTCGCCGACGAGGATGATATCCGGATCCTCGCGCAGCGCCCCCCTGAGCGCGGCGGTAAAGGATTTTGTATGGCGCCCTACCTCCCGATGGTTCACGATGCAGGACCGGCTCGTGTGGACGAATTCGATAGGATCTTCGATCGTGATAATATGGTCTTTGCGTTTGAGATTCGCCTCGTTGATGATCGCCGCAAGGGTCGTCGACTTACCGCTTCCGGTGGGCCCGGTGACCAGAACCAACCCCCGGGGAAGCATCGCGAGCTGGGATATAACGGCCGGCAGCCCCAGTTCCTGACATGTGGCGATCTTGCTGGGAATCTCGCGGAAAACCGCCGCGCAGCCGAACTGCTGCTGGAAAAAATTCGCACGGTAACGGGCAAGGCCCGGAATTTCATAGGCGAAATCAACATCTCCCGTCTCTTCAAACTGTTTGATCTTGTGTTCCGGCGCAATCTCGTAAAGCATCGCCTTCAGGCCATCGTTGGTGAGGACATCAAACTTGATCCGTTCGATCTCGCCTCGTATACGGATGGCCGGCTGCTGACCGGCCGCGAGGTGTAGATCCGATGCCCCCTCATCGTGCATCAACTGGAAAAAGGCATCAATTTTTGCCATGTTAATCTCTTTCTACGATTGAATTAAAATCCAGCTAGATAGGTCAATCCTTCAACAACGGGGCAATGAACACATCTGAGCAGAGTTTTCCAGAGCCCCGAAAAAGCCTCCTTAAGCGCGGATGAAAACGTTTTGACAGTTTAAGCAAATCTCTCCTGTTGATAAATCTCCTTAATCGCAGCTCTACTTGTTGATGTCAAAATCCCCTTCGATAAGCTCTGTGAGCACGCCGTTGAGTTCACCGGGATGATGTACAAACGCATACCTGGTACCCATTAATTCTCTGGGTGCATGATCGATCAGGCGGATATTCTTGCCTTTAAGTTCCTCTAGCGCCCGGGAAAGATCGTCAACCCGGTAGGATATCAAAAAAAATCCCTCTCCTCTGGCCTTTATGAATTTGGCAACCTCCCCGTCCGGTGCTGTGGATTCCATGAATTCGACGCCTACCTCGCCGATGTAGTAACGGGCGACCTTTATCTTCTCGGAAGGGGCGACGTACTCGTAATCAGGTTCAAGGCCGAAGTCTTCCCTGTATTTTTTCTTCGTTGCTTCCAGATCCTTCACCGCAAAACAGATATGATCAATTTTTTCTATTTTCATCAGGCATCCCTTTGTTGATTTTCCTGCTTTTTTGCCCTGATTGCGGCAAGCACCTTTTCCGGCGTGATCGGCAAATCCGTGAAACGGATCCCAATCGCGTCGTAGATTGCATTGGCAATGGCCGGAGCCGTAGGAACAAGACCCGGCTCGCCTATCCCCTTGGCTCCGTAAGGACCCATCGGATCAGGATCCTCGACGATCACCGCCTCCACCGGTATGTCATCCAGAGCCGTCAGAACCTTATAGTCCCTGAGGTTTGGGTTCATGACCCTGCCTTCGACGACCTGGAGCTTTTCCGTCAACGCAAAACCGACGCCGATATACGCGGCCCCGTAGATCTGTCCCTTCACCAGCGTTGGGTTCATCGCCCGGCCCACATCGTGCGCGGCGACGAGCTTCAGTATCTTCACCTCCCCGGTTTCTGTGTCGACCTCGACCTCCGCGCCGGTAGTGCCGAACGCATAGGTGCAGGACCAGTTGCCCTTCATTTCGGAATTCAGCATCTGTGTCGGCGGATCCCAGAACACCTCGGCCATAACGGTCTTGCTTTCACCATTGCCGACATTAAGAGCCCTATTCAGGACCCTCGCGACATCGATCCGGAAATTCGGGTTTTCGGGGGCCTTCTTTGCAAATATCATGCGGTCTTTGATGTCGAGTTTCTCGGGATTGTCAATCAGCGTAAAATCGAGTTCAGGCTCGTGGAAATCCGGATCCTTTTTCTTCTGCTTTCTGAAATCACTCTTGAGTAGTTTCGGAACATACTCGACTGCAAGTTCGAGAATCTGCCTTTTTACCTTTTCTCCTGCGCGGATCGCCGCGTTGCCCGCGATAAATGTATGCCTGCTGGCATGGGTGCCGGCATCCCACAATCCGAGCGCCGTATCCCCGAAGATGATATTGATGTCTTCCGGGCGGAAACCGATCGTTTCCGCGATGATCTGGGCAAGCACGGTCTGAGAGCCCTGCCCCTGGTCGGTGCTGCCGGACAAGACATCCACGTGACCGTTTTCATCGACCTTGATCCGTATACCGGTGCCGTCGGAAAGATAGACCCTGGCTCCTCCCGCAACATGGATCAGCGAGGCCATTCCTACGCCGCGGCCGTTCTTTTTACCCCGCTTTTGATCCCATCCTATTTTCTCCTTTACCGTTGTTATGCACCGATCCAGCGGACACGTCGTGATTTTCAGCCCCATCGGGGTCACTTCCCCGGGCCGGTTGCGATTCTTCATCCGGAATTCGGCCGCATCGATTCCCGCCTCTTCGGCCAGATGGTCCATCGAGACTTCAACGGCAAACGAGGCCTGCGGATTCCCGTAGCCGCGCATGGCCTGAGAGTAGATGTTGTTCGTATAGACGCAAACGGCGTTGAAATAGACATTGGGCACGCGGTAGAGGGAGGAGATCGGCATCATCATAACCGACGGCGTCGTGGCGCCCCAGGACGTGTAGGCGCCGTTGTCGAGAATAGCCTCGGCCTTCCGGAAGGTCAGCATGCCGTTTTTGTCGCACCCCTGTTCAATCTCGAACCGGGTGGTCTGCCGCGGGGGCAGGGTTCTGAACTCTTCTTCCCTCGTGAATTGAATCTTGACGGGCCTTCTGGTTTTCAATGCAAGCTGGATGCAGATAAACTCGTAGATGTCCGTGTCGAGTTTTGTACCGAAACTGCCCGCGACGATGGGATTGATAACCCGTATTTTTTTGTCTTTAAGACCGATCTTCGCGAAATAGCGGGAAATCCTCTGTTTCGCGCCGAAAATCACATTGGTCTGGCTATAGAAGGTCAGGTTGTTGACGCTGTCGAATTCGGCAACGCATCCGCTGGTCCCCAGGCAGCACTGGTTTATCCAGGGGGTCGTCAGACTGTCTTTGACGACATAGGCAGATTCCCGACGCGCCTTTTCGACATCCCCGACGTTGAGGGTCCAGCGCAACGGAAGGACATTGCTTTTAACCGGCCGCCCGTGGCCGTCCAATTCATGGATCAGAGGCGCGCCTGGTTTCATCGCCTCGACGGGATCAAAGATCGCGGGGAGTTCCTCATACTCAACCTCAATAAGGTCGAGCGCCTCTTCGGCAATCTCCCGGCTGGTCGCCGCGACGGCCGCGACTTCATCCCGGTACTGGCGCACGACATCCCTTTTCAGGACGGTCTGATCCTCCATAAAGCCCACCCTTACATCCGGGATATCATAACCGGTGATGACAGCCTTCACACCCGGCAATTTTTTCGCTTTTTCGGTATTAATCGATTTGATTCGGGCGTGCGCATACCGGCTGTAGAGAATCTTCCCGTAGAGCATACCGGGCCGTTTCAGCTCGTCGATATAGACCGCCCGGCCGGTCACTTTATTAATCTCTGCGGTTCTTGGGACATCCTTGCCGACGTATAAGAAATCTTCCATTGCCCCTCCTGAACTCGGACCACGTAGAGCGGCCCTATTTTCTTTTCCGCGAATGCAGGTTAAGTGTTTTTCATCTTTTCGGCAGCCTTCCTAATCGACTCGACAATCTGGACATATCCGGTGCACCGGCAGATATTTCCCGCGATGCTTACCCTGATGTCGTTTTCGGTGGGATCCGGATTTTTGTCCAGCAGCGCCTTGGCGGACATAATCATCCCGCTTGTGCAATAGCCGCACTGGACGCCATTGTTTTCAATAAACGACTGCTGCAGGGGATGAAGTGTTCCATCCTCTTTCGAAAGGCCTTCGATCGTCGTAACGTTTTTGCCTTCGACCTCCATGACGGGGTAGAGACATGAACTGATTGCGTTTCCATCAACGATGACCGTGCAGGCGCCGCATTCGCCGACCCCGCACCCTTCTTTTGCGCCGGTCATTTCGAGAACCTCCCTGAGCAGATACAGAAGAGTCCAGTTAGGCTCCACCTCGACAGCTATCTCTTCATTGTTCAGCGTAAAGGCGATCTCTCTTTTCATAACAGATCCTTCTTATGATGTTTTGGGGTTGTTGGAGCTATCCGCATGGATCATGCGTTCAAGAGCCATCAAAACGGCCCTTTTTGTTAAAACATGTACCATTTCCCTGCGATACCATGCCTCGCCCCTCAGCGTATCTCTGGGTTGAGACTCGGACGCCGCGATCCGACCTATTTCGTCCAGAAGCCCCTCGGAGATGACCTTGCCCTGAAGGGCGCTTTCCGCCTTTTTTGCCCGTATGGGTCTCGGCGCAACGACGCCCATCGCGATCCTTGCGTCATTGCAGACAAACCTTTCCTTCTCGAGAAGCCTCAGCATATCGGAAATATCGTCGATTCTGCGGAAAGCCTCTTTCCAGTCGTTTGGATGGCCCTTTGCATCTATGTCGATTCTCGCCGCAATCCCGACGATCGGAAGCTCCATCGCCTTTCTCCGGGTATGCTTTATATAGGCAGAGCCGGAGTTTGCACCCAAAGCGGGGAGGTTAATCCCTTTTACGATTTCCCCTTTTGCAAGGGCAACCCTGTTCGGCCCCAGAAGAAAATCGTCGATGGCGAGTTGGTATTCGCCTTTTTGACCTGCTATCAAAACAACCGCATCAAACACCAGAAAGGGACAGAGGGTATCGGCCGACGGAGCGGCGTTGCATATGTTTCCGCCGACGGTTCCGACGTTGCGTACCTGTACCGAGCCGATATTGCTTACCGCGTCAAAAAGGGCGGAATAATGGCGTTTTATAAAGTCGCTCTCGGAAATCCTGCTGTGCGTAACGCCGCTTCCTATCCTCAAGCCATTATCCGTATCGATATAAGATAGCTCGGAGATGTTCCTTAAAGAGATCAAATTCTGCGGGGACAGGGCCTTTTTTTTGATGAGCACCATCACATCCGTGCCGCCGGCGATGTACTCGGCGCCGTCCAGCGTGCTCATCATCTTCATCGCCTCCTCTATCGTATCAGGTTTGTAATAATCGTAGCCTTTCAAGGAAGCCTCCTTTCGGGATCAGGGATTTCTAAAATAGAGCCGTATCATTGAAAAATAGTTTTACGTTGTATGAGGAAGTCCCCGGTACGAAAACGTTTTATCCGGTTATGCAAGGGTCTTAAAAAAATGTACCGAACTGAGATGCATCATAATGAATCCTTTCGGGGTTTGTCAAGCCCATAATCTTGCTTTAAAGCTTCGATATCCTCCTTCGTATCGACGTCGAAGAAACATCCTTCTTCGGTGATAGGGAAAGCGTACACGTCCGGCCAGTTACTTCGGATGATGTTACGGGCGCCTATATCGCCTTCGATGTTCGTCAGGTCTTCGAAATACCGTCTGGAAAGGCAAACCGGGTGCCCCCACCGATTGTCCCGGACCGGCACGCAGATGCCCTTACCCGATGTCCTGTGGGCCTCTAAAACGCTGTCAATGATTCCGGGGCTCAAAAGCGGGAAATCGCCGAGGATGATCATGACACGGGCAAACGACGGATCTATCCCGGTCATTCCGACGCGGATCGAGGCAGCCATACCTTCTTTGTATTTCGTGTTCGTTATAACCGACAGGGAGGGATGTTTGATGCTGTCCCCCAGTTCCCGGATAATCTCGTCGGCCATGAAACCCAGGACAAGGATCGTCTTCTCGAGGCCGGAGGAAAGAGCCGCACGTACAACCCTTCCCAAAAGGGGCTCGCCGGCGACGGACGCCAGTTGTTTGATCCCTCCGTAACGCGAAGAATCCCCGGCGGCAAGAATCAGCCCGGCGGCACGGATGTCATGCTCTTTGGTCATCACAGAAGCAAATATTTTTTGTAGCAGGCCTTCAGCAATGCCGGCGTTCCCAGCCCGTGGCAGATCACCCTGAATACATTCTGGTCTTGAAACGGCGCAATCCCGGCCAGCATATGAACCGGAAGATCGAGAAAGGCCTCTTTAATCATCGGCGTGCTCGGCCCCAGAACGACCGTTTTGACTTCCGGTCCCAACCTCTTGAGGATAGGCTCCGCCGTGTCATTGAGTATGGATGTCGATGTCAGAATCAAGACCTCCGTCCAAAAGGACAGACGATCCATAAAACCCTTTTTGTCCCCGATATCCTTGCTTTCATCAATGACTTCGACAATCGCCCCCCTTTCTTCGAGAAGCCTGATCGTCGGGCCGAAATAGCCCACCATTGAGACATGGGTTCCCTTTTCGATCCGGAAATGCCGGATAAGTATATCGTTGCGCGGATCATCAGGCATCTTGAGCGCGTTGTGATAATTCATCGCATTGATCAACGCCAGCGCCATGCTCTTTTCGAGCGGATCCGACCTCTTGATTCGTTCCAGCAGCAATGCGGCCGGCTGATGCTCAAAATCAACATCGTCGGCGCGGACGGTGCAGGACGTCTTCTTTTCAAAATAGGTATAGGAGACGCCGATCCCGCCATCCGACGTTTGCACGGCGGTGTAACCCACACCCAGGCTGACCTTATCGACGGTAACGGATTTGGCCTTCTCAAGAAATAAATCATAGAGCTTCTCGCAGATAGTCATTTTACCTTCCCCTGTGTGATTTCATAACGAGACCTTTGCAAAACGCCGCCTTTCGCGCTCATAAATCTTTTTCGACCCCGCAACGTCTCGCAAAAGGCTCTA
>DYLD01000232.1 GCA_020722315.1 Syntrophus aciditrophicus
GCTCGCGAGGATCAAGCCGGGCGAGAAAAACGAGTGCTGTCGCCACCCCGAAGGAGATGACCTGTGGGCCTAACTTCGAGAGAGAGACAACAACGAAGGAAAAGGCAGCGGCCTCAAGGATCTTCAGCCGGGGGTCTGCCCCATGGAGGAGGGACGATCCGTTTGCAAATCGTTCACACGGCATGGGTCAGGTTGCACGGCTTGCCAACGGATTTTTTCTTCCTGAATCCGCGAGCCTGCGGCCGAGGTGGCCTGTCCCATGCGGAAAATAGCCCCCGTCCATTGGGGCGAATTTGTTGACGGCGCCCGTCCATGGGCGACTCACTGCACAAACACCCCGGCCGCCGGCTTATCCAGTTAAATCGCAGGTTGAATGCCATATTCCACGGACTCAGGTTTTCCTTTTCCTCCTCACAACCACGTAGAGGGCGCATCCGGTGGCCCCTGCGATGTAACCGAGACCGGCGATGACATCCCGCAGGTTCACATGGTTTTCCCTTTCCGAAAGACGGGCAAGCTCCCGTCGGATGGGTTCCAGTTTTTCGTCAAGGATCGCTTCCACATCGGACCTGCCGAGGCCCTCCCCCGGGCGGAAGTCCGAAGGGAATGGCCGGGTCTCCTCTTTTTCAGAAACGGATGCCGCTTCCTGTCCGGCGAGATCGACCCTCGTCTCAGCACGGTGCCCCATGCCGGCGTCAACCGCGATCAGGACCGAGGGGCAGTCGGGCCTGGGGAAGGCAAACTCCCCCTTTTCCCCCGTCTTGCCGGTAAAGGCCCCATGTCCTACCTCACATACCGCCTCGATGAGCGCCCCGGAGGCCGCGGCACCTCCGGAGAAATAGACCTCGCCCTTTACCGCATTCCCAGCATCCCAGGCAAAGACGTGCACCCGGTGGGCCACGGCATCAGAGGCCGAAAAGACGAGGCCCGCGGCCATGCCTGCTGCAATCAGGGAAAGATGCCTGCCGGCAGGAAGGATCATTTCCGGACGCATGCGTAAAAGGGCCGCGACGGAAAGGGAAGTGATCACGGCCTCGATGCCGGCAACAGGCAAGTGGGCGAGAAGGATGAGCCGTGCGACCCCGGAAAAGGCCTCGCCGGAGAAAGAAAGGGAAACGGCAGCGAAAAGACCGCTCCCCAAAATGGAAAAGGCGCCGCACCCCCCCGCTGCCAAGGTGACTATCCGGTTCGATGCGGCCTTTTTCCTTATGAGCCAACGGGCTGGCAGCCCGAACAGGACCGCTGGCCCAGCCATGGTGAAGGTGTTCACCCCGAGCGTCGTGAGCCCGCCGAACTGAAATAGGACGGCCTGGAGGACAAGGGCCGTGAATATGGCAGGAAAGGCCGCCCATCCGAGAAGAACTCCAAGAAGACCGTTCAGTATAAGGTGGACGCTGCTCGGTCCGATCGGCACGTGGACGAGAGAGGCGAGGAAAAAGGCAGCGGTCAGAAGGGCGGTCTTGGGGATAGATTCCGGATCAAGACGCCTGATCCCGACGGCAACACCCGATATAGCGAGAATGCCTCCAGCTACAAGGACCGGTGCGGCGAGAACCCCTTCAGAGATATGCACGGGTAATTCCAGAGGGTTTGTCCATGAAGATGTTGAAGTGAAAATGCCGGGGGATGTTACCTGACATCTCTCGTCCTGACCCACATGACCGCACCGAGTTCAAGTGGATATCCCTTTCCTTCACGGACGATTCTGTCGGGGGCCTCGATAAGGGCAGCAAAACCCCACCAGCCCGCCTTTGGCATGGCAAAACTGAAGCAGCCGTCCGGATCCGTCATGACGACTTGGGTCTCGCAGGGGGAGCATGGGGTCTGGAGACGTTTCCCATCATTGTAATATTCTACCTCAACTGGGATATCCGGCATGGGTTTTCCTTCAAAAAGGACCTTGCCTGTGAACACATTTCCTGCCCAGAGACCATAGGGACGTGTAAGAGGGACGATCTCCGCACGGAGCCCAACGGGGTCATTCCAACCTTCCTCCTTCCCATAGGCATCCACCACGACCTTCGTCACGTGCTGAATAAACGTCTCTTCCACCGGCTCCCAATAAGGTGCGGGGATCATGAAAAAGACATGATCACCGGGACGGTTTATGGGCACGGTGGCCTCCCAGACGGTGTGTCCTCCCTTGCTCTTCGCCTTGAGGGAACCGGTGAGATCCCTGCGCTCCCCATTAAGTGCCACCCCGAACCCATTTGGACGCACCATCTCCATGAAATCCTGGGCAAAAGGATGCATGAACTGACAGGAGACGGTGATCTCGCGAGGAGGCGCCCCCTCGACAACATCCTCAGACGGAAGGATTACGCCGAAATGGGCGTGGGCGCATCCAAACCAGAGGCAAAGGGACAAAATGAACGAAAAAATGATTGTCAGGCATGTCGAACGGGCTCTCATACAATACTCCTCCAGACAATGATCGTCCTGAAAAACCGTCAGGCAGGAAGGCGCGCAAATCATTTTGCAAAAAGCTTTTTATAAAAATAATGCAGCATTTCCATCTCGTAGTCAATATTTAAAATTTGTGTTATCCAATTCCTCATCAATGTGATACGCACAATCTATTGATTTATATGCTATTTCAGCAATCATATCCCGGACACATTACGGCAGGACGCGATTACTGCGCTGAATCCGTGAGCCCCAGTTAGCCTGCGACCGGGGCGTTTGTGGATGGAGGCGCC
>DYLD01000046.1:0-10432 GCA_020722315.1 Syntrophus aciditrophicus
AAAGCCCATAAGCTAGAGGGGCAAGGACAAAATTCAAGCTCAATGAAACGAAGCCCCAACTTCTTCATTCCATCCTCGACCCACCATTGTTGCGGTGCCAAGCCATGCCAGAGAACCCGGCGACATGGCCGTCCACGAAGAGTATGTTGCCGTATTGACGGTGGTTCATCGCGTGGACTTTGTCCTGCGCAAGCCCGCTGTCAACGGACGAAGCTTCGCCAAACCCCGGTGCATAGGCGTATGAAGACCTAGTGATTTCCACCCCTTCAGCCAATCATCGTGAAGCGCGAGATTCGCATGGTCCCCTCTCCTTTCCTCATTTGGAAATCTGTCCCGCATAGCTCTGCCCAAAACAATTATAAAGTTAGCATGTTTGCGCAGTTCACCATATCTGAGGATTGACTCCGGCCCAACCTAATTCGGTTTTAGCCACTTCGCACGAGAAAGAAAGTTTTGATTTTTTGCCATCCTTGCCAGTGTAGTGGTAGTATCCCTTCACAAGGTAGATGCCAACCGCGGATTTTTCTATTTTTGTGTCAACCGCTCCGCATGCGGGAAAAATCACTGTATTCTGGAATTTTGCAACATGCAATATCTCCAGCGTGGCGGCATCCCAGATTTTTTTCTCATCTTCGGAGACGGCTCTTCTGCCGGAAGAGGGAGGGGCGGCTTCTTCGCCATGTTTGTCTTCGGCAGGGAGGGCCGCAGAATTGGCATCGCTTTTGACAGGCGCTTCCTGTTCTCCTTCAACCTCTCCAGTCCCAGTGCCATCGCCCGGCGAGGGGGATTTCTGTCCATCTGCATCACCAGCACCTTCATTGGAGTTTTCGGTGGTTCCGCCTGATCTTGAATCTCCGCTCCCTCCTCCTTTACCAGAGCCTCCACCTCCCGGATTTGAAGCGCACCTGACAAGGAGCAGAACCACCACGATCAGCAGGACATAAACCATTGCAGCCTTGAGTTGCTGGTCCTTTCTGTCCATGGCATCCTGACGGTCTTCAGTCTGATTCATAATTGGCTTTCTCCGTAAAGTTAACGAAAAATTCTGAATCCCTGATCACTGGATACCAATAAACCGATGCCCCCTTCTCCCGAGCCAGACACTTTAGAGGGAGGAGTTCCGGGAAACTGTCGTCCTTGACCATAATAAACAGGAAGCGTTCCTTCAGATCAACATGGGATAGCAAAGCCCTCCACGCCTGCTCCAAGTCGGAGCCATCTGGAGCAATTTTGAAACCTTTGTTTTCTCTAGGCTGGAAATAGAGTCTGTTTTCCGCCTCGACGTATTCATGCGTCACATCGTCTGAAAGGTTGAACCCTCGATCGTTTCGTACTGACACGTTTGTGTAGTCACTTATTCTGAAAAGCCTGCCTCCCTTAAGCATGAGCAGAAAAGGTGTCTTTGAAGTTCCTTTGAGTTTCGGCATCACAATGGTCTGTTTTTCCAAAGCAGACCTAAGCTTATCCTCCAACGAGGCAATTTCTTCGATGATCTTTCTCTTCTGTTCGTCGAGTTCCTTCTTCTTCTCGGAGGCTCCCGAATACTTTTGCATTTCCGCCTGCAACCCGTCCAAAAACTCCTGCTGTATCTTCAACTCCGCCTCCATGCGTCCCGATTCCGAATTCATCTTCTCCTTTTCAGCTTTGATCCTGTCGATCTCGTCGTTCTGGGCGGCGAACTGTTCTATCATATCTATGTTTCTGCTGTCCTTGTATTTCTCCACTATTCTGCTCTTCAGCATCTTCTTCTCTATCAGTTCGTCGAACTGGGACTTCCGCTCGTCAAGTCTTTTCCTCAATTCCTCCACCTGCTGTTCCGTGAGAGCCTCCTCGTCAAGTTCGTCCACCAGCTTTGGAATATGCGAGGATATGACAACCAGCGCAATGGCTATGAACATCACGCCTCCGAAGGTGTTGCACATGGTGTCGAGCAACAACTCGAAGCTTTCTGTCGCAGAACTTTGCATTCGCCTTCTCATGGTATCAGAACACCGCCTCGCTTTCTTCGGCTATGGGTTCGAGGCCGTATTCATATCCGGCCGCTTTCAGCATCGAAACAATGTATTTACAGCACCCCGATCCTGATGCCTTGACCGCGACCGCGATGTATTCGGAACTGGCGGAATTCCGCTTCAATAGCCACTCCTTGAATCTCTCAAGTGTCTTGATATTGGTCGGGCTGTCGTCGGTGAAGTCCTCGATTTTTCCGTCATTGGCCGACTTCAGCTTGATTCCATCGCCGGAGCACTGGACCACGACGAGGGACTTGCTTTCGGATCGGTCCACGGATATGCTCACCTTCTTCTTCTCCTCCTCGTATTTTTTCCTGAGTTCCTTGAGCCTAGTCTCCAGCGGTCCCATCTGTTTCTCCATGCTTTCATTGAGCATCTCCATGAGCTTCTTTTGCTCTTTGATCTTTTTTCTGGCGTCGGCAGTCCGTCTTTTTGTCTCCTCGATTTTCTCCTTGAGTTTCCGTTCGTCGGTAATCATGGTTTCGAGAGCGTCCTTCTCGGCGTTTATCTTCTCCCGTTGCCTCTTCATGAGTATCGGAAGAGCATCCATGTCGATCTCTGGGATTTTCCCGGAATTGGCCTCCAGCCACTCCTTTGTCTCCACGATCTGCGCTTCAATCTGTTCAATACTCCTTCTCATCTCGCGGATGTTCTCGACTATCACCGGGTTCTTTATCGAGGAAGTCTTTGACTCAATGATGTTGAGTATTAACATCAGGACCACCAGTATCATTATCCCTGTGATGCTAGTGATGATATCCTGAAACGAGAACAGCGTCAACGGCGCTTCTTGATTTTTTCCCCTAGCCGACATTTGTCTCCCATGGCCCCAGCTTCAGCCGCGGACCTTCAGTTTCGATATGATGTTCCTGTGGCAATAGTCGGAGCATTCGTCGAGGAAGTCCTCTTCCCTCTTCCTTATTATTGTCATCATGAGTTGTATCACGAGGGCGGCCACGAGTGCTATCAGCGTCGTCTCGAAGGCTATGGCGAGCCCGCTGGTCACCCCTGACAGAGACTCCTTGAGTTGCTCAATGCCGGCACCCTGCGAGACCACCTTGCCGAAGCCGCCGACCGCTTGCGACAGTCCTAGGACAGTTCCTATGAATCCGAGCACCGGGATGGCCCATATAAAGCCCTTGACGAGGGTGTATGTGGATTCCAGATAGTTCTCGTCGTTTTCCGCCTGGACAACGAGCCCCTCTGCGGCATCAGGAATGTTGCCGAGGTTCTTCAGATTGGATAAACACCTGATTATTCTGTTGAGCAACATGAACTGCTTGGGGTCCTCCACCTTGCAGCCAATTTCGTGGAGTATCTGCTCGGCAGTGTTCGGAACCAGCTCGAACTTGGGGTCGGTGGGCAGTATCGCCAGAGAGAGTGCCCTCTGCTGAAGCCCCAGCTTTGAGTATTTCAAGATCAGTATTGCAACGCACCAGAAGGCCAGAAGCATGGTAAAATACGGGATCACGCTCCTATTTGCTTCCCCACCGTGGAAGAACATGTCCACATATTGCACTTTCTTGTATGCGAATGGATACAGGCAGGCGTAGAAAACCAGCGTCATGAGGATTGCCATGAGAAAAGAGAAAAACTGGTCCACCCCAGTGTACTTCTTCCCCTTGAATCCGAACTTCCTTTCTACGTCGCTCCTCTTCCAGCTCAGATCGAATTTGCCTTCCAAGGTAGTTCTCCTTTTGTTTTATTGCATTGTCAAGATGAAAACTTTATTTCCGCCGAGATGTTCATGCTTCCGTCCTCCGTGTGCTTCATGTATGCGCAGAGAACCACTATGGCGGCGGCTGCCAACCCCATGTGCCAATGCGGAAACGAGCAAAGGAAGTCATAGACACCGTGGAGGACCGCCACCATAAGCAGTCCCGCCAGAAATATACGCCATCTCCTTTCATAGTATAGCCTTGAAGCGGCAACAAACCAGCCGAGGACCCCGGACCATGCCGCGTGAAGTATCGGAAGAGAGAGATACCTCAGAAGTTGGCCGGAGAGGCTGGAGGAATAGCTGAGCATCAGATTGTTAATGAGCTCCGCCTCGCTGCTGGCACGGATGGATAGCGGGTGCATGGAGAAGATATGCGAATACTGGACGTTCTCGGCGATCGCGAAACCAAAACCGGAAAGCATCCCGATGAACATGAACTCAGTCTGTGACATCTTCTCCCTTTTTGAAATCAACAGCAGGGGGATAATTTTGAAGAACTCCTCGCATAAGCCGACTCCGAACACGTAGGAGAGGAGCACCTTGACTGGTTCCTTGCGAAGCAAGTCCTGGGACTCCTCGGACAGCACGTTGAGGTAAAGCTCCGATATCAGGGGCATCTTTCTCTGCACATAGAACAAGAGCGGCAGCCCAACGCCAACAGTCACCATTGCGCAGACAACCCCCTTGGACCACACCTGCCTGCGGGGTTTTGCAAACAGGCCGAATACGCAGGCCCACAGCAGGCAGAAATAGGTGCCCCATGCGCATAGAGCGATCTCCGCCAGGAGCGTTGAGGAGCCTTTCTCCGGGAACAGCCCCAGTATCAGAAATGGAACGATGGAGAAAAATATTACAATCCGGACGAAATCATTCTTGAGTATTTCCTTTGAAAATATCCTGCCGAATGGCATCAAAGAAGGAACCTGAAGCCGGCTCGCCACCTCAGTCCGGGCATATGGACTGTCGGACGGGGTGTCCCGCTCTGCCGGCTGGGGAACAGAACTCCGGCTGGCAGTCTGGAATTCAATGATGCTTTCGGCGGGATGCCAATCCTTCTCCCCGCACTTGGCGACATTGTCCGAAGGGAGAAGTTGACCGGAGGAAGCCATTTCCTCAAGCTCCTTCACGCTGTATGGACCGTATATCTTGCCATCCCTGTAGACCCGCCACGGGGATTCCTCCTCTTCGCCGGAGGCAATTAGGCCGGGAGGCTCGTTCTCCTCGCCCGCGCCGGAACCGCCACTGATTTCACGACTGAAATCAGGGTGCAGGGACAATTCAATCCATACCGTCCTGTCCGACGATATTCTCGCATCTCCGCCTATCCTCCCGTCGGCGTAGAGGGAGAGTATCCTTTGCTTCGGGAACGGCCCCGTATGCCTGCCATCGTAAATTATGTAGTAGCCTGCCTTATCCATAGGAGTTCAGGAATTTGATAAAAAGCCAATATGTTATTAATGCAGTCGCCAAGATGAGAGTGGACATTGCCGTGGTCAAAACACTGTCCGGGACTCCGGAGATGTTCTTTAGACCGCTGTGGACGGATATGAAACTGTGGACCGTCGAATATATCAGGAAGGCCATCAGCACGCACGCGAGCTGCTCGGGGGACAGTCCGGCATGCTTTGAAATCAATGATGCCGCCAGGGTTGACACCGACGGCATGAGTATCGCAGTGCCGGCGATGAGGCAGTCGCCTCCAACCCCGCCCTTCCCTCCCGTTCCGAACCAGCTTCGGATTGCGAAAAGGACTATAACAAGGCTGAGGACCGGAATTGCCAGGAGAGCCGCCAGCTTCTCCGCAGGAACCATTGCAGAGTCAGGTGTCTGGCTGGACGCATATACGATCAACCCCACACAGCAGGCCGAGACCGCAAGCCCTGCCAGCATTGATGACTGGTCTCCCCTTCGCGTGTAGATGTCCGGAAGGCACTCCGGCGGATTCCATAGCAGGTGGAAGAACGGCTGTGGCATCCCGGAAGAGGGATGCACCGTGGCCTCACCCGACAGGTTTTGTGTGCTCCTTGCTCCCGTGCATCTGGAATCGGAAGAGTCGGCCCTGTTCAACGATATGCCGGGCAGCTCCGTCTTTTCCATCCGCGGAACCTTCTCCAATCTGATCTCCGGCTCCATGATCTCCGGTTTCAGGGCGGCCTTCTCGCCGCAGGAGAATTTAGACACTGGTATCCAATGTCTTCTGTCCGTGGAGTATTCCGCCCCCGACGCAAGTTTCCCATCCTCAATCATTGACTTGATCCTTTCAGCGCTGAAAGGACCAAGCATCTTCCCGTCTTCCCTTATGAAATGTTTATTCGTCATCTGGCGTTGATTGGCCATGAATCCGGCCATTTAATCTCCTTTATTCCCTCTTCCTTGGCCCTATCCTTGAATTCCTTGGAAAGCTCCGCCGTGTTCTTCTTGTCCAATGGCGCAAACAATGGCTGGCAGTCCCTGACGATGCTTCTGGCCATGTCCGACAAATGACAGGAGCCGGATTCGATTTTGCCTGCCACGATGAAGGATGCCCTGCCATCGTTTACGACGAGAGCCCAGACTTCACCGGAATAAAACGACATCGGCTTCATAGACACGGAAATCTCTCCACCTTCCCTCTTGACAATGCCTACGAAATCGAGACACCGCGACAGGGAGACTGTCCTGATGTCCCTGTCCAGGAGCGACAAGGACTGCATGTGTGGCAGTTCCAAGCTCTTCAGGAATTCGGAGCACTCCTTGACTTTTGCATCATCCATCTTCATGAAATTGAACCTCTCCCGCCCCCCGGACATCCGAGACATGAAATCATTGACCTTTTTGAGGGCTGGGGAATAGTCTGCGTTCCAGCTTATCTGGGAAAGATGCTTTAGCGCGAACTTAAGCAGTATCAGCATCCTGTATGGATGGCCACCGGCGGTTTTTGCGCACGAGCAGACATCCAGAAGCGTCTTTTCAAAGTTGGCTGGCTTGAAATCGTCTGACTTCGCAGGCAGGATCAAGCGTTTTATTTCGTCGTAGTATCCCACTGGCTTGAATATGTCGTCCAGCTTAGTTTCGATCCGGCAGGAGAATTTGCCAAATTTCCCGCCATCTGCCTCCCAGTGATCCTGCATTCCTCTTCCATCGTCCTCGAATTTCCAATCCTCCCAGTCGTTCAGGTCGTAGATGTTATTGCTCCTCACGAACAGTATCTGGTTTTTTTGCATCACCTTCCTGCCGCCGATTTTCACCAGGTCAACCCTCTTCATCACGGGGGGCTTTTCCAGTTCGCATACCCAGGTCAGCGATTTAGCCCTCTTCTTGTTGTAGAACTTCAGTTCGTAGTAGTTTAGCAGCGGGGAGTTCCTGTGGAGGTTGTCAAAGAAAGTCCTCAAATCAGCCGAATTATCCCCAAGCTTCTCGTAGTAGGGAAATATCTTGCGGAAGGAGTCCCGCCATATGCTGCCGCCGATGATCCCTGTAAGCGGTTTGAACTCCTGTAGCCTGGAGATGAATTTCGGATCGTGGCACGGATCGAAGTCCTTGAGCAGCGATGCCGACTCGTAGAATGCGAAGTTCTTGAGCACCTCCTTCTTCTCGTCGGAGAAGGAGCAGCTTGGATACTTCTGCAGATATTCCGAGATGCTCGCCTTGAACCGGGCGAGGCCTCTTCCGGCATCGTATAGTTCATCCGTTCTTCTGAGGAAAACCTCCTGCTCCTTTTCGGCCCGACTGAGCTCCTCGTCCAGAAGTTTCTTCCTGTTCGACTGCTTGCCCGTCTCGTCCTTGTAGGTCGCCTCCTTGACACCATCGCATCTCTGCAACTCGCCGAGCTTCGTTGTAAATTGGCGGTATTTCTCTCTGTATTCCCCTAGCCTCGCTATGGGGTCCATGGAACCCATGTCCAAGCATATTTCATCCATCTCCTTGGATATCTTCAGGAACTCGTCTGTCCTCGTTTTGGCAATAGCCTCCTCGTGCAGCGATATCCTCCTGCGGAAATGTTCGATCTCGGCCTTCTCCCCCGCCGTCCGGGCGAGCTTCTCCGCTGCCTCGAAGTCGGCTTTCAGTTTCGCATAGTCCCCGATATCCGGCTCGATGTTGCTCCTGATGTCATCCGAAAGCTCCTTGAACTTGCGACTGCTCTCCGCCCTGCTGTCGAGCATGCTTTTGAGCTCCCCATGGCAAGCCTGTATCTCGGGTTTGCCATATATCTCCTTGTCCTCCTTCTCGAGCTTGCCGAGAAGGTCCCCGGCATGATCAAGGTCCCCTGACTCGATAGCCCCGCTTATCGCCTGCTGCCACCTGCGGAGCGACTGGGTCTTCACCCTCTGGATGATGAAAAACGAAAGAAACCCGGCGAAGAGGAGTATCAAAAGGACCGACGATGCCAGCTTCACCTTGAACGCCCTCGCCGCCGCGACCTCATGCTGTTCGAGGGCGTTTTCGTAGCGCTTCCTGACAAGCTCTGGAATCTCCATCCCGGTGTTCATCATGGCGTTGTATGTCCTGTTGATGTCCTGGAATGGCGCGGAGTCCTCGAACATCCCGTCAATCTCGGCGCACAGCGCTTCGAAGTTCTCCTTGTCGACCCTCTTCTTTAGCTCCGCGTCGAGCCAACTCCTCGCCTCGGCCACCTGTTTCAGGTCGTTCTCTGAAGGGGTGAATTCGGGATTCTTCAGTATCTGGTCCCACTGCGACACCGACTCCTTGAGGGGGGCTAGATCGAGATTGCTGTAGGCATCCGCGATCCCTACCAGTATCCGCCGCCCGCGGACACCGAGATTTCTCGCTCTATGCTCCCTCAGGACATCCTCTATCTTGGCTATGACCTTCTCCTCCGGCTTCACAGTCCATTCCGACGAGGATATTTCAGCGTGTATCTCGGACAGCAGCGCCTCGTCCTTTGCGACAATGGCATCCTTCGCCGCATTGGTAAGCTCGCTCAGGCGTTGCCCCTCGAACTCGACGAGGTTCTCCTTCAAGACTCCCTCGTCCTCCTTGAGCCTGACTATCCTCCTAAGAACCGATATTTTTTGGGCGAGCGTCCCAGTATGGACAAGCCTTCTGTATTCGGCTTCCAATGGGGCGAGCGCATCCTTCCTTTCGTATGCCTGGCCTATCTTTGCGGCCAGATCGGATAGGATCGCGGGGGGCCTTGTCCAGTCGTAGAGCTCGCATATCTTGGAAAAATGGTTCAAATCCATCGCGGAGAGCCTCTTGACCGAGGATATGAGCTGCGGCTGGGATTCGGCCTCGGCCACCGCCTCGGAAAGCTTGCCCTTGGAAATAAGTTCCTCGCAGCTACGCAGGCGCTGGTTCAGCGCGGAGATGACCTCCAGGAGCCGTTCGGCGAGCTTCCTGTTCTCCGGAGTGTCGCACTGGTCGGAGGAGCCCATGAAGCCCTGCAACTGGCGCAATATGTCGTCAAAATTCATTTTTTCCCTCGCACTTTTTCTTTGTATCTAACGGTCTTTACTGGTAATTTTTCGCTGCCTCGGGCGTATATCTCTATCGAGACATCCCCCAGGAATTTCGCCATTGACGCCGCGAAATCCGGCTCAAGACCGTCGTCCTTCAGCGCCTTCAGAATGTTTTCGCTCAGATGCTCGATCCTATCGGCCATGCCGTCAATGAGGTCGAATATCCTGCCGCCGTCTATCTCGGAAAGATGCCTCTCGAGCATGTCCAGCCTGGCCTGCTTCTGCTCCGTCGCCTTCCAGTAGTCGTCGAAGCTCTTGTATGAATCCGGCGATATCTTGGCCAGCTCCTTCTTCGTGGCGGCCATGAGCGGGGGAATCTTCTTTCTCATCTCGTTCAGCCTGGCCTTGAGCCCCGGCAAGTCCGAACACGAAAGCTTGTTGTCGGAGACTACGGAGAACGCCTTCAGCTCGTCCTGCATCTTGGATATCTCCCCGCTTTTCCGGCCCACATATGGCGCCAGTATGCGCTCGAATCCAGTCGCCTCGGGCGGAAGCACGAGATGCAGCACCCCTTTCCCATAGACCCTCTGCCTGGTCGGCACCGCCTTGGCTCCGCTCCTGACCACGCAGGTCCAGCGATCAAGGTTGTTCAAACCGGCGAGCATGTCGGCGGCCGTGTACCTATACAAGATGGCGTATTCGAATCCTGCATCCGAATGCAGGAAGGCGAATTCAACACTGGCGTCAGGATCCTCGAAAGGCTTCCCCTCGAACACTGTCGAAACCTTCACGCCCGAAACCGAAATCTCGCGGACCATGGCAGGATCCAAGGGCATTCCACCGGACGGGTAGAAACCAGTGTCCAGCCGCCTCATCTCAAGTCCATCCTTCACAGCGGAGAACTCGAAGAAAGGCAGCAGCCTCCTGACACCAAGATCGTCAACACCCTTGAAATACAGTATACTCGCCCTCCCAGTCTGAGCATCGTTGCGGACATATTCCCTGAAAAGCCCATCAAGAGATTCGGACTCATCAATTTTCCTCCCGCCGGCATACCCCAGTCTCTCCACTCGAACCACATCGCCAATCTTGACACCAGGTAAACTGAGACAATGCATCCTCAGGCGGATGTCTTTCTTAAACGCCAGCAGAGCCTTCTGGTATTCCACCCAAAAGGAATCCGCCGCCAAGGTGCTTGCCCCGACAGCGACTGTAGAGGGCTCTTCGCAAAAGATGCACCCAGCCAGTGCGAAAATCAATAGAATTGACAAAAAACATCTCATCTATTTTTTGCTCCCATC
>DYLD01000046.1:10532-18058 GCA_020722315.1 Syntrophus aciditrophicus
GCATTAAGCTCGATCCAGTCTCCACCGCCGATTTTCACCCCATCATCATGAAGTTTTTTTAAGTCTAGTTCTACTTTGATCTCTTTGTTGATTTTTTGGCTTGTTTTTTTTATTTCTTTGTCATTTCGCTTGACGACCAACTCGATATCTCTATTAGTATCCGATCGTTTATATTCATCAAAGATATCATCAGGTTTGTATTCGAGGTGTAGAATGAGTTTTTTGCTGTCGAGTTCTGCGATTCCACCTTCTGATTCATCCAACGGCGGTTTTATCTCCAGGCTCAGAGTCTCTTTCATGTCTGGGTATTCGGTGTTTTTCAGATGCAATGTCTTGAGCGAAAGAAGGTCTTTTTTCACGGCTTTGATGTTTCCTGCATTTTTTGCTTCATCGGTAAGCTTTATTTTCAGCTCCACCCCTTCTATCGTGATCCTGCAACATGGTTTAGATTCCCTTCCGCCCATATCGTCAACCGGAACTACTTTGTTCAACTCGATCGCCTTCTTGGCTTCGTTCATCGAAAATCCTTGGCAGTCCTGCGGCGCATCATAGCCTGCAATTTCCCAGCTTGCCTCCTCGAGAGATATTACCACTACGCATATTACCACTACGCATGGTGCAGCCTCTCCTAGTTCATTTACTTTTTTGCGCCAAGTCTTCCAGAAATCCTTGTCGAGGGTTTTAATTTCATCCTGCATCTTATCTCGTTGTTGTTGCGTTGCTCCCCTCTTGGCTTCTTCGTTTGTATGTTTTTCCTCTACCGCCTCTGAATTTGCATCATTCGGTTGCTCTTCCCCCGGCTTCTGGTTCTGATCTTGTGGTGATATAGAATCTTTTTGTGTAGAATCTTGAGAGTGAGAGCTATTGCCAATCTTACCTCCCTGCTCTGAAGCGTTGTCCAGCGACGGAATATTTTCAGTTTTATCCGTGGGGTTTCCGGCGTTAACTGTAACTTTGTCGAGGGTTTTAATTTCATCCTGCATCTTATCTCGTTGTTGTTGCGTTGCTCCCCTCTTGGCTTCTTCGTTTGTATGTTTTTCCTCTACCGCCTCTGAATTTGCATCATTCGGTTGCTCTTCCCCCGGCTTCTGGTTCTGATCTTGTGGTGATATAGAATCTTTTTGTGTAGAATCTTGAGAGTGAGAGCTATTGCCAATCTTACCTCCCTGCTCTGAAGCGTTGTCCAGCGACGGAATATTTTCAGTTTTATCCGTGGGGTTTCCGGCGTTAACTGTAACTTTCGTCTCAGTTTTTTCGTCTTTTTCATCTCTTTGTTGTATGATGAAATATGCGAGCACACCTGCGATCAAGAGGATGGCGGCCACGATGAATATCGTGTAGTTGGCTTGTGGTCTGGGCTGGGGCTGCGGCCTCTTTGCTACTGGAGGAGCCGAGGCCCCGCGTCCGTCCGCCGAATGGGCTGGCATAACCTTTCCCGCAGTCCGCATGGCGACGCTTTTCTTCTGTGTTACTAGGGACGGTTTCCTCCTTTCGAACTCGTCCTCTGGGAACTCAGTGGTGGAATCCTGAACAGGCCCCCCTCCGATCGGATTGGATGCCTTGAGTTCCATTATCGTCCTTTCGGATATTGCTTCCTTCATCTCCTTGGCCAATCCGGCGAGATGTCCTTTCTCCGGGCAGGGTGATGGAGAAGAGAGGTCCAGGGAAAGCGTGGTCGGAATCCTCTGGTAGGATTTGAGAATATCCGAATCCGCAGGAGATGCCTTCCAAAGGCATTTGTCCGCAAGATAGCTCTGAGTTAGATAAGTGCTGAAAGTGACTTTCCACCGCTCCGCCGGAACGAGATATCTCATCGCCTCGTCGAAGAGGTCAAGGATATTTTCCCCGGAATGTCCATCCTTTAGCGGATCAAAACAAATGCAGAACGCCTTCTCCGGAGAAGCCTTGAACCTGTCCGCCAGAGCTCCCGCCCAGGAAGTATCCACACCGAGGGACTCCCAGCGCCGGGGAGGCCGGAATAAGTCATCCGCCGGAAGCGACGCAATTGATTCGTTTAGCTTCCTGATGCTCCGCTGCTCCGGCTCGCGGTCCCTCCATGCGGTCTCGAAAAGCCCTCCGCGCAGCGCTGCGGCGATGAAGGCGGCCGGTCCGCCGGGAAAGCGGCGCCGCTCGGTTTCGTCCAGCACGATGTGGTGGGCGATCTTGTTCGACCTGCCGCTGTAGTCCGCATCGGCCGACGATGTCCTGCTGAGTATGGAGTAGTCCTCGTTCCCTAGCTTGTATCTGATATGGCTGAATGCGACTGGATTCCTCGACGCGTTCGCCTCGAATATCTGGAATATCGGTTTGTATGCGCTGTATGTTTCGAGGGTCTGCATCAGCACGGGAGCCATGCCCTCGGTGCAGGCCACGGTGCAGAATCCCGAACTGCCAGGCTTCAGCCCCCTTGGAGACGATGTGTATATAAGTTCCTGAGCCATTTTGCTATTTGTCCCAGAAGTCCTTGTCCCCGTCCGATTCGCCAGCCCTCTTCCCGCCCGCGAAGTCAGGCACCTTGAAGACACGGCCGGAGTCGGGATGCCGCAGGCAGACACCTGAATACACCGCCGGCAGCTCGGCGAGCTCCTCTGTTCCAGGAACCATGAACTTGATGAAGCAGGTGGTTGTCTTGAAATCCTCCACCCGCTCCGCCTCCTCCACATGGGTCCTCGACATCGGGATGAAGCCGTTCACGGACAGTATCAGCAATACGGGCACGTCAACCCATATCGGAGATATCTTCTCCGGAACAACCCCGCAGTAGGCCGAGTCACCGGTCTTCTCCTGCACGGCGCCGAAGCCCAGCGAGCTGACAGGCACGAAATATACCTTCTCGGCGAAGGTCTCCGCCGCCGACACCAGATCGGGCCTGATCTCGTTCATCACCCGGCGGGTCTGATACGAGACATTGAGCACGGCATCTATGTCGAAGGTGTATGAGAGCCCTTTCCTGTCGTATCTCCAGACCGCCGTCTTCTCCGGTTTCAACTTCAGGAGATCGCTCCAAAGGTCATATTTAGCCACGACTATCACGAGCGGCTTCCTGTATCGCTCGCCCCGTCTCATCCCGAGGTTTCTCCTGACACGCGCTGTCATCTCATTGAAGAGCACCCCTTGGTTGCTGATCTTGCTCTTATCCCTGAGCTGGGGGTCTCCGGCACGACATCTCAGCCTCATTTCCGGATCGTTGCAGGGGTCGAACATGAACACGATGGAGTCCGACTCCGAAAGATGCTTGGTGGCGGGATTGTTGGCCGCGTCACCCCCGGGATTGTAGTGCTCCCCGGCGTTGTCGTAGAAGACAATGTTCCTAGTGATCTCATTGTGGTCGGTGTCATACCGTGGGTGCGATGGCAGAGGCTCGAGCTTGTACACGAACGGCTTTGGAAGATGTATCTCCATGCCGTCCATGTTTATGTGGTTGGAGAAGGCATCTCCCAGTTGCTCGGTCTTCTTGATCGCCACCACCGTAGTTCCGGCTCCACCCGAGAATATTGTCCTCTCGTAGTCGTTCACCAGAGAGTTGAACTCAGGTTCCGCGTCCGCAAACGAATACGCACCATACTTGGCCAGACTCTTCTTTATGGTGTTGACCATTATCGTCAGAAAGTAGGACTTGCCGCTCGCCGGTGCACCGACTATCGAGAAGTAGAACGGCTTCAGCTTTATTATCGTGTCGGGTATCTTCAGGTGGCAGCGGGGGCATGCCATCTCGTCGCAGGCCATCCCCTTCTCGTCTATCGCAAGGCCGTTGCGGTTGAAGCTCTCCGGCAGAAAGCGCTTCTGCTGTCTACCACCGAGAATCAGATCGCCTGCGAGATCCTGATGCTTGGATATGTATAGTATCTTGTCGTAGGTGAAATGGTGCCAGCAGTGCGGACACACGATGTTCTCTGTGTAGTTTACTACGCGGCCCTTTGCGCCGGACTTCGGGGTGCTGGCGGTGTCCCGGACTTCGGGGGCGTGTTCCCCCTCGTCATCAAAGAGGCCACTGTAGTCCACCGCCTTGTACCACTTGCCACCTTCGCTGATGTCCTTTACGGGGGTATCGCGATTTATGTATCCGCTCTTGGCAAGCTCTATCAGGCGCATGGAGGAGAAAGGGCCCTCCGCCTGGCCGTCCTTGTATATGAAAAAAGTCTCAGACATCACACTCCACCGTCATATTCTGTTCGAGAAGCGACTATAACACATGTCCAGATTATTTCAATACGGAAGGCGGATGTTTTTCTTGATTTTTTTGTCCTCCGAGACATTTTCCGATCCGTCATCGGATCTTCCACCCCCTCCCTCTTTGGCGGCCCCGCCGGCCTCGCCATGCCCTCCTCGCCCGCCACCTCCCGAGCCGCCACCCTCCTTCTCCACTGAAACGGTGAAGTAGCGGTAATATACCTCCAGCATCAGGCAGCAGAGGCAGGTGGAGTAAACCTTGAAGTCCATGCCGCCCACGCCGAACACATCGCCAGGCGACTCCCAGTGACCATCTTCCATCTGATTGGCAAGAAGAATCCTCTTCATCTGGGAATTCCACTTGCTCCAGTTCTTCTCCGATTTGAAGAAGGTCAGTGTCTGATAATACCAGGTATAGAGCGGCCACTGAATATCCTTTCTCCACTCCATCTTGTCGTTGGACAAGAGGAACTTCAGCCCCCCCTTGAACTCCGCCGACTCCATCCCCTCTATCTCTATCAGGCACAGAGTCCCAACCGGAACCAGCGATTCCCTTTTCGTTTCGTTATCGTAGAGGAAAATCCCACTCGCCGCATCATAGTGCTTCTTGAGGTCGTATGCGGCCTTCGCGAGGGACTTTCTCATGCTCTCGTTCTTGCAGGATGCGTGCTTGGCGGCAGTGAGCGCCTGGATGTTCCACCCCCCCACGGAAAGATCCCGCCTCGACGAATTGCCGTATCTGTAATCCCATCCGCCCTGCGTCCTCTGCCCCTCTATTATCTTGGCAACAGCAAGGTTCATAACCTCATAAAGGCCTGGCTCCCTCGTCATTCCGTAGGCCTCCGACACCGCGAATGTGGCTATGGCGTGGTTGTAGGTGTCGCTTTCCCGACAAAAAAATCCGCTGGTCCTGTCGAAACCGGATATGAAGAACTTGATCGCCGCTCCAACATTCTTGCCGAACTCGGGTGAAGATGGCGTCTCTCCGTGGCCGAGGAAGGCCAAAAGCGCCAATCCGCTTATACCGGGCCTGTTCCCGCGGTCCCCCCACGATCCGTCCGGATTCTGCACCTTCGCGAGCCAGCGAAGGGCCTTGAGAACCGCCTCCTCAGTCCCGGCGTCGCCGCCATACTTTCTAAGAGCATCAACCCTTTCCTCCTTCGATCTGAATCCGAAAGGATCCCCTATCTTCTTCCCGCCACTCCCCTCCGACTGTCCGGAGAGATGGAGTGCAGGCAGCGGCGCGACAAGAAGCAACGCCAGAATGGACAGAAACATTGACCTTCCGGATGAATACATTTTCTTTCAGCTCCAGTTCGAGTTAGCCCCCTAGTGAATCGCCCCCATGCTCCTGAGAGATTTCTCAAGGGACGACTTTTTCGTAAATGCCCCATTGATTATTAAAATTTGAGAGGGGATGATTACCTTCACTTTTCCAATTTATTCCTCTCTGTTGTTTTGTCAACTTTATTCGCGAGTCTTCCAATCGCGTCGTCGAAGAAGGAAAACTCATATTCTCCCTCGGTCGGCTCCATCATGTCCCAGGCGAATTCAGCCATTCGGATCACGTTGAAAGCGGCGGCGGACATCCGTTCCGGATCATCCTTTCTCGTAGCTTCATCCCAATGCTCCGGATAATACGGAGCACCGAACAGGAATCTCTTCATCTTCATCGGACGCAAATGCGATATCCTCATCTTGCAACCTCTTGTTTGTATTGGAATTCAGTTTGGCGTGATGGCCTTTCTGATGCCCTCCCCGACGAAATTGAAGGACAGCACCGATGCGAAAATCGCAAGCCCCGGCCAGAGGGTGAGGTGCCAGTATGTCTTCGGGTCTGCGAAGGCCTGCCTGAGAAGCTCTCCCCAGCTCGCCGTCGGCGGCTGGACGCCGAAGCCAAGAAAACTGAGTCCGCTCTCCGCGAGGATCGCGCCGGCCACGCCGAATGTGAAGCTGACGAATATCGGTCCGGCGACGTTGGGGAGCAGATGCACGAAGAGTATCCTCCACACCGGGATCCCGAGGCATTCGCAGGCCCTGATGTAAGCCATCTGCCTCTGCTGGAGCACCTCGCCGCGGACAATTCGGGAGAGACCTGTCCATGATGTGAGCCCGATGACGAATATGACTATGATGATGGATTGCTCGAAGTTCCTGTCCATCATGATTGACATCAGGATGAGCAGCAGGAGGAATGTCGGGAAGCAGATGATTATTTCGACCACGCGCATCATGGCGAGGTCGAGCCTGCCCCCGTAATAGCCACTGGCGAGGCCGATGGATACGCCGATCAGGAGCGTGAGTCCGGTCGCCGCCGCACCTACCGCCAGCGAAACTCTAGCGCCGTATATCATCCTGGCGGCGATGTCGCGCCCTATCTGGTCGGTGCCAAGTATATGCTTCGCACATGGCTTCCCGTATGGCTGCGACACGTTCTCGAACGGGCCATAGGGTATGGGGGCGAAGACTGCAAATGCCTTTTCGTCGGAGACCTTGCTCCGCCAATCCGTCCTGTCCAGGCGTGTCTCGATCAGGAGGAAGGGAACTGCTGCAATGATGGCGACGACAATGAAAACCGTTTTTGCGCGTCCGAAGGGCTTGAGATGGAAGATAGAAAAAGCTATCGGGAGCATTATCAGAAGGTAGTTGAAACTCTTCTCGACCAGCTTCTCGTTCGCATCGGGAGCGAAGATGTATCGCAGGGCGGGAAATGAAATCCCGCCCGCTGAATGGACCATCAGCGGCTTGCTGTTGGCAATGAACGGGGCGAAGACGGCGACAAGAAGGAAGAAGGCGATGCCGGAGAATCCCAGCATCGCCATCCTGTCCTTGGAGAATTTAGCACACAATTCTCCTATGAAAGAGCCCTCTCCGTTCATTTGACGGTGAACTTAACCCTTGCAGTCTTGTCACCTGCGACTATGTTCATGATGTAATTGCCGGCGGCGAGCTTCTTCTTGTCAACCGTCTGGTCCATCTTCACCTTCTTGCCACCCTGTATCATGATGACAGCCGGAGCGGCGCCGTTCTTCACCGTTCCCTTCTCGTCGCATGGGAACACGTTGATGGTCACCATCTGCGCATCCACCTCCACGACCAGTTCGGCATCGGCCGCGACCGGAGTTGCGACAGTCGCGAAGGATGCGCCGTTGGCGGGCCTTTCGCCAGCAAGCGTGACTCCGAAGGGGAGCCGGTCCGCCGCCATCGGCATTGCAGTTGCACCTGCGACCAGCACAAAGGCCAGTCCCGTCACCGCGAGGATTCTCTTCATCTTACTTTCTCCTTTTTGGGGTTATAAGTCGAGCCAATTGCAAAACTCCGGACGCGCCTTGCCGAGCGAAGCGACGCTTGCCGCA
>DYLD01000233.1 GCA_020722315.1 Syntrophus aciditrophicus
CGGTGAATACGTTCCCGGGCCTTGTACACACCGCCCGTCACACCACGAAAGTCGGCTTTACCAGAAGTCGCTGGGCTAACCGCAAGGAGGCAGGCGCCGAAGGTAGGGTCGGTGATTGGGGTGAAGTCGTAACAAGGTAGCCGTAGGAGAACCTGTGGCTGGATCACCTCCTTTCTAAGGAGTAAGTTAAGTGAGATGCGTTCACGTATCAAAACACTTACATCCTAGGTCAATACCCGCAAATCTCTATCCCCTATTCTTGATTGTTCTACCGATTGGTCAGACAATCCAAGGGCCTATAGCTCAGTTGGTTAGAGCGCACGCCTGATAAGCGTGAGGTCGGTAGTTCAAATCTACCTAGGCCCACCAATAGATGGTGGCTGGGGGGCCGGGTTCAGCGGTGCGAATCGGGGGGTGTAGCTCAGCTGGGAGAGCGCCTGGTTTGCAACCAGGAGGTCATCGGTTCGATCCCGTTCACCTCCACTAGTATAGATGATGGTTGAACGCTTATCGTATTTGCATGAACGTTCAGTCGTCGGCTATATCGGCGGAAGTTCTTTGACAATTGCATATTGTGACATTTTTAAGGCTGAGCATAAGTGTGAATATTTTTATGGTCAAGCTACTAAGGGCGTACGGTGGATGCCTTGGTGCCGGAAGGCGATGAAAGACGTAGTAAGCTGCGATAAGCTTTGGGGAGCCGCTAAACAGGCTTTGATCCAGAGATTTCTGAATGGGGAAACCTTATTCGCGTCATGGCGGATAATCCATGACTGAATCCATAGGTCATGGAGGCGAACGAAGGGAACTGAAACATCTAAGTACCTTTAGGAACAGAAAACAAAAGTGATTTCCCAAGTAGTGGCGAGCGAAAAGGAAACAGCCTAAACCGGTCATTCTTATAGCCTGCAAGCGTTGCATGGCCGGGGTTGTGGGGCTCCGATGGGGGATTTTGCAGAATCCCCGGAAAGTTACAAAATCTGCTTATAGCTGAAGCTGCTGGAAAGCAGCGTCATAGAGGGTGATAACCCCGTAAGCGAAATACGCAGATCTTTCTGGTTGGAGTACCCAAGTAATGCGGGACACGTGAAATCCTGCATGAATCCGGGGGGACCATCCCCTAAGGCTAAATACTAACCGGCAACCGATAGTGAACTAGTACCGTGAGGGAAAGGTGAAAAGGACTCCGGGAGGAGAGTGAAATAGTACCTGAAACCGTATGCCTACAAGGTGTGGAAGGACGTTGGATTTGGGGCAACCCAAATCCTGTCTGACTGCGTGCCTTTTGTATAATGAGTCAGCGAGTTACTCTATGTAGCAAGGTTAAGCCGTCAGGTGGAGCCGTAGCGAAAGCGAGTCCTAAAAGGGCGATTGAGTTGCATGGAGTAGACCCGAAGCCAAGTGATCTATCCATGGCCAGGGTGAAGCGCATCTAACAGTGCGTGAAGGCCCGAACCGGTGTGGGTTGAAAACCGCTCGGATGAGCTGTGGATAGGGGTGAAAGGCCAATCAAACTTGGAAATAGCTGGTTCTTCCCGAAATATATTTAGGTATAGCCTTGCAACTTTAAGTGTCGGAGGTAGAGCACTGAATGGGCTAGGGGTCTTACCAGACTACCAAACCCAATCAAACTCCGAATGCCGGCAACTTCAATTGCAGGAGTCAGACTACGGGAGATAAGTTTCGTGGTCGAGAGGGAAACAGCCCAGACCGCCGGTTAAGGTCCCTAATATATGCTAAGTGGAAAAGGATGTGGAAGCGTTTAGACAACCAGGAGGTTGGCTCAGAAGCAGCCACCCTTTAAAGAAAGCGTAATAGCTCACTGGTCGAATGAGTCTGCGCCGAAAATTCAACGGGGCTCAAGCATATAACCGAAACCGCGGACTTGCGCCGCAAGGCGGAAGTGGTAGGGAAGCATTCCATCCTAGAGTGAAGCCGTACCGGAAGGAACGGTGAACGAAATGGAAGAGATTATGCTGACATAAGTAGCGATAAAGTCTGTGAGAAACAGGCTCGCCGAAAACCCAAGGTTTCCTGAGTAAAGCTAATCTTCTCAGGGTTAGTCGATCCCTAAGCCGAGGCCGATAGGCGTAGGTGATGGGAAACAGGTTAATATTCCTGTACCACTGCAGCAGCGTTTGAGCGAAGGGGGGACGTGGAAGGGTAGACCATCCGGGTGTTGGATGTCCCGGTTCAAGCCGGTAGGGGGAGGTTCCAGGAAAATCCGGGACCTCGTTAACTCCGAGAGGCGATGAGGAGAGATTTTATCTCGTAAACTGGTTGAACCCATGCCACCAAGAAAAGCCTCGTAGTGAGTTGCTGTTGTGATCGTACCGTAAACCGACACAGGTAGGTAGGGAGAATATCCTAAGGCGCTTGAGTGACCTCTCGTTAAGGAACTCGGCAAAATGACACCGTAACTTCGGAAGAAGGTGTGCCCCGTTAGCGTGTAGCGATTCGCACGTGAGGCGCGAGGGGGTTGCAATAAAACGGCCCAAGCGACTGTTTAGCAAAAACACAGGACTCTGCTAAGTCGTAAGACGATGTATAGGGTCTGACGCCTGCCCGGTGCTGGAAGGTTAAGGGGATTTGTTAGCCCAAAAGGCGAAGCTTTGAACCGAAGCCCCAGTAAACGGCGGCCGTAACTATAACGGTCCTAAGGTAGCGA
>DYLD01000234.1 GCA_020722315.1 Syntrophus aciditrophicus
TGCGTATTCCGGGGTAATCCGTCCACTGATTCCGGGCTAATGCGTCCACCCATTCCGATCCAATCCGTCCACTGATTCCGATTTAATCCGTCCACCCATTCCGGAGTAATCTGTCCACTTTCTCTAGGCTGATCGGAGCGGCACTCGCGCTGGATTAAACATCCTGCCAAGGGTACCTTCCCTGAGAATCCATTTAGGGAGGGAACCATGACAAAAAGGAGATTGTCCATGCGCAAGATTGAAGAAGTGCTCCGGTTAAAATGGGGCCACCAACTCAGTAACCGCCAGATCGCCAACAGCTGTCTCATCTCCCATACCACCGTGCGTGAGTATCTGGATAGAGCTCGTCTAGCCGGTCTATCATGGCCTCTGGACCCCGCCCTGGATAACACGACTCTTGAGGGCATGCTTTTCCCTGAAAAACCTGCTCTGCCTTCCACCCAGCGCACGATGCCCTCCATGGACTATCTTTTCAAGGAGCTGAAAAGAAAAAGCGTCACCCTCCAACTTCTGTGGTACGAGTACAGACAGGGCAACCCTGAAGGCTATCAGTACAGCCAGTTCTGCCACCGCTATCGCCAGTGGGTGAAGAAACTCGATGTCACCCTCCGGCAGGAGCACCGGGCAGGGGAGAAGCTCTTCATCGATTATGCCGGCCAGACCGTCCCCATTATAGACCCAGGGACTGGCGAGTGTGCGCAAGCCCAGATTTTCATCGCCGCCCTTGGCGTCAGCAGCTATACCTTCGCAGAGGCCTCCCTGGCCCAGGACTTACCCTCCTGGATCGCATCCCATGTCCATGCCTTCCAATTCTTCGGCGGCGTCACTCAGATCCTGGTGCCGGACAACCTCAAGGCGGGCGTCACCCACCCCCACCGATACGAACCAGACATCAATCCCACTTACCAGGACCTCGCACAGCATTATGGGACCACGGTGATCCCCGCCCGATCCGGGCATCCTAAAGATAAAGCCAAGGCGGAATCAGCGGTCCTCGTTGCCGAACGATGGATTCTGGCCGCTCTCAGGAATCACACCTTTTTCTCCCTGGCAGAACTCAACCACTGCATTGCCCAAAAACTCACCGACCTCAACACCCGCAAGTTCCAGAAACTCGATGCCACAAGAAAAGACCTCTTTGACTGCGTTGACAAACCCGCCCTCATTGCCTTGCCTCCCATCCCCTATGAGTATGCGGAGTGGAAAAAGGCCCGCGTCAACATCGACTACCATGTCGAGGTCGACCGTCACTACTACAGCGTTCCCTACCAGCTCGTCAGAGAGCAAGTCGATGTCCGATTAACCGCCACTACCGTGGAAATCTTGTTCAAGAATAAGAGGGTCGCCGGCCATCCAAGAAGCTACCGCCAAGGCAGCTTCACCACCTTGACCCAACACATGCCCAAAAGCCACCAGCGTTACCTGGAGTGGACCCCCTCTAGGATTGTCCGTTGGGGAGAAAAAAATGGTCCCTGCACAAAGCAACTCCTCAGCGCTATCCTCCAAAGCAAAACCCACCCCGAACAAGGCTTCAGATCCTGCCTCGGCATCATGCGCTTGAGCAAACGTTACTCTTCAGATCGCCTCGAAGCCGCTTGCTCCAGAGCGCTGCGAATCTCGGCGTACTCCTTCAAAAGCGTCGAATCCATCCTCAAGAAAAACCTCGACCAACAGAGCCTTCTTTTTGATCAGGACGAAACCGATCCGAGCTCCCTTCACAGCAATGTGAGAGGCAAAACCTACTATCACTAGAAAGGAGACACCCAATGCTTACAGAACCCACCCTGGAAAAACTCTACGACATGAAACTCGACGGCATGGCCCAGGCTTTCAAAGAACAACTCCACCACCCTTCGCTCAATGACCTGTCTTTTGATGAGCGCTTCTCGCTCCTCGTCGATCAACAATGGACTTGGCAGGAGGAGCGAAAAATGAAAAGGCTCCTTCAAAATGCTAAGCTCAAAATCAATGCCTGCATCGAGGATATTGACTTCAAAGCCCCAAGAGGCATCGATAAGTCAGTCGTCCTGCGCCTGGCCGCCTGCGACTGGATCAGAAACGCTCAAAATATTATCATCACCGGCCCTACAGGCGTGGGCAAAACCTACCTTGCCTGCGCCTTCGCCAACAAAGCATGCAGAATGGGCTTCTCCGCTTTCTACATCCGGCTCTCCCGACTCTTCCAGGATCTCAGCATCGCCAGGGCCGATGGCTCTTACCCCTCCATCATGAAAAAACTCGTTAAGGCCAAAGTGCTCATCATCGACGATCTCGGACTCACGCCCATGAGCTCACCAGAAAGACGTGATCTCTTGGAGGTCGTCGAAGAAAGACACGGACTCTCTTCCACCGTAGTCGTCACTCAGTTGCCCATCGATCGGTGGCATGACAACATCAAAGAAGCAACCATCGCTGACGCCATCCTCGATCGCCTTGTTCATAACGCGCACAAAATCAACCTCAAGGGAGATTCCATGAGAAAACTGCGTTCAAACTTGACAAAGAATAAGGACTCTGAAAAATAGGAAGCTCCAGCGTCGCTACGCTCCGATGAGCCCGGACGCTTTCCTTCGGAACACGTGGACGGATATCCTCGGAACAGGTGGACGCTTTCCCCCGGAACACATGGACACTTTCCCCGGAATACGCA
>DYLD01000235.1 GCA_020722315.1 Syntrophus aciditrophicus
AAAAGGAGAAATGACATGAAGATCGAAGACGTAAAGAACATCTGTGTCGTCGGCGCCGGGAATATGGGGCACCAGATCGCGCTGCAGTGCGCCATTTCCGGATACAACGTAAAGTGTACGGACGTAATACCGGAGGTTCTTAAAAAGGCTGAAGATTTTACCGGTAGTTATCTCGAGGGCCGCGTCAAGAAGGGAAAGATGACCGAAGAGCAGGCAAAAAAGATCAGGGGGAATATTGCGTTCACTAGCAGCCTTCAAGAGGCTGCGCGTGATGCCGATTATGTCATCGAGGCCGTGCTTGAACGGCTCGAACTCAAAAGGAAGGTCTTCGCGCAGCTTGACGGAATCGCCCCGGCTCACGCAATTCTTGCCACGAACAGCTCGATGATCGTCAGCTCCAAGATCGCCGATGCGACGAAACGTCCCTCGCAGGTCTGCAATATGCATTTTTTCAATCCGGCCCTGGTTATGAAGCTTGTCGAAGTCGTACAGGGACCACACGTCTCGGATGAAACCACACAGGTTGCGATGCAGTTATGCGAGAAGCTCGACAAGATTCCGATTCATGTCAAAAAGGAAGTCTGGGGGTTTGTTCTCAATAGAATTATCGCCGCGATCGCCCATGAGGCTTACTGGATGCTCGAGATGGGCGTCGCTTCGCTGGAAGATATCGACAAGGCCTGTGTTTACGGTGCGGGGCATCCGATGGGTCCGTTTCGTCTCAATGACCTGACGGGCCTCGACCTCTCATATGATATCTACATGGGAAAATTCCTGGAAACAGGTGATCCTGCAGACTTCCCGCCGCCCCAGCTCGTCCAGCACGTCGCGCGCGGGGAGTACGGTGAGAAAACCGGTAAAGGTTGGTACGACTACACGAAGAAATAAAATTCGGCCTGTGTGAAACTAGCCAAAGAGAGACCTTTGTAAAATGCCGCCTTTGCGCTCATAAATCTTTTCCGACCCCACAGCGTCTCGCATCGGCTCTACAGGCTAAGTGCTCTCTATCGTTCGCGTTCTTAACGCCTTTAGAACCTTGCTGCGACGGCGGGGTGCCCCGAAAAATCTTTAAAATCGCATTTCAGGCGGCGTTTTGCAAAGGTCTCAAAGACAGGTAATATTCGCGCTGGATTTATGCGTTCAAACATTTTTTACGGGTGGTGGATCGTCGGCGCCTGTTTTTTTATCGCCTTTTACGTAAGCAGTGTCATTTTTTACGGATTCACGGTTTTCTTCGAACCTCTGGTCAGGGAATTCGGCTGGAGCTACACGAAGGTTTCATTCGCGTCAAGCCTGCGGGGGCTTGAAAACGGAATCCTCGCGCCTGTGATCGGTTATTTTGTCGATCGTCTCGGCTCGCGCAGACTCCTTCTGGCCGGAACGATCACCGTAGGCGTCGGTCTGATACTGATGAGTTATACCCAATCATTGCTGATGTTTTACGGCGCGATGGCGCTGATTTCGTTCGGCGCCGGTGGATGCACAAGCGTCGTGACAATGACCGCGATTGCCCGCTGGTTCAGAAAGAACATCGGCAAGGCTATGGGGATCATGTCGGCCGGTTTCGGCGCAAGCGGACTGATGCTTCCTCTGATCGTCTGGCTGGTTGACACCTACGGCTGGAGAACGGCGCTGGTTATTCTCGGTCTGGGGATGTGGATTATTGGTGTACCTATGTCTCTGGTCGTCCGGGATTTTCCCGGGGATTACGGTTACGTCCCAGACGGTAAGGCACCGGAAAAAACCGCTGCCAAAGGCAGTCCGCCTCCTCCGGAAAACTCGCCGACGATCCGGGAAATCCTCAAAGACCGTTCTTTTTTCTTTATCAATCTTGCAGAAGCCGTCCGTTTCATGGTTCTCGCCTCGGTGATAATCCACATTATGCCGCATCTGAACAACGAAGGGCTATCCCGTGCGAGTGCGGGAATCATCGCTGCGGCAATACCTCTGATCAGTATCATCGGGCGGTTTCTGTTCGGGTGGCTTGGCGATCTATTCGACAAACGGCTTATCACGTCCCTGGCCTTTGTTTTCATGTCCGTCGGGATGGCGGCCCTGATCTTCGTCCACAATCCATTGGGACTCTATCTGTTCCTTTTTTCGTTCCCGGCAGGGTTCGGGGGCCTTTCCGTTTTGCGCGGAACGATCCTTAGAGAATACTATGGACCGACTGCATTCGGCTCGTCCATGGGGATCATGATGGGTTTCGCCGCGGCGGGGGGTATCGTAGGCCCCACGATGACAGGATGGGTTTTTGACATGACCGGCAACTACCGGCTTATCTGGCTGGCTTACTCCGTAGTGCTGTTTGGGGCTATCACACTGATTATGAAAAGCAAACCTTATAGAACGAACGTGTCTGACTTGGCCAAAGGCACCACTCGGCTTTGGCTGTAGCCATAGGATGATTAAAAAACAAGAACTGTTCAACCAAAAATCTCTTGGTTTTATTAATTACTTGACAATACAAAAAATCGGCGACATAGGTACCCAAAAACGTGGCGATATTTTTCACACAATCCCTTTTTTCGTTGTTTTTAGCGAAAGGAGACCTTTTAAAAAACGCCGCCTTAGCGCTCAGAAATCTTTTTCGACCCCGCAGCGTCTCGCTTGCGGCGGCAAAGC
>DYLD01000236.1 GCA_020722315.1 Syntrophus aciditrophicus
CCTCGGGAGGGCTCACATGCCTCAAAACCAAAACCTTTCCCGCCGCGACTTCCTCCCCCACCCTCGCGCCGACCTCCACTAACACCCCTCAACCCACCACAACCGACACCCCCACTGCTACACAACCATCCACCGACACACCCTCCCCAACCCCGATCCCCTGCTTCAAACTGCTGACCCCCGAAAACGGGACAAAACTCCCCGCCCTCGGCAAAATGACCTTCTCCTGGGAAGCCATGCCAGGCGCGACGCGCTATCAACTGCAAATCACCCTCCCCAGCGGACAAGTCGTTCCTTTCGATGTGGAAGGCACAAATTCAACACGGTATCTTGAATCATTCTTGTTGGCGGGAAAGTATCAATGGACTGTGATTGCGTTTAATTCGAGCAACGCGGTCATTTGCAGTGCAGAGCCTTTTACTTTTGAAAAAGAAAAAGCACCCGAACCAAATAACAACGGAGGCGGCGATACAACAGGCGGAGGGTTACATGGAGGCGGAGGAGGAGGAGGCCAAAACTAATGGAGTTACATCTCTCCAAGAAAGTGTGTATTGCAAAACGCACAAGTATCAAATTTCTCCCCAATCTTTCCAATCGCAATATATTGCGCTCGTGCGCTTTGAATTTCTCCTGATTGTTTCAACCAGAGTTTTATTAGTTCAACCATCGAATGATTATGAAGTGAGCCTGTTATTGCATCACCTTGGTCTGTTTCACAACAAAAAAGCATCTCGCCATGTGAGTTGAATATTAGTTCACGCAGATGGAGGGCGATACAAAAGTCCACTCCACCGCCTGTGTAAAGAGAACTTGGAATTCGGATGTGGAGTTTTGAAGTCTCGCGTAATTTCACGATACGGAAATAAAGTTCCTGTGATTCTTGGTCATTCAAAACGAGATGTGTATTCCATGAAGTGGGGGTTGTTCCAGCCAGGTTTATTGCATACGCGCCAATATCGCGCGCCAATTTCAAAATTCCTTCCAATTCATTCTTATTCTTTTTATTCAGACTGGTGCAGACTCTCACCCTGTATCCCCGTTTCACATATTCTTTCGCGGAAGCAACCACCTTCTCAAACGCCCCTTTTTGGTTGCGAATCTCATCATGGGTTTCCGCCGTTGCCCCGTCTATGCTCAACGCGACATGCGAGACCTTGTCTTTGTATTTTTCCATCACGCGCAAATAAGGTTCTGTCCGCTGACCGTTACTAACAAAATGCCACGTGTACCCATACGCAACGATCTTATCCACCATCGTTTCAAATTCGGGGTGCATGTGCGGCTCGCCGCCCGTCAGCGCCATATGTTTTGCTCCAAAGGGCAAGGCTTCCGTCAGCAATTTGTCCAGCAAATCCATCGGGAAATCGGGACGTTCTTTTGGAAACCCGCGCAAACAATGCTGGCATTTCAAGTCACAGCGCAGGGTATTGATGATGGTGATTTGATTCAGCATGTGTTTCTTCCCAACGCGGTATCGGCGGGATTGAAATCCCTGCTCAGTTCGTGAAAGTCCTTCGGACTACGCGTTTAGCCCGCAGGGCTTCCATGTGCTGAGGCGGGGATTTAAATCCCCCGCCGACGATTATCCGCCAACCATCTTCTCTTTCACAGTCTTCTTCGCCTTCGCCGCGAAAGTCGGGTTTCATTCGGACGGAATGAGAGGTTCCAACGAGCGGATCAACGTCGGCAAATCGTTTTTGACGGTGTCCCAAATTGTCCCCCAATTGACGCGCGAATACTCGTGAATAATACGATTTCGCATGCCGATCATCAAATGCTAGGAAATGTCGGAATGCGCTTCTTGAAACTCCGCGCTTACCGATCCTGCCGCCTCGCCAATGATCTCCAACGTGCGTGCAACGGCGTCTTGAACCATGTCATTCGTCTCGAAATCGGAGCGGGAGACTTTGGCGACATATTTGACCGCCCGTTTTGCGGCAAGGACGATATCAAGCAGATAGGCTTCATCCCGCGGCATAGACCACCTGCGTGTTGCTCAAAATGCTTTTGCGGCGGATATAGTTTTCGCTCTTCTCAATCGCCGCGCGTTCCACCAAATCCACATCCCGCCCGAAAAGACTTTTCAGTTCGTCTTCCATGCGGACAAGATCGAACAGGCTGACGCGCGAACCAGGCGCAAATGTGACCAGCACATCCACATCGCTGTCGGGGCGAAAGTCATCGCGCAAGACGGAGCCGAACAACGAGAACTCCGTCACCTTCCAGCGGCGGCAGAAGGCAGTGATTTCTCGGCGGGGAATGGAAACCTTTTGCTCAATCATGGAATTGCCTGCAAAGATTATAACTTGAAACTGTTTGAACTAGCGAGCGCGCGTTTTGCTCTTCGCTGGCTTCTTAGCTATTTCCTGCTTTTCGGTTTTCACTGTTTTCTTTGCCACAGGCTTCTTGCTCGGGCTTTTCTTCTCGGCGGACTTTTTCACAGCAGTTTTTTTCACAGCAGGCTTTTTTGCCACCGTCTTCTTCGCGGTTACGCGCTTCTTCGCGCCTTCTTTCCTCTTTCCTCTTTCCTCCTCCAACCCAACTTTTACTTCCTCTTTCAAGCCAAACATTTCATCAAATTTCCCCTGCATCGAAGGCACGCCACTCCCACCCAAAT
>DYLD01000047.1:0-2118 GCA_020722315.1 Syntrophus aciditrophicus
CTTTAAAGCCTTGCTGCGACGGCGGGGTACCCCGAAAAATCTTTAAAATCGCGCTTCAGGCAGCATTTTTCAAAGGTCTCGATTTAAAGGGTTTTCGCGCCGAAAAACCTTCCTTAGTGTCAATCAAACCGGCGTGGACAGTTCTGCAAAACTTTCAAAACACCCGGCGCCGAGTGGAAGCGGACTGATGGGAGAGAACGTGCCGGAAGATCTTGTATTAAAAAACATCCTGGCAAAATGGGGGATCGCTTTCAGAACGGTTCGCGGCGACATGCCGATTTCCGGAAGCCCGGGGCGTTCCCTCCGGCGTTTCGTTGTTGAAGATCAAAGCGGATCACTTTTTGTCCTCGAAAAGATCTCTTTGCATCAGCTTTCCCGGAGGAAAGAAGCGGGGGCGGTGCTGGCAGAGCTCATGAGCAGGGGCCTTTCGGCTGTTCAACCCTATCTTCCGTCCGAGAGCGGAGAGCATTTTATACGCGACGGCCGTGATCTCTATCAGATCAGACACTATGTTCAGGGGATCGAACTGGTGCGCCCCGGGTACATCTTC
The DNA here is from genome assembly GCA_020722315.1 of Syntrophus aciditrophicus. Lineage (GTDB taxonomy): Bacteria > Desulfobacterota > Syntrophia > Syntrophales > UBA5619 > DYLD01. The sequence continues at coordinate 551 of DYLD01000047.1, forward strand.
GATGAACGGCGCGGGATCGCCCTTGCGGATTTTCTTACCCGGCTGAAAAAGGCCGCTACCCCGGGGCTGCCGCTGAAAGACACCAGTCCGTTTTCTGTTTTCGCATTCATCGATGATCTGAAACGAAAGATGCGACGATTCGACGCGGATGTACTCGGTGAGCTAGATGATATCATTGGTTTTCTAAACAAAAACTTCCGGGAGATCCACGACCGGGCGCCGGTGGTATTCTGTCATGGGGATTTTCATCCGTTGAATATCGTATGGTCGAAAGACGGCATCGCCGCGGTGATTGACTGGGAGTTCATGGGCATGAAACCGGATTTTTATGACGTGGCAAATATGATCGGCTGTGTCGGCTTCGAAGATCCCGATGGTCTTGTTGGGGGATTGATCCGCCGTTTTCTTGCAACTCTTTATCGTGAAAGTTTCCTTTCCGCTCCGAGCCGAAAACATCTCCCGGAGGCCGTTCTGGCTTCGCGTCTTATCTGGCTTTCCGTTTGGCTCGCGGAGAAAGACCGTCAGATGATCGAACTGGAAGTCAGGTATCTGAAGCTTATCAGCGAAAACATCGCCGATTTGCGTTACTCTTGGGGAACGGAATTTTAGTATCAAAAAAAACCCATTTGTGTTAGTTTAATAGCGTTTTCATCGCGGGCTGATGCGAAAAGAAAGATTAAGGCTGACGCAATGCCGCGCATTTATCAGGAGGATGACGATGGATACCAAAGAGTTGATTGAGATGTTGAATCGTGATTTTGCAGATGAACACGCCTCTGTGATCCGCTATCTGGTTCATGCCTATCAGGAGGGGGAAGATACGCCGATGGGCGCCAGCCTCCTTTCCCGTTCACGGGAGGAGATGTGGCATATGAACTGGCTCGGTATGATTATCGGCCGTTTGGGCGGTGAGCCGAATTTCGTGCCGGGATCCTATCCCTTTGATCCGACAAGCCGTGCGACGATGCTGAAATCTTACATTGAATACGAAGAAAAACTGATCCCCCATTACAACAGGGAAGCAAAAAAGGTTGATGATCCGCATATCCGTCGCGTTCTTTACAGGGAGGCGTGGGAGTCGGCGATCCATGCGCGGCGTTTTCAGCGGCTGCTGGATAAACTCAGCCCGGAGGAAGCAAGAGGTTTGCCCGAGGGAGACCATGAACTTCCCCGGGCGTTTCTGGAAACGCTCCAGTCGGAATCGAACAGTAAATATAACGAGATGCTCCAGCATCTTCGCCTGTCCTGGTTTTCCCAAAAAGATGCCGATAAAGGCTGGCTGCTTATGGACCAGGCAATGGAGAAAATGAAACAGATGGCCCTTTTCGCCGAGGCGATTGCGGAGGATGGCTCGGTCCCGCTGATGAAACCGGGACAAATGGGTGCAGACCGGGCGACGGATGTGATCCTCAGAAAGGCCCTGGCGGATGTGCGGGAAGCGCTAAACCGACACACCAGGCTCCAAAAAGAGCCAGAGTTTAAGAAACACGCCGGTCTGGTTATGAAGATGGATCTGGCCATTCAGCAGGAGGCCTGGCAGGCGGAAGAAATCGAAGACTGGCTGAAGT
>DYLD01000047.1:2218-17615 GCA_020722315.1 Syntrophus aciditrophicus
CTGGCCATTCAGCAGGAGGCCTGGCAGGCGGAAGAAATCGAAGACTGGCTGAAGTAACGCGAGATGGCCCACGCAAGGCTCGACTGGTTTTGGTCAGGCAGTCGAGTGTGACCATGTTGGTAAAAAGGGGTTCGAACAGGCCCCGTCTTTATGGCCAAGCTCCCAAGAACCGGATGAACCCCGTTTTTGTCCGAATAGGAAGAATTGTTTGATCCAACCGACTAGATATCCCCGTTGAATGCCCTTATCGCCTCTTCGGCAAGGGCCTGGGGGGTGGGTTTGTATTTCGGGGAAAAGTGGAACGGGATGATCCGCTTGACCTGTGATTCTCTGGCCAGAAACCCCGCCTGACGGGCCGTCAGGTGGTATTTTTTTGCTGCCGTTTCGGCGTCTTCATCCAGAAAAGGGGTTTCGATAAAGAGGATATCCGCCCCGGCGACCAGTCGAACGATCGCGGCGGCATTGGCCTCGTTATAGACGGCGTCTGCGACGTAGCCGATCTTCAGGCCCGGCGTGATCTTGACGATCCCCCTGAGTTCGCCGAGGGGACGGTATGATTCCTGACGGCCGCCCTCCGGGTCCCTTCGCCAGATGCGCACCGGCGTCGCATCATCATCGCCGTTGGTCAGGTGTTCTTTTAATTTCATCAGCCATGCGCCCGTAGGCAGATTCATCTCATCGAGCACCGTCTTCAAGATGTTGAAGTGGTGCCTCTCCTCAAAACAAAAGGCCAGGCACGGAATCTTGTGGTCGAGAATCGCAGTGGTGATCCTGAAAAAATCGGTTTCGACAAGGGTTCCGTTAAACGGCCCATTTTTTTCTATTGCTTCGCTGTGGAACGCGTTCCGGCATTCGTAAGATTTCGTGACCATGCGCTCCGGCGTAACCTCCGTCGCGACAATCGTGAAGTCGTTCGTGTAATTTTCAACAAGGTTCCATGTATAGGCCATCAGTTTATGCTCGAGCTGAGATAAAAACCCTGCCGGGCCGAATACATACAGGTGTTTATCACGTCCGAGGAAGAGCCTGAGCAGGCGGTCGAAACCGACAAAATGATCCATGTGCGTGTGGGATACAAAGATATGGCCGACCTTCAATAGCTTCCGTGGCGTCAGGCGGTGCAGATCGCCCAGATCGAAGAGCAGCGACTCGCGGCGGTATTTGCATCCGACGTATACCCCGGGATCCCCGAATGGTTCATTTATCAACTCGGCGCTGTACATCGCTGTCGTTTCTTTCGTTTGGATCTTGCAAGGTCTGTATCTGGGCGCTGCTTTGGTCCGTTACCTAACTTGCCGATCGCCCGCCCGGCGGTTTTATTAGTCTTACAGTCTAAAGATGTCAAGAATTATAACCTTTTTTACGATGAAAAAAATGCTTGACAGCCTTTTTGGCGGAGCGTATGAAAGACCTGTCGGATTGTAAGATGCCTGACAGGATCGACGAATGGAGAACAGCCAGCACAAGATTGAGTTTACGAAGCCTGAACGGATTTCCGATCGCATCACCGAATTGCTGATAAAGCTCATAAGCGAGGAGAAGTTCAAGATAGGGGATAAGTTCTACTCGGAGAATGTTCTGGCCGCAAAACTCGGCGTCAGCAGGTCGTCGATACGAGAGGCGATGCGGTCACTCGAGGTCACGGGCTGGGTCACGGTCAAACAGGGGAAGGGGGCCTTTGTCGCTTCAGAAGCAGACCGCAGCAGCGAGGGCTTCATGGAGTGGATTAAAGACAATAAGAACTCCCTTATCGAACATTTTGAGGTGCGGCTGATGCTCGATCCCAAGGCTGCGATTTATGCCGCCAGGAATGCGACGGCGGATGAGATCGGAGAGCTTGAAAATATCTGCTCGGAATTTAAACGGCTGGCGGAGGCAAATGAGATAGAGACCCTGATAGCGACTGACGAACGCTTTCATTTCATGATCGCAAAAAGCGCGAAGAACAGGACGCTGTTCGTGTTGATGAAAACGATGGCAAAGTCACTGCCTGTCGGCTGGATAACGAGTCTCCATGTTCCGGGCAGAATATCGAAAACCGTCGTTGAACATCGCGCCATTGTCGAAGCGATCGCGGCGCATAACGAGAAAAAGGCCGAGCAAGCGATGCTCCAGCATCTGCAAAAGGCGCAAAAAGAGATTCTTGACCTGGCGGAAAGAAGTTGGAATGGAGACAAGAATAACGACGCTGATTGAAAATTCCCAGGGAGAGCATCTTTCACTCAAAACGGAACACGGGATTTCATTTCTTATTGAAAGGGCCGGCCACAAGGTGTTGTTCGACACCGGGCAGACGGGCGCCTTTGCTGAAAACGCCGAAAAACTGGGAATGGGTTTGCATGATGTGGAATTCGTTGCGATCAGTCACGGCCATTACGACCATTCGGGGGGCTTCAGGAGACTCGCCGAGATCAATCGGTCCTTCACACTGATCACGGGGAAGAATTTTTTTCGTCCGAAGTACGCTACCGACGGTATATCTTACGAATATCTGGGCAACGATTTTGACGAGACATTCGTAAGCTACAAAGGGATCCGTCATCAAACGATGCAGAAGGCCTGCAGCGAAATTCTTCCGGGAATTTATGTGTTGACGGCGTTTCCGAGGGTTCACCGTGATGAGGTCATCAATCCCCGTTTCGTCGTGCAAACCGAAAAGGGTTTTATGCCGGATGACTTTTCCGATGAGATCTGCGTTGCGGTCGAAACACCAAAGGGATTCGCGGTTCTGCTCGGTTGTTCTCACCCCGGCATGAAGAACATGCTCGACGCGGCGGCCTCGTCGCTGCCCGGTCCGCTGTTTGCGGTCATGGGGGGGACACACCTTGTTGAAGCGTCCGAGAAATGCATGGAGGCTTCTGTTTTATACTTAAAGAAAAGCGGTTTGCAGGCAATAGGTTTGTCGCATTGCACCGGCGAGGTTGCGGTCGGGAAAATAGCGAAAACTCTAAAAGGCTTTTTCAGAAATACAACCGGTCATGCGTTGATTGTGTAACACCGGTTGGAGAAGGGATTCGGTGAGTCTGGTCGCCGATAGTGCAAAACAATTCATTATTATGAGGAGGTGTAAGATGAAAAGATTTACAACATTGGTGGTTCTGGCTTTGTTTCTGATTGCCGTGCCTTTCGCGATGGCGGCGGAAACGAAGATTGTCTGGAAATCGTCCGGACACGGGCCGGCGAGCGATCCGTCGCAGATTTTCCATGATGAGGCGTGCAAGGCCATCACAAAGGCAACGGGCGGTCGCCTGACGGTCAAGCCCTTTGTCGGCGGTTCGATCATTCCGGTTTACAAGGAACTCGATGCAGTGAACGACAACGTCCTGCAGATGGCCTACACCTGCCCGATGTACAACCTCGACAAGTGGTCAGCGGCCGGACTGATCAGCTCGCGCCCGGGCGCGCTGGCCGGGGAAGTTCTGCGGGCATGGTTCGATTACGCGGGCGGCGCCGCTCTTATGAACAAGATGATGACCGGCTACAATGTCATCACGATGCCGGGGTGTCTGTCGCCTCTCCCGGAGGAGGTGTTCCTTCATTCGAAAGTCAAGATCAGGAAGGTTTCCGACCTCAAGGGATTGAGGGTACGTTGCATGGGCGACGGCGGCGAGGTGATGAAGAAACTGGGTGCATCGGTTGTCATCATCAGCGGCGGGGATCTCTATGAGGCGATGCAGCGCGGCGTTCTCGACGCGTTCGAGTATTCAACGCTCGCGTCGGACTGGAACATGCATTTCAATGAAGTGGCGAAATATGTCATCCTTTCGCCGGTTCGCGCACCGAGCGATCCGCAGGTGTTCTTTTTCAACAAGACCGCGTGGGAAAAGCTTCCCGAGGATCTGAAAGTTATTGTTCAGGAAGTCGTTTCGAGCTATACGCAGAAACAGCATGAATATCTGATCGCCGAGTCCATCAAGGCGGTGGAGAGCTTCAAGAAGGCCGGATGCGAAGTCTACAAGCTTCCTAAAGAGGTAGAGGATGCCGTGGCAAAGGCCGCCGACGAGTTCTATACGGCAAAAAGCAAGAAGGAAAAACCCATCTTTGCGGAAATCTACAATTCGATGAAGAATTTCGGCAAGGCGTACGATTCCATGAAATAGCAGGATAACCATATTAGTCCCGGTGAATTTGTTCTGGCCAAACATCTCGCGTGGAGAACAAATTTATCGGGTCATAAAAGGAGTGGGCTATGGGGGCATTGAAAAAATTTGTGAAGGTGGTGGATCTGTTCAGTGAGAAGTCCGGACAGATTGGAAAATGGGCCGCGGTAGGGCTTGTTCTGGTCGGCTCTTACGATACGGTCCTGCGACATTTTTTCAATGCCCCAACCAATTGGGCTTATGACATGATGTGCATGCTGGGCGGGGCGCTGTACCTGCTCGGCGCTTCGTACGACCTTCGGTATGAGGCGCATACGCGGGTGGATGTCTTCTTCAACATGCTGAAACCCAGAACAAGGGCGCTTATCAATGTCATCGCCTCTCTGCTGTTTTTCTTTCCGCTGTTTCTGATGATGCTCTACGAGGGCATTGTCTGGATGATCAAGGCCATCAGGGTGCATGAGGTCATGTTTTCGAGCTTCTGGTATCCCCCCGCCTGGCCTTACAGAACGGTGTTTGCCGTCGGAATATTCCTTCTGGTTTTGCAGGGCATTGTGAATTTGATAAAAAATATTTACTTCCTGAAGCGAGGAGGGCAAATTGATTGAAATAAGCGCGCAGACACTGACGATTATGATGCTGGGAGGGCTGTTCGTTCTCGTCCTGACCGGCTTTCCCATTGCGTTCGTCATCGGCAGCGTTGCGCTGGGAACCGGACTTCTCGCATTCGGCCCGACGACAACGTTTCATATCCTCTATTCCCGTTTCTACGACCTTTCGCTGAATTATCCATATCTTGCCGTGCCGCTCTTTACATTTATGGGTGTCATTCTGCAGCATTCGGGGGCGACAAAAGAGCTTTACGACAATCTATATGAGACGTTGGGCGGGCTGAAGGGCGGGTTGGCCATTGTTACGATTGTATTCGGCACAATCCTCGCGACATGTCTGGGCGTCATCGCCGCGTCGGTGACCATGCTGAGTATGATGGCCCTGAAACCGATGATCAGCAGGGGCTATGACAAATCAATCGCCGCCGGGTCGGTCGTTGCGGCAGGGACGCTGGGGATTCTGATTCCCCCGAGCATCATGCTTGTCGTCTATGGGCCGCAGGCTGGTCTTTCGATCGGCCAGATGTTCATGGGAGCTTTTTTGCCGGGGTTTTTGCTTTCCGCCTTGTATATCGCGTATGTCGCGATCCGCTGTTATCTCCATCCCGAACAGGGACCGTCGATTGCAGAAAAAGACATAACCAAATTAACTCCGCAAAAGATCCTGCGTCTGACCAAGTCCCTTCTGCCAACGATTTTATTGATTTTTGCTGTGCTCGGGACCATTTTCGCGGGGCTGGCGCCGCCCACGGAGGCGGCGGCCCTCGGCGGTCTGACGGCAATCATCCTTGCTATCATCTATAAGAAATTCAATTGGGATCTGCTCAAGCTGGCCTCGATCGAAACCTTGCGCGTCAGCGCCTTTGTCGTCATGATTGCCGCGATGTCCTATGCCTATGTCGGCATATTCATGAGCGGGGGAGCGGGCGATGTCGTGACCGAACTCATTCTCTCGGTTCCGGGAGGCAAATGGGGATCCTTTTTTATCATCATGTTTATCGTCTTTTTTCTCGGGATGTTCATCGAATGGATCGGGATTGTCTTCATCATCGTGCCTGTTTTTTCGCCGATTTTCATCAAGCTGGGCTTCGATCCGTTATGGGCCGGCCTGATGGTCTGCGTCAATCTGCAGATGGCGTTCATGACGCCGCCGATGGCGATGTCCATTTTCGTGCTGAAGGGTGCGGCGCCGCCGGAACTGGAAATCACGATGCACGATATTATCAAAGGGGTGATACCGTTTGTTTTGCTTGTTATGGTTGCGCTGGTTGTCCTGACGGTCTTTCCTGAGATCATTACCTGGCTGCCGTCGCTGATGATGAAGAGGGGTTTTTAGGATTCAGGGGATTTTTCGCGGCGAGGCCCGGCGTGTGGCTCCTTCGCATGAGAGCCGATGTAAAGAGTCTGTGTCGGATAGGCGAAATCGATCCCTGCCTCCCCAAATTGCTTATAAAGAGCAAGGTTGATCGATTGCTGGATATCCATATAAGTGTTGTAATCCGGCGTCAGGACGTAGTAAACAACTTCAAAATCCAGAGAGAAATTTCCGTATGATTTGAAGTGGGCGCGGTCGAACCGGGTCTGCTTTTGTGCATCCACAATATCTTTGACCATCGTCGGAATAGCGGCCAGTTTCTCATAAGGGGTTTCGTAAGTGACCCCGAATGTAAACAGAACCCTTCGCTCGTACATCCTTTTGTAGTTTCTGATCCGGCTTTTCAGTAGATCGCTGTTGGAAAAGATAAGCTGCTCCCCGTTTAGACTGCGCAGCCGGGTGGTTTTCAGGCCGATCTTCTCGACCGTGCCCATCAGGTCGTCTATGATGATAAAATCCCCAACGACAAAGGGTTTATCCAGAACGATTGACAGCGAGGCGAACAGGTCTCCCAGCACGTTCTGGACGGCCAGCGCAATGGCTACTCCGCCGATCCCCAATCCGGTAATCAGAGCGGTGATATCCACACCCAGATTTTGTAGCGCAATAAGCAGCACCACGACCCATAGAACGACCTTGATCAAAAACCCGAGCGCTCCGACCGTCGTGGCTGTTGCGGGGTCTTCTTCCGTCTTTCGTGTCATATAGCGCTTCAGCCAGAAAGAAATGATTGCATTTCCCCAAAGGGCCACCTGAAACAGCAGCGCCAGCAACGCGGTTGTCCCGATTGTTTTACGGGCCGTGGAAGTCAGGCTGAGCGCAAGGGTTCCGCTATACAGGGCAAACAATAGCAGAATAATAACGTTCGTCCGTTTCAGTCCTTCAGCGATGAAATCGTCAACGTCGTTTTGTGTGAGCCTGGCCAGTTTTTCGAACCGGGCGAATCCCACGTGTTTCAGCACGTACAGAAAGAGAAAAACCGCGGTTCCTATACCAAGGGATAGAAACCATTTTGATAAGCTGTTGTTGTAAAGTTCGAAGTTACATAGAGCCACTCTGGTACCTCCTATGTATGTTCTCATTCATCCGGCGAACGGAGATCGGCAATGTTTAGAACATGCCTTGGTTGATGCAGGCGGTGCTTGTTGTTATGGATCAATAAATGCATCAACCACCATTTATAATTGATATAACCAGCAAACGGGTGATGTCAAGAAAAGAGAACCGACACAAAATCCTTGACAGTTTCCTGACGATCAAGGATATCATTTAATTAAATAACAGAAGGGCTTGCTTCCGATGGACGTTTCGTTAGAGCTGATTCTGATTTGTGGAATCATCATTATCGCTTACATTATTGATATCCTGGCGAAAAAGGCAAGAATCCCGGCCGTAGTGTTCTTGAGTTTGCTGGGAATTTTGCTGAGACAGGTAAGCGACCAATGTCGTTTAACTGTTTCTGATTTTCGCGCGATCATACCGGTGCTGGGGACGTTCAGTCTTACTTTGCTTTTCCTGAACATACCCCGGGAATTCAAATTGCCGGCCGTCAATACAGGTATTCTATTTATCGTGGTATTAATCAGCAGTCTGATGATGCTGCTGGGGCGTGAGGAGGCCGAAAAGAAATCCGGGTTTGAGAAACGTCAAGGGCTTGAAGCTTTGAAGCCGGGGGACGAGGAAGCCGGCCCCTGACAGTTTGCGAAAGCAGAAGAAGGTAGTACCAAAACAGGCACCGGGTTGCCGAAATGACATCAAAGGCTCTTGAATACTCGCAAGTTCAGCCGCTTTTGGCGTAAGAACGAAAGGCAATATCTTTATGAAGAAAGTAATTGTTGTCGCGAACAGATTGCCGATCACGGCTGTGAAAAGGAGCAAACAGGTTGTTTTTCAGCCGAGCGTGGGGGGGTTGGCGACCGGTCTGAGTTCCGTTCCCGATTTGCGAAGTGTGTGGATCGGATGGCCTGGAATGACTTCGGAAAAACTTAATTCCAATGAGAAAGAGTTTATTGAAAAAAGGCTGGCTGAAGATTCCTTCCGTCCTGTTTTTCTCAACCAGAATGACTTGGATTTGTATTATAATGGATTTTGCAACAAAACCATCTGGCCCCTTTTCCATCACTTAATTCAATACGCGGTTTTTGAACAAAGGCTTTGGCAGTCCTACGATCGTGTCAACAGGATTTTCCGCGACATGGTTTTAGAGGTTGCCGATCCCGGGGATATTATATGGATACACGATTACCAGTTGATGCTGTTACCGGATTTGATCAGGGAACAGTTGCCGAATGCGACGATAGGGTTTTTCCTGCATATTCCTTTCCCGTCTTTTGAGCTTTTTCGTTTCCTCCCCTGGAAGAAGGAGATCATAAACGGAATTTTAGGAGCCGACCTCGTCGGATTTCACACGTACAGCTATGTTAAATATTTTCTTGACAGTATCCGGCGGATCCTCGGCCTTGAAAACACCTACGGAGAAATCATTGTCAACAACAGGCTCGTCAAGGTGGATTCGTTTCCTATGGGGATCGACTACGATAAGTTCTCGAATGCGGCCACAGATAGAAATGTCAAAAGAGAGATCAGCCGGATACGTAAGAATGTCGGCGAGAAAAAAATCATTCTTTCCGTTGATCGACTTGATTACACAAAAGGCATGCCGGGACGTTTGGAGGCCTTTGAATATTTTCTGGAGAATTACCCCGAATTTAAAGGAAAAGTAACCTATATATTTGTTGCGGTGCCGTCCCGCACAAAGGTAGAAGATTATAGGTTTCTAAAAAGGCAGGTCGATGAACTGGTAGGAAAAATCAACGGTGACCACGGTACTTTTGAGTGGATGCCGATATGGTATGTCTATTCCTCCGTGTCGTTCAGTACCCTGGTTGCGCTCTACATCATTGCCGATATTGCTCTCGTTACCCCTTTGAGGGACGGGATGAATCTGGTGGCAAAAGAATACATCGCCTCGAATGTGGATTTCAAAGGGACATTGATCCTTAGCGAAACGGCGGGGGTTGCGGAAGAGTTGGGTGAGGCGGTCATTATCAATCCGGCCAATAAAGTGGAAATTGCCGGTGCAATCTATGATGCCTTGTCGATGACGGATAAAAGGCAGATTAAACGGAACAAGGATATGCATCAAAGGTTGCAAAGATACAACATAAAAAAATGGGCGATGGATTTTACCGGAACCTTGGACAGCGTAAAGAAAATGCAGGAAGATTTGAACACGAAAAGATTCACAATGGACGCAAAGAACGAACTGGTTGCGTCCTATTTTGCAAGCAGTAACCGACTGCTTCTGCTTGATTATGATGGAACACTGGTTCATATTGGCGAAAGCCCTGAAAAGGCTGACCCTGACGAAGAATTACTGCGAATACTAACTGCCGTTACCGATAATGAAAAAAACGAGGTCGTCATTTTGAGCGGACGCAATCGGGAAACGCTGGAGAACTGGCTGGCCTCCGTAAATCTAAAACTGGTAGCGGAGCACGGAGCCTGGATTAAAGAAAAGGAATGGGAAGCAATAGAGCCGCCGATGACGGACTGGAAAAAGGAAATACGGCCGGTTCTTGAAATGTACGTGGACAGAACGCCGGGTTCTTTCATAGAAGAAAAGGACTTTTCTCTTGTCTGGCATTATCGTAATTGCAGCCCGGAACTGGCGCAGGTCAGGGTAAAAGAGCTGAAAGATTTTCTTTTGACCCTTGTCGCGAATCTGAATATCGGTTTTATAGACGGGAAGAAGGTTATCGAAGTCAAGGATATGAATATCAATAAAGGGAAGGCTGCGTTAAAATGGATCACGAAAAGGGATTGGGATTTCGTTCTGGCAATCGGTGATGATTGCACGGATGAAGACATGTTTAGTGTGCTCCCGGATACGGCCTATTCCCTCAAGGTTGGCCTTGGCTCTTCAAAGGCCAAGTTCAACGTAGGGTCGGTCAAGGAGGTCCGGAAACTTTTGGAGGCTCTAGCATGAGGACGATTGAGGATTACAGGAAGGTGGCGGGCGATGACGTTATCGGCGAGATTTATAACAAAGCTCGAAGACTTTATGGAAAAGGCATCCTGCATATCAATTCTACCTATATTGGCGGCGGCGTTGCCGAGATACTCAACAGCCTTCTGCCTCTCATGAATGACGCGGGCCTGGATGCAGACTGGAAGGTGTTGCACGGCAACTCGGACTTTTTCACGGTCACGAAAAAATTCCATAATGCGCTGCAGGGAGATAATATCAATCTGACCAATATGAAAAAGGAAATCTATCTCCAAACCAACGAAAACTTCTCCGTGTATACGCATATAAACCACGATTGTGTGATTGTTCACGATCCGCAGCCGCTGCCGTTGATCAAGTTTTACAAAAAAAGACAACCCTGGATATGGAGATGTCATGTGGATCTGTCAAATCCCAATAGAGAAATGTACGATTTTATCAAAAGCTATATTCTCAAATACGATGTCGTCATCATCAGCAATAAACGGTACAAAATGGACGATTTACCGGTTAAGCAAAAAATTGTTTTTCCCGCTATCGATCCTTTATCCCCCAAAAACATAGAACTTTCTAAAAAGGATATTGCCAGGTATCTTGATAAATACGGTGTAAAAACGGATAAGCCATTGCTGGTACAAATATCTCGCTTCGACATGTGGAAGGACCCGGAAGGGGTCTTGGAGGCTTTCATGCTTGTCAAAAACGAGGTGGATTGCCGCCTTGTTCTTTGCGGCGGCATGGCGATGGATGATCCCGAATCCCAGATTATCTACAATAGAATACTTTTGAAAGCGGGCAAGCTGATAAAAAAGGGAGATGTTATCCTGATAACCCTGGAAAATAATATTCTTGTGAATGCGCTGCAGAGAAGCGCCGCCGTCGTGATCCAAAAGTCGATAAGGGAAGGCTTTGCGCTCACCGTCTCGGAGGCGTTGTGGAAAGGAGCGCCCGTTGTGGCCTCGAACGTGGGGGGGATTCCGGCACAGATAATCGATGGGGTTAACGGGTTTCTCGTTGAGCCTTCCGACACGGCAGAGTTTGCCAGAAAAATTCTGCAAGTCTTGAAGCACGCTGATTTGGCGAAGGCCATGGGGGAAAAGGGAAAGGAAACCGTCAGAACAAAATTTCTTACAACAAGGTGTTTGATGGATTATCTGGATATACTGAATGAAGTTTTGTTTTAGATAGGATCTTGATGGCCGGGTAATGATTAGAAGCACTGCTTTGGTTTCTCCCTGCCCGTCTTTGTTGTTGCCTCTGCTCTGTTCTATTTGCTGACCCAAGATAAAAGGATATCCCCTTCGGAAGGGATGCTGTTTCTTGTTTTCTACGTCTTTTTCATCAGCAGGACGGCTGTCTCCTTGTAGAAAAAAAGAGCGAGGCTTTTTGTCCCCGCTCTTTTTTCTATCGTGTTACTGGATCGGCCTGTTTTAACACAACTTAATCAGGACGATGAAGGCAGGACCGAAGATGACCGCCACCTTACCGACCAGCTTGATCAGGATATTCAGCGAAGGCCCGGCGGTGTCCTTGAAAGGATCGCCCACGGTATCGCCGGTGACGGCGGCCTTGTGAGCGATACTTCCCTTGCCGCCAAACGCACCGGATTCTATGTATTTTTTCGCATTATCCCACGCCCCACCGGCATTGGCCATCATGACGGCCATCAGGAAGCCGGTCAACAGAGCACCGACCAGCAGGCCGGCAACGGACTTCGGTCCCAGCGTGAAGCCGAGAAGCAACGGCACCACGATGACCAGCACGCCGGGGATGATCATCGATCGGAGCGCGACCTTGGTTGCGATATCGACGCAGGCGATGTAGTCCGGCTTTACGCCTTCCTCGCCGGCCAACAGGCCCTTGATCTCACGGAACTGCCTTCTGACTTCATTGACGATCGCGAAACCGCCGGTGCCGACGCCCATCATGGCAAGGGCGCTAAAAACAAACGTGAGCATACCGCCGATCATGATGCCGGAAATGACATCTACATCCATCAGGCTGGCAACGCCGCCTTCCATCGTAACAACTTCGAAGTAGGTGGCGATCCACGCAAGCGAAGCCAGCGCGGCGGATGCGATCGCAAACCCCTTCCCCAGAGCCGCCGTGGTATTGCCGACGGCATCGAGGGCCTCACAGCGCTCCCGAACATCCTTTCCCAAACCTGCCATCTCGGCGATGCCCGCGGCGTTGTCGGCGATCGGTCCATAGCAGTCCATCGCCAAGAGCATGCCCAGGTTGATAAGCATCCCCATCGCGGCGATGCCTATACCAAGCAGACCGCCGAAGATATAGGCCGCGACCGTGCCGGTCACGACGAGAAGAACCGGCATCACCGTGCTCATCATGCCCTGGGAAAGCCCTTCAATAATCAAGACGGCGGCCCCGCTCTCGGCGGCCGCGGCGATCTTCTTCGTAGGCGCACGATCAGGCGACGTGAAGTATTCGGTGGCCAGTGAAATCAGAAAGCCGGCGATCAGGCCGGATATCAGTGCCCAGAAGAGTGCCAGACTGCCCGTGTACGCACGGATGATAAAAAAGCTTACGATGATCATCAGAATATTGCTGACGTAAACGCCCATGTTCATCGCAGCCTGAGCTTTTTCTACCTGTTCCTCGAAACTTACGCCGGTGAGCTCTTTCGGCCGCACAGACAGGGCGCCGATTATGGAACAGACAATTCCCGCCGCAGCGAGTATCAGCGGAAGATAAACAGCTTTGACGCCGCCGAGCATCGGGGAGGCAATACCCAGGACCATCGAAGCGGCAATTGCCGAGACATAGGACTCGAAAAGGTCCGAACCCATGCCGGCCACGTCGCCGACGTTGTCGCCGACGTTATCGGCGATGACCGCCGGGTTGCGGGGATCGTCCTCCGGGATGCCGGCCTCCACCTTGCCCACCAGATCGGCTCCGACATCCGCGCTCTTGGTGAAAATACCGCCGCCGGCCCTGAGAAACAATGCCACGGAGGAAGAACCAAATGCAAACCCGAGCCAAATATGACTGTTATCCGGCCAGATAAAGACGATGATTGCCAGTCCCAGAAGGCCCAGACCAACCACGCAGAAACCCATAACCGCGCCGCTGGAGAACGCAATCTTTAAGCCGCGCGCCCAGCTTGTCATCGCGGCGTTGGCGGTCCGGGCATTGGCGGATGTGGCAATGTTCATTCCGAGCCAGCCCGACAGCGCCGAGATCACCGTACCGGCCAGGTAAGATACTGCCACCCACCAGTGCGGTTCAATGAAAACGGCCAGAGCGATAAAGACGACCACTGTGAATATCGAAAGGGTCTTGAACTCCCGGTTCAGAAACGCCATCGCCCCCTGACGTATGGCGTGGGATATCTCCTGCATTTTGGGGTTACCCGGACTTTCGCGCAGGATTGTCTTGACGAGATAAAGCACGAAAAGCATCGCCAGTACCCCGCCCCCGACCACCAGCCATTGTATTATTCCTGCAGACATAACCTCTCCTCCTTCAACTTGTTTGATAAATGGTTATTGCATCAAACCATTCTGATTTTGAAAACGGGTAAGTAAAGGATCGAATGATCTTTCTGCAAAACATAACTACGAGAAGTTCTCTTCACCGCCGCACCATGGCAGGGATAGTTGTTTTTCAACGAGAGGATGCTAATCAAGATCGTCCATTTATCGGTTTAGACTATCACAAAACCATGCATAATTCCCCTGGCCGAAACGGGCTTAAAACTACCGTCTCATGTCCGAGGATTGTTGCAAAAGTCGGCGAGGTATTTATTGATTCGCCTTTTATCGGATTTGTTCAAAATGTCAAAGTGAATAAAGCTGGGCAGGCCTACCCTATGGAACGCTGTCGGATAAAGAAAGAACAGGAAACGAGATTCTATCATCTTGATGCTCCTATAACCGTTTTATGCAGCGCCTTCGCCTGAGACGATTCCGTCTGAAACGGATCGGCTGTCAACGTCACAAGAATAAGCTTCAATACGCAAGGCAAAGGTCTACACAAAGTTTGGCAACGCACTATTTGCTGCCTCCCCCTCTGGTTTTGTCTCTTTTGGTTTTATCCTGGCCAGACTGTAAACGGCAAGAAGAACCAACAGAAAAACTATAACTCCCGTTAGGATGCCGTTCAGGTGAAGCTGGCTTAAAGATATGATCCCTGCAATGCAGGCCACGAAGCAAATAAACGCAAAGATATACTGCATGTCCGGCCTCCTTTTTTCTATTTCTTCGGGATAGGGTTCCTGTAGTAATTGGTTTTTGATATTCAACATTTACGCGGGGTTACAGATCTCCATCCCGAAAAAATATTAGTTATCACTTACTTGTTAGATAGTAAACATTTACTAACTTGTCAAGCGAGTTTAATCGGAAAGGTCTCTCTTTAGTAAGGGAAGAATTTCGATATGACAGGGAAGTCTTTTCAGCCGTGATGTGAGAATTGATAATCTAATGCCTGCCGGGGAGATTGCTTTGAGGTCGTTATGGGCGTGTTGTTTCAGCGGCGAACAATCGCTTCGCGGTAGATCTGCCAGAGAGAGGAGAATTTCTCTATGAGCTTGAAGCTGCCGTTGCTGAGAGACCATACGCTCACCAAGCCCTCAATAAGGCTGAAGAGCAACATTGCCGCAGCTTCTGTATCGATGTCCGGCCGCACGGAGCCCTGCCGAACCCCCTCGGCGAGGAGTTCCTTTAAATGAAAGAGGTATTTGTTGATCAACAGATAGGTCTGGTTATTCAGTTTTTTATCGCCGAAGCTGATGATTTCGGCTATGATCTGAAAGGAAGCCCCTTTCCGCCTCGCAATGGTCGTGAAATGGGTGTGGATAGTCTTTTCAATAGCGTCAAGAGTAAGCAATTCGGCGCCGGTTCTTTCCGGAGACAGATCTCTGAGAAGAGCCGTTTCGATATCACTCAGCAAAAAGGATAAAATGCTCCTCTTGTTTTTGAAATGGCGGTATATGGCTGCTTCGGAAATGCCGACCTCTTTGGCGATACTCTTAACGGTCAGATGTTCGCTGCCGTATTTGGAGATCAGTATCCCTGCTGCATCGACGATCTGTTGTTGTCGTACGCCGGTGTTTTGTCTTTTTTGGGTCATGATCAAGTTCCCATACAAAGTGGCCCTGTTTTTTCTTAAAACACACCGAATGATAACAATACTCAAAAATGCATCAATTCCCCGGGGCCAAAACGCAAGTTTTTGTTTGCACGCACTCTAACAAACAGCAAAAGGGAAATCAATCTGATATTTAGAGGAATATCTTTAGCGCCAGAACTGGCGCGTAAAGATTACCAGAACCGTAAAGATC